>JAVBNC010000160.1:0-40315 GCA_031551765.1 Desulfovibrionaceae bacterium
GGAGAAACCTTTCTTTCAAGAAAGGTTTCTCCCTTCCCCCGGGCGTCACGTCAGCACTAATGACGCATAAGCTCGCGTTCCAAGTCGCGGCGCTCGGCCTGCTGCTTGAGGCCGTCGCGCTGGTCATGGAGTTTTTTGCCTCTGCCCACGGCCAGTTCCACCTTGATGCGCCCGGCCTTGAAGTGCAGGTTCACCGGCACCACGGTCAGGCCCTTCTGGTCCACGCGGCTGCTGAGCAGGTTGATTTCCTTGGCGTGCAGCAGCAGACGGCGTTCCCGGTCCGGCTCGTGCTGGGCGTAGCCCGCGTTAGCGTAGGGCGCGATGCGCACGCCGACCAGAAAGGCCTCGCCGTTGCGAAAGGTGACGTAGGCGTCGTGAAAGCTGATGTGCCCGGCCCGGATGCTTTTGACTTCCGACCCGGTCAGGCTGATGCCGGCTTCGAAAAACTCCAGCAGTTCGTAATAATGCCTGGCTTTTTTGTTCTGGGCTATCAGGGCGGGGGAGGGCTTTTTGCTCATAACCATCACATTTCTAGTGTACTTTGCCGTATCTTTTTCCGCAACTCGCAGAGATGATGAAACATCCGGAACAATCCGCGATCCACAAGAGCAAAGACACGGCGCTGCGCGCCGGGGCCGCGACAACGCGGCCCCGGCCTTCCGAACCAAATGTCAAAGCGCGTTTGCTTCGGAAGACGGATTATTCTTCCGCATCCAGCATGGACACGTAAAACGGCAGTTCCCGCGGGAAACGCCGGGAGAGCGCCTGCTTGAGAATTCTGTTCACGGTTTCCGAGGTGGCGGCGCTGTGGGCCTGATACAGAAGCTCGCGGCATTCGTCCAGGTCAATGTTGCGGATAATGTGCTTGATGCCCGGAATGGCCTGGGGCGCCATGGAAACCTCGTCTATGCCCATGCCCAGCAGAATGGGCAGGCAGTAAGGGTCGGAGGCCATTTCCCCGCACACGCTCACGGGTATGCCCTCTTTGTGCGCCATGTCGGCCACGTGCTTGATGGAACGCACCACGGCCGGGTGCAGGGGCTGGTACAGATGGGAGACGTGGCGGTTGCCCCGGTCTATGCCCAGGGAATACTGGATGAGATCGTTGGTGCCGATGCTGAAAAAATCCACTTCCCGGGCCAGGGCGTCGGCGGTCATGACGGCGGAGGGCAACTCGATCATGATGCCCAGGGGCGTGTTGCGGTCAAAGGGCACCAGGGAGGTTTCCAGCTCCTGCTTAACCTCGTTGAGCACGGCCTTGGCCTGGCGCAGTTCGCGCAGGCCGGAGATCATGGGAAACATCAGCGCGATGGAGCCATGCACGCTGGCCCGCAGAATGGCCCGCAACTGGCTGCGGAAAATATCCTGATGCCGCAGGCAGTAGCGGATGGCCCGCAGGCCCAGGGCCGGGTTGGCTTCTTCCAGCGCGCGCTGAGCCCAGAGCATCTTGTCCGCGCCCACGTCCAGGGTGCGCAGCGTGACCTTGTGCGGAGCCATTTTGGAAGCCAGGGCGGCATACTCCTCGTACAGTTCCTCTTCCTTAGGCACGCTGGTGCGGGAAATGAACCCGAATTCCGTACGGTACAGGCCAATGCCTTCGCCGCCAGCCGCCGTCACGGCCTCGGCCTCGTCCGGGGTTTCAATGTTGCCGCGTACGGCTATGCGGACTCCGTCGGGCATTTCCGCGGGCAGGGAAGAACGCAGCCGGATCTGCTCCTGAAAGGCGGTAAAGCTGTGCTGCATGGCCTCGTAAGCGGCCAGGATCTTCTGTTCCGGGTTGACCAGCAGAAGGCCCTTAAGGCCGTCCACCACCACCAGGTCGCCATCGGACACGGATTCTTCCAGCCCGCTCACGCCGACCACGGCGGGAATTTGCAGGCTGCGGGCCAGAATGCCGGTGTGGGCGGTTCTGCCGCCCTCTTCCGTGGCAAAGCTGCAAAAACGCTTGGGGGAAAGCTCCAGCGTGTCCGCCGGAGTAAGGTCGCGGGCCAGCAGAATGCAGGCTTCGCCCTCCGGCAGACGCGCGGCCACCCGGCCCTGCAAGTGGCCGGTAACCCGGTCCGCCACAGCGCGCACGTCCTGAACCCGTTCCCGGATGTAGACGTCGTCAATGAGGCTGAAAGCCCTGGCTATGTCGGCCACGGCTTCCCGCAGCGCCCATTCGGCGGAAAAATGCCGCTCGCGCACATGGTTGAGAGCGGTTTGGACCAGCTTGGGGTCCCGGCAAATCATAAGGTGCGCCGCGATAATGCCCGCCTGGTCCTTAAGTTCCGGCGGGATGCGGCGGGCGGTTTCCTCCATTTCGCGGCGGGTGCTTTCCAGGGCCCGCATGAGGCGCGTGATTTCCTGCTCCACGCCGTCCACGGGGATTTTGCGGCGCACCATGGCCTTTTCGTCCTGCCGGGCGAGAAAATAGGCCCTGCCAATGGCTATGCCCGCGGAAACCGCTATGCCGTGGAGAATTTGCCGGATCACCGCTCGCCCTCTTTGAACTGCCTGCGCACGAGAAGAGCAAGGGCTTCCACGGCGTCGCGGGCCTGCGGCCCCTTGCCGCGCAGGGTCAGCGTGCTGCCCTTGGTGGCGGCAAGCGACAGGATATCCAGAATGCTTTTGGCGTCCGCCTCACGGCCGGACACGGCAAAAGAGATCTCCGCGTCGAAACGCTGGGCCGTCTGCGCTAAAAGCGCCGCGGGCCGGGCGTGCAGGCCCAGCTCGTTGGTGATGCGCAGTTCCACCTGGTACTCCCCGGGGGAAGACGCCACGATATCGAACACGGTGCGTTCCTTTTCCTTTTGCGCGGCGTTACTCCGCAAAGATCCGCAACAGAAAAACCGCCGCCAGTGCGCCCAGTGCTAAAACAATTCGCGACAAATGTACACGCCCCACCACCCAGGCCGCCACCCCCAGGCCACCCGCCATGGCCAGCCACCACAGCGGCGCGTGGTCCGGCGGGAACAGCAGGCAAAGAAAGGCCAGCAAAAAGCCCGCGTTCAGCAGCTTGAGCCTGTCCGCCCAGTTAATAAGATCCCAGCGCCGCAGCCCGAGCAAAATGGAAAAGCCGTAGCGCAGCCCGGCCACGTAGGTGCAGAGCTTGAAAAGCTGCAAGCCCGCGAACAGCACCAGAGTCAGCGCGGCAAAGGCCCAGGGCTGGTCCATGGCCAGCAGGCAGGCGCCCAGTAGAGCCCAGCCAGCCAGCATGGTGCCGCCGAAAAAGGAATCCCCCAGCGCGGAAAGTGTGTTGGCCGTGGTATCCTTGAAACTGAGAAAGGCCGTTGAGTGCATGCGGCCGGCCGCAATAACGGTCTCCGTATGCAGGAACACGCCCAGGAGCAGCGGCGCCCAGAAGGGGTGGCAGTTGTAGTGGCGCAGGTAGCGGCCCCGGGCCTCCTGCAAATCGGCCTGTTTGGGGTAGAGGTCGCGCAGCCCCGGGTCCATGGCGTGGACAAAGCCCACGTTCTGCAAACCGCGGTTGTTGTAAGCCCCGGCCACGAGGTAGCTGCGCAAAAAGCAGCGCATAAGGGTCGCCTGACGTATTTTCCGCATAGGATCCTGCATAACCGGGAGAAACCGTATTTTTTTCTGCCACAAACCGGCCGTTTACCCGTCAAAAACCGGCGCCGACCCGTCTTCCGTTTCCTGCAGCAGGCGATAGACGTCCTTGGCGGTCCAGCCGCACACTTCACCCTGGACCAGACGGGCCAATTCCCTGGGTTTCAGCCCCTGGGAAGCCTTTTGCGCCAGCAGCGCGCTTACTTCCCGCTGCGGCGTGCGCTCCCCTTTTTCCGGCGGTCCCAAAATTATGGTCAGCTCGCCCAAGAGATCGACAAAGGGCAGCTCCCCGCCCAAACGAAAAACGATAAACTCCTCATAGGTCTTGGTCAATTCTCTGGCAATGCAGGCCTCTCTGGGGCCGAGCACGCCGTGGGCGCGGGCCAGGGTTTCCGCCACCCTGTCCTTGCGTTCGAAAAAAATCAGCGTGGCGTCCAACGCCGCGTAGGGCGCGAAAAAGCTTTCCTGCTCCCCGGCCTTGCGGGGCGGAAAGCCCAGAAATACGAACGGCTGGGGCGGCAGCCCGCTGGCGCAAAGGGCCGCCAGGGGCGCGGAAGGCCCCGGCACGGGGGAGACCCGGAGGCCCGCTTCCCGGCAGGCGCGCACCAGCCGGAAACCCGGATCGGAGAGCAGGGGCGTACCCGCATCGCTGATCAGCGCGGCCACCTTACCGCTTTGCAGCTCTTCCAGCACCTGGGGCAGGCGCTTGGCCTCGTTGTGCTCGTGCAGGCTGACGAAGCGCTTGGCCTCAAGGCCGCAGCGGGCAAAGAGCAGCCCGGCCCGGCGGGTGTCTTCCGCCAGCACCAGGTCGGCGTCGCCCAAAACTATCCGCGCCCTGGGCGAAAAATCACCAGGGTTGCCAAGCGGCGTCGCCACCACCCACAAACGTACCGGATTCGATGACATGAACGTAGTGCTCCAGCTTTGGCGGCCCCTGAGGGAAAAAGGTCACGCACACCAGGTCGAAGCGGCAGGGTTTCCGCCACAGGTCGAAATCGCTCAAAAAATAGTGCGCCGCACGGACGAAGTTGGCGCGCTTGCGCTGGGTGAAGTTGTCCTGCGGGCCGAAAGGCGGCTCTTCCCGCCCTTGCGCCGCCGCGCGCAACCTGCGCGTTTTCACCTCCACAAACAGCACATACCCGCCCGCCTCGCCCACCAGGTCCAGTTCCAGGCCGCGGGCCGCGCCCTTGGGCCGCCAGTTGCGAGCCAAAAGGCGCATGCCCTTTTCCTGCAACAGGGCCAGGGCGGCCTCTTCCCCGGCCCGGCCCAGGGCCATGTGCGCGGGAGTATGTCCGGGACGCGTCATCCCACGATCATGCCTTGCCCGCTTGCGGCCCGCAAGAAGAAAAACGAACGCTATTGCCTAAAAAATATATTTGCGCGTATAGAGAAGACACTGGCATCCATCACACATTGTATAAGGAGGTTTTATGAAACGGGCGATTCTTCTGACGACTGCCCTCTGTCTCTGCCTGTTCCAATACCCGGCGCTGGCGGCGCCCGCCAAGGCGGAAAGCGTCACGGTGCCCATCGTGCAGATCGGGGTCGGCGACATGAGCGCCGAGCAGACCCTGGGCACGGTAACCTTTACCGACACGGACAAGGGCCTGCAGATTGTGACCAAGCTCCGCCGACTCTCTCCCGGCGAACACGGCTTTCATATCCATGAATTCCCCAACTGCGGCGCGAAAATGGAAGGCGGAAAAATGGTGGCCGGCATGGCAGCCGGCGGGCACTACGACCCCAAGAAAACCGGCAAGCACATGGGACCCGGCAAGGGCGGCCATGAGGGCGACCTGCCCGCGCTGAAGGTGGAAGCCAACGGCACGGCCGACCAAACTATGATAGTCAAGGGCTTGAAAGTGAAGGATATCCGGAAGCGCTCCATCATGGTGCACGCCGGAGGCGACAACTATTCCGACAACCCGGCCAACGGGGGCGGCGGCGCCCGCATAGCCTGCGGCGTCATTCCCTGATCCAGCTCCTGAAAACTCAAAGCGGGGCGGGCTGGTGTCCGTCCCGCTTCGTTTCAACTCAAGCCCAAACCGGGATCCCACCCCCGTCAAAGTTTTTTGAAGGAGGCTGGAGGTCCGGAGGAAGGGGGAAATTGTTTTCCAAAAAAGTTTTCCCCTTCCTCCGGGCGTCATGTCACCGCCCGGCCCGCCATTCCCGCGCGGCGCGGACAAAGGCCGGGGCCCAATGCGGAACAGCCGGGGCGTAAATCTGCATAAAAGCCCCAAACACGTTGCCCACCGTGAACCCGTCTTCCGTTCGCCCCAGGGACGCGCCCAGCGTGCGGCGCAGAGCAAGCGGAGGCTCGCTCTCCCCCTGACAGCGTACGTAGTGGTACTCATGCCCTTTCAAGGCAACGCCTTGCGGATGGTACGGGTTGGCCAGGGCCACTTCCGCCCGCACGTAGCCCAGCCCCTGCGGCCTGGGGCACAGGACGGCCGCGCCGGGCAGCACCCCGGCCATGGGGTAGCTGCTCTCCCCTTCCCGCCAGCTTTCCAGAAGATAGAAAAAGCCCGCGTGTTCGGCGTAAATGGGCAGACCCGAACCGGCCAGGGCCGCCACCTCCGCGCGCCTGTCCTTGCACGCGGCAAGGGTCGCCGCGTGCCCGTCCAACGAGCCGCCGCCCAGGTACAGGCCGTCCAGGGCGGGCCAGGCTTCTCCGGAAAGAAGTGAGAGGGGGATGAGTTCCGCGCCCGCATGACGCAGGGCATCCAGATTTTCCTCGTAATACTGCCAGAGCACGGCGTCGCGCACATAGCCGATGCGCACCGTCCTACCCTGCGGCGCGAAAACGGGCGCCTCCGCCCCGCCGTCCGCTTCAAAAGGCGCGGCGGCAGCGGCCAGGGCCAAAATGCCCGGCAGGTCCAGGTGGCGCTCCACGGCATCCGCCAGCCTATCCAGGGCCTCATTGGCCGCGCTGTGCTCTTCCACGGTGACCAGGCCGCTCTGGCGTTCGGTAATAGGGGAGACGGCCAGCCGGGGCAGCACGCCCAGCACCGGGGTATGCGCCAATTCCTCCACGGACCTTCTGACCAGCTCGCTGTGCCGTTCCGCGCGGGTGCGGTTGCAAATGACGCCCGCAATGCGCTCCCCGCCGGGAAAGGCGCGGCACCCGGCCACCAGGGCGGCCGTGGTGCGGGTCATTTTGGTGCAGTCCACCACCAGCAGCGCCGGGGCTTCCAGCCGCCGGGCCAGTTCCGCCGTGGAGCAGGAGCCGGCCAGATCCAGGCCGTCAAAATAACCCCGGTTGCCTTCCACCAGCGCCAGGTCCGCCCCCGCCGCCCGCTGCCCGAAAAGGGTGCGCAACGCGCTCTCGCCCACCATGAAGGGATCGAGATTCCTGGCGCCCTGCCCGGCCGCCAGGCCCAGCCAAGCCGTGTCGATATAATCCGGCCCCTTCTTGAAGGGCCGCACGCGCAGGCCCCGCCGGGCAAAAGCCCGCGCCAACCCAAGGCTGATGGTGGTTTTGCCGGTGCCGCCGGCCAGACCGCCAATGACTATTCTGGGAATACGCATAAAAAAACCAGCTTCAGCCGCATACTAAGGGCAGCTTCAGGTATTAAAAAAACAGCCGCGCCACGCAAGGCGTTCCATATTACAGGAACACCGCGCGGGGCGCGGAAAAAAGAGAAGGCGAAGCGGACGCGAAACTCAGCTTTCGTCCGGGTTGTGCTTGCCCGCGCCTTTGAGGCTGTACATGGTGGTGCTGCCGGAAGACCAGAACTCCAGGATTTCCGCGTTGATCATGCCGGTGAGCACTTTTTTCACTTCGCGGGGGCCCTTGTCGGGGAAAAGCTCCAGAAAGTCGTTGAAATAGAACTTAGTCTTGCTGGTTTTTCCGTTGAGAAAGTCCACGATTTTCTGTTGATCGGCATCCATGGCGTCCATCCTTTATTCCGTTATTCCGGCGCGGGCGGCGAACCGCCCGCGCCGGGGTGTGAAGACTAGAACTTGAACTGCGTGCTCTGCCGCCAGGTATAGTAGGCGGGGTCACGGAAATCGTCAATCAGGTGGTGGGTGAACTCCAGGCCGGTAAGGCTGAAGAAACGCTCCCAGCCGATACGCTCGGCCCAGTCGCCCAGGCGCTCGTATTTGCGGGCGTTGGCCGCGTACACTTCCACAATGTGCTTCACCGTCTGCACGGTTTTGGGCCAGCGGGGGGCTTCGTTGGGAATGTAGGCCACAACCACTTTGGAGAACTTGGGCATGGAAATGCGGTTGGAAACCTTGCCGCCCACCATGATGGCGATGCCGTCGCCTTCCCCGTCGGAAATGGGGAGGGCCGGGCACATGGTGTAGCAGTTGCCGCAGTACATGCAGCGCTCGTTCTTGATGCCGATGGAGTTGACTTTCTCGCCCTTCCATTCGGCCTTGACCGGACGCACGGCCGCCGTGGGGCAGGAGGCGACGGCCAGGGGGATTTCACAGAGCTGGTCCGCCCATTCGTGGTCCACCATGGGGGGCTTTCTGTGGATGCCCACCAGGCCGATATCGGAGCAGTGCACCGCGCCGCACATGTTGATGCAGCAAGCAAGGGCGACACGCACCGGGGCGGGCATGCGCATGCTTTGGAAATCGGTGAACAGTTCGTCCATCACGGCTTTCACCGGGCCGGAGGCGTCGGTGGCCGGGGTGTGGCAGTGGATCCAGCCCTGGGTGTGCACGATGTTGCTGATGCCCGCGCCCGTGCCGCCCACCGGGAACTTGTAGGAGCCGCCCTTGAACTTACGGCTGGCCAGGTCTTCTTTCAGGGCTTTCATGGCTTCCAGGGAGGTGACCATGAACTCGATGTTGTTGCGGGTGGTGAAACGCAGGTACCCACCGCAATGCTTGTCCGCGATATCGCAGATTTCGCGGATGTGGGTGACGGACATCAGGCGCGCGCCGCCCGCGCGGACGGTGTAGACCTTGTCCCCGCTTTTGGCCACGTGCACCAGCACGCCGGGCTCCAGAATTTCGTGATAGTCCCAGTTGCCTTTGTTTTTGGCGATAACCGGGGGATAGAATTCGTCGTATTTACGCGGCCCGATATCGGACTTGCGGCCTTCCATGGGTTTTTCGGGATTGTACCCGGACGATACGAATGCCATAGTATATCTCCCCTTCCCTATCTCTGGTGTCTCTTGCGGTATGCTTCAAGGTCACGGTTCCAGCCGCCGGGCACTTCTTCTTCTTTAAAGAAGATGTAGGGGTTGTGGCGGGGTTCTTTGACGTGGACGGCCTGGGGCTTGATCTGCGTCACTTCCAGAAGCTTTTGGAAGGAAAGGCGCTTGATGGTTTCGCCCAAGCGCTCGCGGTTCTTGCCTTCTTCCATCCACCAGTCCCAGATGTTTTCCACGACCGCTTTCACGTCGTCGTACGGGGGGGTCACTTCCACAAAAGGCACCAGCAGCGAGCCCATTTGCGCGCCGTCCAGCACCGGGGCTTTCGCGCCCACCAGAATGGAGGCGCCGCGCTCGTCGCCTATGCGCAGGGCGCGCGGCATGGTGTTGATGCAGTGCATGCAGCGCGTGCACTCTTTGTTGTTGATGGACAGCTTGGCGCCGTCCCACTTCATACAGGCCGTGGGGCAGCGGGAGATGACTTCCGCGTCGATATCGAACTTGCCCCAGTCACGGCCGGAGTGCGCGCCCGCGTTGGGTTTGAATTCGCCGCCCACGTAAGCTTTGACGGCGGCCTGGTCGATTTTGATGTCGTCTTTCCAGGTGCCGATGACGGAAAAGTCGGAGCGGGCGATGGAAGCCACGCAGCCGTTGGGGCAGCCGTCGAATTTAAATTTGAACTTGTAGGGGAAGGCCGGACGGTGCAACTCGTCCTGGTAGTCGCGGGTCAGAGTATAGCAGAGGTCCTGCGTGTCATAGCAGGCGTACTGGCAGCGCGAAGGCCCCATGCAGCACGCGGGAGTGCGCAGGTTGGAGCCGGAGCCGCCCAGGTCGGTGTTCAGCTTGTGGGTCAGTTCGTAGAACACTTCTTCCAACTGCGGGGTCTGGGTGCCCAGAAGGATGATGTCGCCGGTGGAGCCGTGCATGTTGGTCAGGCCGGAACCGCGCATGTCCCAGATATCGCAGATCTGGCGGAGGAAATCGGTTTTGTAGAACTTGGCCGCGGGCTGGTTGACCCGCATGGTGTGGAAATGGGCCACGCCAGGGAACGCGGTAGGCTGGTCGCAGTAGCGGCCGATAACGCCGCCGCCGTAGCCGAACACGCCCACGATACCGCCGTGTTTCCAGTGGGTTTCGCCGTCGTTGTACGAAAGCTCAAGCACGCCCAGCAGGTCTTCCGGGCAGTCGACGGGAATTTGATATTCCACGCCTTTCGCGTTTTTGGCCCTGTTTTCCGCTTCCTGTTTGATGTCGGAAACAAAGCTCGGCCAAGGTCCCGACTCAAGCTGGTCAAGTTTTGGGGTCGCGTGTTTCGCCATTACCCTACCTCCGCAAAGTGTTGGTGAGAACCCGCCGCGAGCACGGGTCGGGAAATCATGCCGCCCGAAAAAAGAAGCTCTTTCGAGCGCAACATATAGATACTACTACTAAATAACCGGTAGATGGAACAGGCCCTTTTGTCAAGGCCGCCAAAAAAATACGGCCGGAAACCGTGGATACGGCATAGCATGCCCGGCGGGTAATGTCGACAATCCACTCTGCCTGTTCCCGGGTTGACGGGCAATTTTTTTCAGGCCAGAGTCACAACGGAGGCGAATCATGTCCAGATACTGGCTTGAAACCAATTCCCCCCGTTTTACCGCGGAAATTCTGCGCGGCTTTTGCGATGTGAGCCTGGTGTTGACGGAGCAGTTCGACCGCTTTGATCGGGCGGGCAACCTCTCCTTTCCCGTGCTGCGGGACCTGGTGGGCGAAATGCTGAACAAGGGCCCGCTCTGGCGCCTGAAAGACCTCAGCCACCACATTCTGCGGGACGCGGAAGGCAGCCCCCCGGCCGCCCGGCTGCTGGACTGGGCCATCGGCTACATTTTCCACGAAACCATCAAGCTGATGGAAGACGCCCACCAGCACCGCTACTACACCCCGAGGCTCCAGGGGCTGATGGACCGCTGCATCCCGCAGGAAGAGGCTGTGCTGGCCGACGACTTTTTCACCATCACCCGCGAGATCCACGCGGACATGAGCCAGGGCGTGGCGCGCATCAGCCGCCTGCTCTCCCACGCCAGGGCTTTTTTCCGGCTCTACGCCCCCAGCCAGGCCGGCAACCGCTACCTGGCCCGTTTTCTCCATGACAACGAAGAGCAGGTACGCGAGGCCTTTCAGGAGCAATTCCACCCCCTGCTCAAGGCCCTGTACAGCGAAACCCCGGAACGCATGCACCTGGAAGCCGCCCTTTCCCTGCTGGAAGCCGGGCACGCGGAACGCGCCAGGGAAGCCGCCCTGAAAGCCGCCGCTCTGGCCCCGAACCGCCAGGACGTGGCGGACCTTCTGGCCCGGGTGGACCGGGAAGCGGAACGCCTGGCCGCTGTCAGCGCCTGAGCGCGCTTTTCTCCGTCACAAAAAAAACGGCCCGTTCGGGCCGTTTTTTTTGTGGGCGTCAGTCCGGTCTACTTGGCCGGTGTGCAGCTGAACGTGTCCTTGGCCTTTCCGGCCTTGACCTTAAACACGCCCGGCGCGGGCAGGTGCGCGCCCGCCACGGGAATATTGCGCTTGGCGGCCAGGTCCATCAGCGCTATGCGCGCGCCCACGGCCTTGGGTTTGTCCATGTCGTAGACCGCGCAAATGGTCGGGTCCTGAAACTGCAGGGCCGCGCCGTGCACCAGATCGCCCCAGAACAGCATGCGGGCGCCTTCGGATTCCAGCAGCAGGGCCGAATGACCGGGCGTGTGGCCCACGGCGGCCACGGAGGTGATGCCGGGCAGCACGTCCCCGCCCAGGGGGAAGGTCTTGATTTTGCCGGGGTACATGGCGAAATTGGCCATGATCAGCTCAATGTTCGCCTTGCGGCCGGGGTTGGTTTTCAGGGTTTCCGGGTTGGTCCAGTAGGCGTTTTCCACGTCGCTGACCAGCACTTCCGCGTTGGGGAACGCGGCTTTGCCTTCCCAGGCCAGCCCGCCCACGTGGTCGCCGTGCAGGTGGGTGAGCAGCACGTGGGTTATGTCCTGCGGCTTCACGCCGATGGCGGCCATCTTGGGCAGCAGCCAGCTTTTGGGGTCCGCGGCCTTGCCGTAGCCCGTGTCCACCAGGGCCAGCGTCTTGCCCGACCTGATCAGAAACACGTAGACGGAAGAGGGCACGCTGCCTTCCGGCGCGAGTTTTTTCAGCTTTTCCATGCCCGCGTCCTTGAACGTTTCCACGGACATGCGCCGCTCCACGTCCTGCAGGCTGTAAACCGTGGCCTTGCCCACCTTGAAAGTGACGGGGGCGGCGCCTTCCATGGCGGCCGGAGCGGCGGAGGCGGGATACAGGAAACCCTGCGCCAGCACGACAGCGGCGCAAGCGGCACACGCAAACAGGATCTTCATAGCCCTTTCTCCCTTTTAGTATGGTGGTGCGGCGGAAACAGTGGTTCGCCCACTAACACGCTATCATCGGCCGTCTGTCAAGACCTTCCCGGTTCCTTGGACAGCCTGCCTTTTTCTTTGTTCCTTTTTTCACAAAAAACTTGACTTCCTGGCCTGTATTCAGTATTTTTTTATCGATATTTCAGTATTGATTTTACCATAACCATGCCCCCCTCACGCGGGTTTATACCGGGAACTCCATGTCCGACGAAAGACCCGTCATTTCAAAACACGCGCTGCAGCGCCTGGTGCAATATCTGACACATTTGAAAAACCTCCCCGCAAACGCGCCGGAACACATTTCCGCCACCACCATAGCGGAGGCCCTGGGCCTGAACCAGGTGCAGGTGCGCAAAGACCTGGCCTGCGTGGCGGAAGGCGGCAAACCCCGGGTGGGCTATGTGCGCAAAAAGCTGCTCCGGGATATCGAGCACTTCCTGAACTACGATAACCTGACGGACGCCGTGGTCGTGGGCGTGGGCAATCTGGGCAAGGCCCTGCTCTCCTACGCCAATTTCACGGATTACGGCCTGAACATTGTGGCCGGGTTCGACACGGACCCGGACCTGGTGGGTTCGGAGGTGGGCGGCAAGCGCGTGCTGGATATCGCCACCCTGAACAACATCTGCCGGCGGCTCAACGTGCGCATCGGCATTGTCGCCGTACCCGCGCCCTGCGCCCAGGAGACCTGCGATTTGCTGGTGGCCAGCGGCATCCGGGCCGTGTGGAATTTCTCTCCGGCCAACCTGTCCGCGCCGGAAAGCGTGGTGGTCAAAAACGAAAGCATTGCCGCCTCGTTCGTCGTGCTCTCCCAAATGCTCAAGAACAGTTTCGCCGTGTACGGGCTTGATTGACCCGCTTGTCCCCTCAACACCAACCCTGCCACAGCCAAAAGGTACCGCGATGAAAACCGCTTCGATCGCGCCCCCCGCGCACGCGCCCGTCCCGGGCGGCACCTTTTCCTCCAAGTTCGACCGGGTCTGCGAAGTGCTGGACAAACACCAGCGCAACCCGCACAAGCTGGTGCCCATTCTCCAGGAAATCCAGGAAGAGTACAGCTACCTGCCCGAGGAAATCATGACCTATGTGGCGACGGCCCTGGGCCTTTCCCCCACCAGCGTGTTCGGAGTGGCCACCTTTTACTCGCACTTCACCTTGGAGCCCAAAGGCAAATACGTAATCAAGGTCTGTGACGGCACGGCCTGCCATGTGAAAAAATCCACGGACATCCTGAAGGTGCTGGAACGCGAGCTGGGCCTCTCCGCCAAGAAAAAGACTTCCGACGACATGCTGTTCACCCTGGAAACCGTGGCCTGCCTGGGCGCCTGCGGCCTGGCCCCGGTGGTGGTAGTCAACGAGGAAGTGCACGGCGCCATGACCAAAGAAAAAACCACGGAACTGCTCAAGAGCATACGCGAGAAGGAAAACGGCCATGGCGCAAACGCATAGCTTGGAAGAACGCAAACAGCATTTTGAGGAGCGCATGCGGCAGTACAAGGGCCGCATCATCATTTGCGCGGGCACCGGCTGCATGGCCAACGGTTCCGTGCCCATTTACAACCGCTTTCTGGAAGTCATCCGCGCCAGGGGACTGACGGTCACCGTGTCCCTGGAAAAGGAAAAGGCGGACCACCTGCTTTCCGAAAGCGGCTGCCAGGGCTTCTGCCAGATGGGCCCCCTGGTCACCGTGTACCCGCAGGGCATCCTCTATACAAAGGTGCGGGCGGAGGACGTGGACGAGATCGTGGATATGACCATCATTAACGGCCAGCCCGTGGACCGCCTGCTGTACCAGACCCCGGACAGCGGGGAACATATCGCGGACATGGACAAGATCCCCTTCTATGCCAGGCAGCACCGGCTGATGCTCAAGAACTGCGGCCACGTGGACGTGCGGGACCTGGAGGAATACATCGGCAGCGGCGGCTATTTCATGGCCCGCAAGGCGGTGCTTGAGATGACGCCCGAAGCGGTGTGCAAGGAAATGCTGGCTTCCGGCCTGCGCGGCCGGGGGGGCGGCGGTTTCCCCACGGGCCGCAAGTGGGATTTGACCCGGCAGCAGAAGAACGAGGTCAAATACGTCATCTGCAACGGCGACGAAGGCGACCCCGGCGCGTTCATGGACCGCTGCGTCATGGAAGGCAACCCCCACAGCGTGCTGGAAGGCATGATCATAGCCGCCCGGGGCGTGGAAGCCACGGAAGGCTACGTCTATGTGCGCACGGAATACCCCCTGGCCGTGCAACGCCTGAAGCAGGCCACCCGGGACGCCAGGGAAGCCGGGCTGCTGGGCGAAAACATCTTCGGCTCCGGCATGGGCTTTGACATCCACGTCATGGAAGGCGCGGGCGCCTTCGTCTGCGGCGAGGAAACCGCGCTGATGGCCTCTATTGAGGGCCGTCGCGGCATGCCCAACCCCAAGCCGCCCTTTCCCGCGCAAAAGGGGCTGTTCGGCAGGCCCACGGTCATCAACAACGTGGAAACCCTGGCTTCCGTGCCGCTCATTTTCCAGATGGGCAGCGGGGAATACGCCAAGTTGGGCACGGCCACGTCCAAAGGCACCAAGACCTTTGCCCTGACCGGCCACGTGGCCAACACCGGGCTTATCGAGGTGCCGTTCGGCTCCACCCTGCGGGAGATCGTGTTCGATATCGGCGGGGGCGTCTTGGACGACGCCGGGAACCTGAACGGCGGGGACTTCAAGGCCGTGCAGATCGGCGGGCCTTCCGGCGGCTGTCTGACCATGGAACACCTGGACCTGCCCCTGGACTACGAAAACCTGCAGTCCGTGGGGGCCATGGTGGGTTCCGGCGGCCTGGTGGTCATGAACCGCGAAACCTGCATGGTCAAGATCGCGCGTTTCTTCATGCAGTTCACCCAGAACGAATCCTGCGGCAAGTGCGTCATCTGCCGCGAAGGCACCCGCCAGATGCTGGCGCTTTTGGACGACATTACCGAAGGCCGGGCCACGGAAGAAACCATCCCCCTGCTGGAAGAGCTGGCGGAAACCGTCAAGACCGGTTCCCTCTGCGGCCTGGGCAAGACCGCGCCCAACCCGGTGCTCTCCACGCTCAAGTACTTCCGCGAGGAGTACGAGGCCCACGTACAGCACAAGCGCTGTCCCACGGGCCAGTGCGAAGGGCTGCACGTCTATTCCGTGCTGGAAAAAGCCTGCAAAAGCTGCGGCATCTGCGCCAGGAAATGCCCGGTGAACGCCATTACAGGGGCCAAGGGCATGCCCTACGCCATCAACCCGGAATTGTGCGTCAAGTGCGGCGTCTGCATGGACAGCTGCAAGTTTAACGCTATCGCCGTGCGCTAAGGAGCCGCCATGCAACGCATAGACAGAACAGCCACCATTGACGGCGTCTCCGTTCCCATCGGCGACGAGAAAAACCTGCTGGAACTTATCCGCAGCGCGCATATCGAGCTGCCCACCTTCTGCTACCACTCGGAAATCAGCGTGTACGGCGCCTGCCGCATGTGCATGGTGGAACTGGAAGGCCGGGGCATCGTGCCCGCCTGTTCCACGCCGGTGGAGCCGGGCATGACCGTGAGCACCAACACCAAGCGCATCCGCGACATGCGCAAGATGACCATTGAGCTGATGCTGGCCAGCCACGACCAGAACTGCACCACCTGCCCCAAAAGCGGGGACTGCAAGCTGCAGAACATCGCCAAACGCATGGGCATTACCAAGGTGCGCTTCAAAAGCATGCCCCACAAGGCTCCTGTGGACCTTTCCTCTGATTCCATCGTGCGCGACCCCGGCAAGTGCGTGCTCTGCGGCGACTGCGTGCGGGTGTGCAGCGAAATCCAGTCCGTGGGCGTGCTGGACTTTGCCCACCGGGGCGCGGACGCCCAGGTGGTCACCTGTTTCGGCAAGCCCATGGGCAGCGTGGAGTGCGTCAACTGCGGCCAGTGCGTCAAAGTCTGCCCCGTGGGCGCGCTGATGCCCAAGTACAGCATCAACGGGGTCTGGAACGCCCTGCACGACCCGCAGCAGTTGGTGGCGGTGCAGATAGCCCCGGCCGTGCGCGTGGCCCTCGGCGAATACTTCGGCCACAAGCCCGGCACCCTGACCATAGGCCAGATCATCGCGGCCCTGCGCATCATGGGTTTCGACAAGGTCTACGACACCGCTTTCAGCGCGGACCTGACCGTCATCGAGGAAGGCAACGAGTTCCTGGGCCGGCTGGCCAACGGAGGGAACATCCCCCAGTTCACCTCCTGCTGCCCGGCCTGGGTCAAATTCGCGGAACAGTACTACCCGGACCTGCTCCCGCACCTTTCTTCCTGCCGCTCGCCGCAGCAGATGTTCGGTTCGCTGTGCAAAGACAAGCTCAGCCGGGACCTGAACATTCCCAGGGAAAAGATCACCGTGGTTTCCATCATGCCCTGCACCGCGAAAAAGTTCGAAGCCAAGCGCCCGGAATTCGCGGTGGACGGCAACAAGGACGTGGACCACGTCATCACCACCAAAGAGCTGGCCCTGATGATCAAGGAGAGCGGCATTGATTTCGACCGCCTGGAGCCCGGTTCCTTTGACATGCCCTTCGGTTTCAAGACCGGGGCCGGGGTTATTTTCGGCAGTTCCGGCGGGGTCAGCGAAGCCGTCCTGCGCTACGCGGCGGGCAAGCTGGACCACGGCAGCACGGATTTCCGCCAGCTGCGCGGCAGCGACGGCACCAAAGTCACGGAAGTGGAACTGGGCGGCCACCGGCTGCGTCTGGCCATTGTCAGCGGCCTGGCCAACACCCGCCGCCTCATCGACAAGATCCGCAGCGGGGAAGAGCAGTACGACCTGGTGGAAGTGATGGCCTGCTGCGGCGGCTGCGTCAACGGCGGCGGCCAGCCGGAAAGCGAGCACAACCACCGCGCCGTGGCGGAGCGTTCCAAGGGCCTGTACGCCGACGACAAAATGATGCACCTGCACAATGCCGGCGACAACCCCTACCTGCAGAAGCTCTACAACGAAGAGCTGACGCCGGAAAAAGCGCACCATCTGCTGCACACCCATTATGAAAACCGCAACCGCATCTCCCAGGAGGATATCGTCCTGACCCGGCCCGGCGGCGAGAAAAAGCTGAGCCTGAAAATCTGTTTCGGCACCAGCTGTTTTCTGCGGGGCGCGCAGAATTTGTATAAACAGCTCATGGGGCATATACGGGACCAGGGCCTGGAGGACATCACGGAATTCACCGCGTCCTTCTGCGGCAAGTCATGCAAAAAAGGCCCGGTGCTGGAAATAAACGGGACTGTCATTGAGCACTGCTCCTTTGACAAGGCTGCGGCGGCTCTTCAGGCGGCCCTGAAGTAGAACAAAAGGCAATTTTGTCGAAGCCATCCTGGACGGAAGCAGGGCTCCGCCCTGCACCCGCCAGGGGGGTGACCCCCCTGGACCCCGCGGCAGGGGGGATTCGACAGTCGCCGTCAATCTGAGTCTTTTGCGCGCCACCAAGGAGGCGTGTGCCATGAAACCTGAAACACCCACCCCGCTTGGCAGCGACAGGCAGAACACCGTCTACACCGTCACGGCCAACTGCCAGGACTGCTACCGTTGCGTGCGGGCCTGCCCGGTCAAGGCCATCCGCGTCACCGACGGCCAGGCCTTTGTGGAAGACACCCTGTGCATCAAGTGCGGCACCTGCGTGCGCGAATGCCCGCAGCAGGCCAAAACCATCCATTCCAGCCTGGAAAACGTCAAACGCCTGCTGCGCGAGCGCGAGCGCGTGGCCGTGAGCATCGCGCCCTCTTTTCCCGCCGTGTTCAGCGGCTGGCGGGCGCTCAGGCTGCCGGGCGCGCTACGCATGCTCGGCTTCGCGCACGTCACGGAAACAGCCGAGGGCGCGGACCGCACCACGCAGGAATCGCTGCACACCGACGCCCGGGGCAGCATCTGCACGGCCTGCCCCGCCGTGGTCAACTACATTGAAATGTACCGGCCGGAATACGTGGACCTGCTCATTCCCGTGGTCTCCCCCATGGTGGCCCACGGCCGCATGCTCAAGGAGCGTTATGGCGCGGACTGCGCCGTGGTCTTCGTAGGCCCCTGCGCCGCCAAAAAGTCCGAAGCCCGGCGGCCGGAAAACGCCGACGCCGTGGATGAAGTGCTGACCTTTACCGAGCTTCTGGTTTGGCTGGAGGAAGAGGGCATCGACCTGGCCGCCTGCCCGGAAAGCCCCTTCGAGTCCGAGCGCTACAACGGCCGGGCGCGGCTTTTCCCCCTGCCCGGCGGCATGCTCAAAACCGGGGCCGTCACCTGCGACGGCACGGAGGACGACACGCTCCACCTTTCCGGCGCGGACGCGGTCATGGAACTGTTCTCCATCCCGGCCAGGGAATGGCGCTTCATGGTGGTGGAACCCCTGTTCTGCGGCGGGGGCTGCATCAACGGCCCGGCTTTTCCCAGAGAGAAAAACCTCTACGACCGCAAGCGCGACGTGGTGGCCTACGCCAAAAAGGCGGCGGAAAGCGATGAGCCGGGCAACAAGGCCACCGTGGCCCTGGTCACGGCCTTTGCCAGAGACGCCCTGCCCCCGCTGGCGGAAGAGGTCAGCGAGGCCAGCATCAACCAGGTGCTCAAAAGCACGGGCAAGCTGGATCCGGAAAACCAGCTCAACTGCGGGGCCTGCGGCTACAAAAGCTGCCGGGACAACGCGATCGCCGTGGTGCGGGGCCTCGCGGAACCGGAAATGTGCATGCCTTACATGCGCCGCCTGGCCCAGCAGCGTTCCGACCGGGTTATCGAAACCAGCCCCAGCGGCGTGGTGGTGCTGGACGGCGAGCTGAACATCCTGAGCATGAACCCGGCCTTTCAGCGCATGTTCATGTGCAACAACGGCATCCTGGGCCGCCGCATCTCCTACCTCATCAACGCGGACGGCTACGAGGCCATGCAGAGCGGCGCGGCGGACAGCTACGAATCCATCCGCACCAAGTACGGCATCAAGTACCACGAACTGCTCTACGCCCTGCGCGACGAAGGCCAGTTCGTGGGCACGTACACCGATATCTCGCAGCTGAAATTCGACGGCCTGCAACTGGACCTGATCAAAAAACAGACCCTGAACCAGGCCAAGGAACTCTTGGACCACCAGATCGCCTTTGCCCAGGAAATGGCGCACTACCTGGGCAAAAGCACGGCCCGCAACGAGGAGCTGGTGCGGCGGCTGATGAGCCTCTATGAAGACGAGACGAAATAAGGCGCGAGGAAGCCGCTGTGAAATTCTTTGAGGACATCGTCGCGGAGCGCAAGAAATACGGCCACGTCGTGTGCGGGGACGTGCACGCCTGCGACAAGGGCAGCGAGGGCACGGCGCTTATCCTGTGCGACGGCATAGGGTCCGGCGTGTACGCCAATATCGCGGCTTCCATGTGCGCGGGGCGATTGCGGGAACTGCTGCGTTCCGGCGTGCCCCTGCGCTCGGCGGCGGAAATGGTGGCCGCTTCCATGCACAAGGCCAGGGAGGCGGAAATTCCCTTTTCCGCTTTTTCCGCCGCTTTTGTGGCTCCGGACGGCCGCTTCAGCGCCTACACCTACGAATCGCCGGAGCCCATAGCCATTCTCAACGGCTCCGCGCACGTCTTGAAGCCCGTGTTCTACACGGCGGGCTACGAAGTGGTGGGCGAAAGCGGCGGCACCCTGGAAATAGGCGACAGCCTGCTGCTCTCTTCCGACGGCGTGACCCAGGCGGGCCTGGGCCACGGCTACGCCATAGGCATAGGTTCCCAGGCCGTGGAGCAGTTCATCAACCGCCAGCTCTCCGGCGAGCGGCATGCGGAGGCTGGGCGGGATATCCGCGATCTGCCGGAACAGATCCTGGAACTCTGCGCCTCCGTCTCCGGCGGCCGCTTTGAGGACGACACCACCTGCGCCCTGCTCCACTGCCGGGAAGCCTCGCAGCTGACCATTCTCAGCGGTCCGCCTTCCAAGCCCGCCAAGGACGCGGTCTACGTGGCGGACTTCATGGCCCGGCCCGGCGCCAGGGTAGTCTGCGGTTCCACCACGGCGGAAATCGTGGCCAGGGAACTGAAGAGCGAAGTGACCATGCTGGCCGTGGGCGCGGCCTTCGGCTCCCCGCCGGAGTATAAAATCAAGGGTGTGGACCTGACCACGGAAGGCGCGTTCATGCTTAGCCAGGTGCACAACATTCTGGGCGAACCGTCGGAAAACTTTGAGGGCGGCGTGGTGGAACGCCTGTGCCTGCTGCTGGAACAGGCGGACGCCGTGCACTTCATGCTGGGCGGCGGCATCAACGCGGCGCATTCCGCCCTGCTCTTCAAGCAGCTGGGGGTCATGCCCCGCAAAAAGACCATCCAGCTGCTTACGGACAAGCTCAAAAAAATGGGCAAGGTGGTCACGGAAGCTTCGTACTGACCGCTCCTCTTCCATACCATTACATTGCGTTGCAGCACTTTCCGGCAGCGCTTCAAATGAAGCGCCGCTTTTTATCACGCCTTGCCGGGGCGGAACATTCACGCTATCGTGCGCCAACTTCGCAAAAGGAGTTGACCATGGACGTGGGTGTGCGGGGCTTTGACCATTTCGTGCTCACCGTGCGCGATCTGCGCAAAACCATTAATTTTTACTGCCAGGGCCTGGGCATGACCGAGGAACGCTTCGGCCAGGGCCGCGTGGCCCTGCGTTTCGGTACGCACAAGATCAACCTGCACCAGGCCGGGGCGGAAATAATGCCGCACGCGGCTTCTCCCACGCCCGGCTCGGCGGATTTCTGTCTTTTGACCGACACCCCGCTGACCGAACTGGCCGCGCACCTGGAAAGCCTGGGCATTCGCGTGCTGGAAGGCCCGGTGGCCCGCACGGGCGCGCGCGGGCCCATCATGTCCATCTACGTCCGCGACCCGGACGGAAACCTTGTGGAACTTGCCGGATATTTGCAATGAACGCGACCTCTTCCGTCCCGCGCATCAAGACCGTCCTGCACGTAGGCTGCGGCGTGCACACACCGGACAAGTTGCACGAAACCTTTCGCGGCCCGGACTGGAAAGAACTGCGCCTGGACATCAACCCCAAGGTGAACCCGGACATCGTGGCTTCCATAACGGACATGTCGCCGGTGGCGGACGCTTCCTGCGATGCGCTGTATTCCTCGCACAACCTGGAGCATCTGCACCCGCACGAGGTGCAGCCCGCGCTGCGGGAGTTCCGCCGGGTGCTGAGGCCCTATGGTTTCGCGCTCATTACCCTGCCGGACCTGACCCAGGTGGCGGAGTGCATAGCCAGGGGCGAAGAGGAAAAGCCCGTGCTGATGACCAACCGGGGGCCCATCACCCCCCTGGATATTTTATACGGATTCCGCCCCTTTCTGGAGGCGGGCAACCTGTTCATGGCCCACAATTTCGCCTTTACCGCCGCCACGCTGAAAGCGGCGCTGCTGGAAGCGGGTTTCGCCCAGGCGCACGTCGAACGCGACGGCGAATTCAACCTCTGGGCCACGGCCTCGCCCACCTGAGTTTTCGCATTGGAGCTTGCATGACTGACACCGCAAATTTCGTGACTCTCACTCCCCTTGGCGGCCTGGGGGAAATCGGCCTCAACTGCATGACCCTGGCCACGCCCGACGGCATGGCCGTGGTGGACTGCGGCCTGATGTTCCCGGACGACTACCACCTGGGCGTGGACGTCATCATCCCCCGTTTCGACCACATTCTGGAGCACAAAGACGCCGTGCGCGGCATAGTGCTCACCCACGGCCACGAAGACCACATCGGCGCCCTGCCCTGGCTGCTGCCGCATCTGCAGGTGCCGGTGTACGGTTCGCCCTTCACCCTGGCCCTGGTGGAACACAAGCTGCGCGAGCACGATCTTTTGGGCAAGATCCCGCTTATCGAAGCCAGGCCCGGCACGCCGGTAACCCTGGGGGACATGACTTTCCACTTTTTCCCGGTCTGCCACTCCATTATCGACGGCCTGGCCCTGGGCGTGGAAACGCCGGGCGGCAAAATCGTGCACACCGGCGACTTCAAGATCGACCCGGACCCCCTGGACGACGCGCCGGGCACGGATCTCTCCCTGTTCCGCGCCTTTGCCGGGCCGGAAGGGGTGGACCTCTTACTTTCCGACTCCACCAACGTGGAACGCGAAGGCTCGTCCCTGACCGAACGCCAGGTGTTCGACGCCCTGCGCCGCTTTTTCCTCGACTGCAAGGGCCGCATCATCGTCACCCTTTTCTCCAGCCACATCCAGCGCATTCAGGAAGTGTTCGACTGCGCGGCGGAAACCGGGCGCAAAGTGGCCGTCACCGGCCGGAGCCTGATCAACAACATTGAAATGGCCCGCAACCTGGGCAAGCTGCGCACCCCGCCGGGGCTGTACCTGGACGTGGCCCAACTGCCGCCGGTGCCGGACGAGGAAGTGGTGCTGCTAGTCACCGGCTCGCAGGGAGAGCCGCTTTCCGCCCTTTCGCGCATAGCCAGGGGTGCGCACAGGATGCTCAGCATCCACCAGGGGGACACGGTCATCATGTCCTCGCGCCTCATTCCCGGCAACACCACGGCCGTGACAAGGCTTATCAACACCCTCTACCGCCAGGGCGCGGAGGTCTATTACGAGAAGGTGCACGCCATGCACGCTTCCGGCCACGCTCACCGGGACGAGCTGCGGGCCATGATAGACGCCGTGCGCCCCAAATTTTTCGTGCCCGTGCACGGCGAATACCGCCACCTGGTCAAGCACTGCCGCCTGGCCCGCGACTGCGGGGTGGCCCAGGAACGGGCCATACTGCTGGAAGACGGCCAGCCCCTGACCCTGATGCACGGCGCCATCCGCTTTGAGGAAGCCATTGAGGCCGAATCCATTCTGGTGGACGGCAAAGGCGTGGGCGACGTGGGCCAGTCCGTGCTCAAGGAACGCCACCTCTTGGGCGGCGAAGGCCTGGTCGTCGTGGTCATGGTGCTGGACGAAGTGACCTGGGAAGTGATGCAGGGGCCGGAAGTCCTGTCCAAGGGCTTTGTGTTCGAACAGCAGTTCAGCCACGTGCTGGAAGACGCCAAGTGTGTGGTGCTGGAAATTCTGGAAACCACCCGCCCCGGCGAAATGGACAAGCTGCAGGAACGCATCCGCTCCGGCCTGCGCCGCTTCTTCCGCAAGGTGCTGGAACGCGATCCCGTGGTCATCCCGGCCGTGACAGCCATCTGATAGCGCACACCCCACGAATAAACGAAGCGGGACGGGATGCATTTCCTGTCCCGCTTTGCGTTGGGCTGTTTCCGGTTAGTTGCCGAAGCCAATGAAGAGTCGAAGCAGCGCGCTGCCCTGCACCCGCCAAGGGGCGCGCCCCTTGGAACCCATTCAGGGTGGATACATGGCCAACCAGATAGACGGCCAGGTGGGCACACTATGCTCCGTGGTCTTTGGCGCGGCCTTCAAGGGCACGTCCGCCAACGCCGGGGAGCTCTCCAACTTCCTGGACATGAGCGACGATTTGCTCACCGAGCCGCTGCAGATCAAGGACGGCGTGCTCAAAATCCGCGACCTGCCCGGCACCGGGGTCATCATTGATGAAGGAAAGTTGAGCAAGTATCGTCAAGATAAATAATGCCTCTGGGTTCCAAGGCGTGCGCTCCTTGGAACCCGTTCAGGGTAAACTGCCGGTCGCGCATGAGCCGGCGCTGTTGCTGAACAGCGCCGGCTTGCTTTCCCCCTGCCCTGTCTAACCGATTTGTACTTATTTCTTCTGGGCAAGAACTTTGGAACGTTCTTCTATATATTGAATGGTTCTTTCTGGGATTGGAACAGAAATATATTTTTCCCTTAGCAAGTGCAGGGCCGGACCAAAAGAATCTTCTATTTCATCTTTGTATTTACGTATTATTTCCGAAAGATATATTTCATGCTTAAGAAGAACACCTATCATATAGACAAAAGATTTGTTTTCAGAGTAGGATAGTTGTTTTTCGCCATCAAGCGAGCATATCGCCGCTTTTGTCCCATCAACGGCAAGAGTGATATAGCTTTCTCCCTTCCCTATTCCGACGCCTGACCCCTCGTGTAAAAAAATACGGCTTTTTTGCCCGTAATCAGGCAGGGCCACAGTATCAACAAAGGCGATGACAAACACATTCACCCCTTGAGAAGATTTTTTTTGCAATAACTTTCTATATGGTTCTATTTGCGATGTTGAGCCTTTTATCCAAATGTATGTATCAGCATCATTAATTATATCAATAAATTTTTTACCTACAGACTCTTCTCCAGTATGTACCCACACATATTCTTCATCGTTATTTTTTATTTTTAATAAATCAAGCTCTGTTATTACTTTTGTACATAACGATGTAATACTTGATGAAATATCATTAAATACCTCTGCTGGACTTGCAGGAACATAACGCCTAGGCTTATCAGAAACCGGTAATATGGCTTTCTTTTTTACCAAGTTATTCACAACGGTATACATATTTGCTCTTGGCAACGCGGCAATTTTTGCAAGCTCATACGCTGTCGCAGGGCTACATTGCAGTAACGCCAGATACGCTTTTGCTTCATAGTCGCTGAACCCTAATGCCTGCATCTGGGAAATCAATTCTTTCTGGCCTGAGGTGAGCGTTGCCGCCGAGGCAGTTTCACGAGGAGAATGAGGAGTGGTCTGGGACATACAATTCCTGACATTTCTGACTGTTTTTACATGCCCCGCAGGGAGCCTCGTTTTGGCGAAACCTGTTCTCCGGGAACACCCAAGGCATCACGCCGCGTGAATCTGCCGCGCAGCCTGCGGCTTACGCAGCCGTTATTGCTTGAGCGCATGTTTTTTGCGTGTTTCGCAAAACGACCGTATCCGGAACACTAATTTTTTGCCTGTCGAGATAAATCTACTGATTTATTGCTGCAGTATGTGCAATTACGTTTTTCCGATATCGAAAAATAGTAAAAAAATATTCTAATGTCCACAAAGAACGAGAGCTACAGGCCTTGCCACGCAGCACTCTCATTTACTAAACGAATAACACAAAGAAGCCGCAACGGCCTTGCGCGACACCGCTGCGGCTTCTTTCAAGCCCCCCCGCGCCTACCGGACAAGATAGGGCATTTGCACGATGAGCGCTTTTTGCGGGCAGTCTATTTCGCACGGCAAACAGAACCAGCAGGTCTTGTTCGCCTCGTATGCGCGGCCGCATGACAGACAACGCGCCGCTTCAGCACGGGCTCTTTCGTTCAGCAGCGCAAGCTCCACTTCGGTTTCCAAATTCCTGGAGACAGTGGAAATTCGCTCAAGATGGCCGCGAGCAATCCCATTGGAACGCTCCGGCACGCTTTCATACTCGTGGACCTTCCCGCTTTCCACCCACTCGTCCACGACCAGCGGAAACTTGCCCAACAACATCCTGTCTATGCTGTAAGCGGCTTTTTTCCCTGAGGCCATGGCATGCACTATGGAAGAAGCCCCGTCAGCGCAATCGCCCGCGACAAACACATTATCCATGCCTTGCAGCTGACCAGTCCGCTCCTGCCCGGCGATCAGGCGCTTGTTCGTGAACGGCACAGGGCCTATCGCGTCTCCCAGTTTCTGCCCGATGGCAAACACAAGCATCTCTGTCTGCAGAAACCTGCAAGTTTCCGGATCAAGCTCGGGGGCGAACTCCCCTTTCTTGTTGAACACCGCAAGGCAGCGCCTCAGGGCCAGGGTGAGCTTGTCCTTTTCCGGCAGAATACCTTCGACCGCCCAGCGGGTATCGAGAACGATGCCTTCCTCGACTGCCTCATCGCGGTCAATTTCTGTTATGGGCATATCGTCGGGAGCTTCAAGGGCTATCACCCGGACTTCCGGCACGCCGAGTTTTTTCAAGGTGAGCGCCACGTCCATAGCTGTGGAACCGCCGCCAACAACCGCCGCGGACTGCACCCGGGGCGTAAGCGTCCTTTCCTTTGCCGCCCGCAGTATACTCAGGGCGTCATGAACCCCGGCCGAGTCCACTCCGGGGATTACCGGCCGAATGGCATCCCACAAGCCAACCGCCAGCAAAACGGCATCATACTCGGCCCGCAAAGGCTCCAAAGCCAACTCCTTCCCCAGGCGCTGACCCGTGACTATCCGCACGCCAAGGTCTGTCACCTGACGCAGGCCTTCATCCACCACCGCCTCCGGCAGACGGTATGACGGCGCGCCGTAGCGCAGCATGCCGCCGGCTTTTGGCGATGCTTCATAAACGGTGACCGCGTGGCCGGCGGCGGCCAAATCGTGCGCGGCCATCAGGCCCGCCGGTCCGGAACCCACCACAGCGACGCGTTTTCCCGTGCCGGCTGCCGCTTTTTCAGTGGGTGAGTCCACAATGGCGGGATGGGCGTCGGCAAGATAGCGTTTGACCGCGCGGATATGGACAGCGCCATCATGGCAGTTACGCTCCCGCTCGCAAACGGCTTCGCACGGATGACTGCACACCCTGCCAAGAATGGCGCCGAAGGGCGTATGCTTACGCAGCTCCGTAGCGGCCTCTTCCCCCTTATCCATGGACAGCAACCGCAGATATCCCTGACAATTCAAGTTGAGAGGGCAGGCCTGGACGCACGGAGCGACGGAAAGACGCAGATTGTCCATAATGCACCGGTCCACGCAAGTGCCGCAAGCGACGCATTTATCCCGGTCCACAGCGATATTTACATTGGAAATTCTCATAATACCACTTCCTCCTCCGGGGTATTTTGGACCCGCACCTTGGCCGGGACAATCGCATTGTCTTTTTCCGCTTTTTTCAAAACCACATGGCATTGCCAGTTCGCGTCATCGCGCTCCGGGAAATCCACGCGCCTGTGCGCGCCTCCCCAGCGGCTCTCCTCACGAAAAACGGCCGCCGTGGCCGAAAAATCCGCGGACCTGATAATGTTTCCAACTTCATACAAGCGAGCAAGGTCATGCCCGTTCTGGACCAAAGCGTTTTTATACAAATCGTCCTTCAAGACTTCCGACCACTCCAGCCAGCGGGAAAGTTTCAGATGGTTCTTAGGCGAGGTGGTGTAGTCTCCGATCAACCTTCTAACTTTATGTTCAAGATCCGGAATGGGGATATCACCCCGCAGATTCAGCCTGCGCTCATGCTCCGTCAGGAAACTCTCGATCGCTTGCCCATCAAGTTCGGGCATGGCATGCGTTGCCGCGAACTCCACAGCCTGTTCACCCGCTATCTCACCAAAGACAAAGGCGCCGCTCAAATGCTGCTGCGGCACGCACGACACGTCGCCGGCAGCGTAAAGGCCTGGAACACCGGTTTCCGCCTTTTCATTGATGCGGATGCCGGACAACCCGTGCCCGCCGCAAAGTTGGCATTCCGTGGGCCACAGTTCGATATCGTTCTTGCGGAAATCAATGCGCCGCCCGGCGAAAAACCGCTCTTGCACGGGGCGCTCGGTGGAAAAAAGGATATCTTCAATTTCTTTGATGGTCGCTTCGGGCAGGTGGCTTAAGCGGATACGCAAGGGATAATTGCCCTTTTCGAAAACCGCCTGCATGCCGCTACGCTGTCCAACCTCATTTTCCATGAGAATATTGTCGAAAATATCCAGCACCCTGCCGCCCCTGGTTACCGTTATGGCTAAAAGGGGCATGCTGGCATCTTTTATCAGCATGGTCGTCCGCGTATACTCCATCCCCGTGAGGCCGGCCCCGGCGTCAAAGGCCGCGGCGTAGCCGTCCCCCGTGTTGCCGGGGAAGTCGAACAGTCCGTACTCATAGTCTGAGGCGGGCAAGGAGTAGCGGGCCGTGCCGCCGTTGCATATGAGCACGGACTTGGCCCGGCAGACCGTGACACGGCCGGAACGGGTGTTGAACCCAACGGCTCCGGCGATACGGGCGCCGTCTTTAAGCAGCTTCGCGACCATGGTCCTGTTGATGGAGACAGCGCCCAACTCTGTGGCCCGCTTGGCAATCATGATTTTCAGGTCCGGCTCTTCCATGCAGGCCTGGAATTCGCCTTTCACATGATACTTCAGCGTTTTGACCAAGCCGTTTTCATCCTTGGGGAAACACACGCCCCAAGTTTCAAGCTTTTTGAGCAGCTCAAAGGCCCTGTCAGCCATAATAAAGCTTGGCCCGTAGTCGCAAACGCCCTGTGAACTTTCCTGAATGGCTTCCACATACATTTGCGCTGTGGACTTTCCAGGAATAGCCACAATATTTAACGCATCCATGCCGCGCGCAATGGACCCGCCGTACTTGAGATCGCTTTTTTCAAAAATTACAACCTTCAATTTTGGATTTTTTTCCAATGCCCTGATGGCCGCCATACACCCGGCGCTTCCTCCGCCAATAATAAGGAAGTCAGCATCAATGCGTTCATACTGCATACGACAATCCTTTTGCGTTAGAGTGATTACGTATCGTTCGTTATATTACTACAATACATATGACAATTCGACAGTTAAATATGCTCTAATGCATTATTACATTCGTTTTTTTCCAAATATGAAGAAATGAGATCTATCGCTTTGTGGTGCGTTGCACTGTCAGGTGTATACACTTTAGCCATATGCCAGTAACCACGGCGTAGAATAATCACGCGCATGGAGGCGATATCTTGATAGCGAGTAAGCTTTTCCCATGGAATATGGCGACTTCGTGTTCTATTCGCCACAATTTCCCCCACAACAGGATACGGCTTTATATGCAGCGGAAGCAGATCATTTCGGTTGTCAAAACCCCGTATCCCTTCATAGTACAAACCTCCCGCGTCAAAATGGTATATTGCAAAGTATTTATTTCCGAATAACAGGAGTGATATGCCAAAAAAACTCAGTATCAGCGCTGCAAATACAAACAATGATGCCCATAAGGACTGCATGACGTCCACCGTGTACAGCCCTCCTTCCGTCAACCATGCGCCGCAGACCAGTGTAATAAGCACTATTGAAGCGCCGCAGAAAGAAAACTGGAACCATTCAAGAACCAAAAAAGGATTCGTTCCCAAAGGGACAGCCACGCGCCAGCGTAATGTGCCGTGCTCTTCCCGAGGAGGATTCAAAACATCCGCAAGCGTTACGCCACTCATATGTGCTCCATAGACAAGCCCACGCACCCGGTTACACAAATGAAAATGAAGACAATGCCAGCATGTTTGGCCTGCACCACGGTTACGCAGGTGCCGCGGCGAGCGGTTTCTCACGTCCGGGGCGGACGCTTTCCGTTGCGGCAATGGGTCCTGGATAAAAGCACGCCAAAAAATGGCTTGGGCTTATTTCGCGCAATTCGGGCGTCTGTTGCGCGCACATGTCCCCACGTACAGGACAGCGTCCGTAAAAGCGGCACCCGGCGGGAGGATTAATCGGGCTGGGGACGTCTCCTTCAAGAATAATTCTGTCTTGTCTGGGGGCGCCCACTTGCGGGATGGGAATGGCGGACAACAATGCTTGTGTATAGGGGTGCTGCGGGCGGGTGAATATTTCCAGATGGTCGGCGAGCTCAATCACTTTGCCCAGATACATGACGGCAATGCGGTTTGAAATATGACGCACCACACTAAGGTCATGGGTAATGAACAAGTATGTGTACTGAAATTCATCCTTCAAATCCTGCAGCAAATTCAAAATCTGCGCCTGGATGCAGACATCCAGAGCGGAGACCGGTTCGTCCAGTACAATGAACTCGGGCTTCAGAGCGAGTGCACGCGCGATCCCGATGCGTTGCCGGCGGCCGCCGTCCAGTTCGTGCGGGAAAGAAGCGGCAAGGCGTTGCGCAAGGCCGACAGTATCCATGAGCTGCCGTACATGCGCTGAAAGAGATGCAGCGTCAGGATGCACGTTATGGATGCGCAAAGGCTCCGATATGAGTTGTTCGATGGAAAGGCGGGGGTTCAGCGATGAATACGGATCCTGAAAAACCATCTGAGCTCGCGTCCGGAAGGCGCGTAACTCCTGTTTAGCGTAAGCGCAGATATTGTCCCCGCCGAACAGAACGGAACCACCGCTTGCCTCCAGCAGGCGGATAACCACCCGCCCCAGCGTCGACTTGCCGCAGCCGGATTCTCCGACAAGCCCCAAGGTTTCCCCTTTCGCAATGACGATATTGACGTCATCCACCGCATGAAGAGCCCCTTTGGGAGTGGAAAAGTACTTTTTCAAGCCTTTTATTTCTATCAGGACATTGTTCATGATTTTACCGTCCTCCTCTGGAGCCGGCCCCATCCGTGACGTGTTTGCCGCAGGCGACAAAATGTCCGGGGCGCGCTTCTCTCATAAGCGGCTCGGTTTCCTCGCACGCAGGACAGGCATGTTCACATCGGGGGGCAAAGCAGCAGCCGGGGGGTAAATTAGCGGGATCCGGGGGCAGGCCCGGGATGGTGTGCAAGCGGGTTACATTTTTTACCAGACTGGGGATGGAGTTGAACAAGCCTTGGGTATAGGGATGCATCGGGTTGGTGTACAATGATTCGGCGGCGGCTTTTTCCACAATGCGGCCCGCATACATAATGGCCACGGTATCGCAAATTTCCGCGACCACGCCCAAGTCGTGCGAGATAAGTATTGTCGCTGTGTTGAACCGCTGCCGCAGATCCTTCATCAACTTAAGAACCTGCGCCTGAATAGTCACATCAAGGGCCGTTGTAGGTTCATCGGCGATCAGCAACTGCGGGCTGCACGCCAAAGCAATGGCGATAACCACCCGCTGCTTCATACCGCCGCTGAACTGGTGGGGATACTCAGCCCCCCTCTCCGGGCGGATGCCCACCAGACTGAGCATGGTCAACGCTTTTTCCTGTGCTTCTTCAGCGGAAGTTTTCTGGTGCAGACGTATCATTTCCGCGATTTGTTCCTGCACCGAAAGCACAGGGTTCAGCGACGTCATGGGGTCCTGGAAAATCATCGCTATTTTTCCGCCGCGGATATGGCGCTTTTCTTCTTCCGACTTGAGAAGAATGTCTTCGTTTTGAAAGAGTATCTCGCCCCCGGTAACTTTTCCGGGAGGAGAGGCTATAAGCTGCATTATCGCAAGGGCCGTGGTTGTTTTTCCCGCCCCGGTTTCCCCTACCAAACCCAGCACCTCACCCTTGGCAAGGTTGATAGTTAAGCCTTCAACGGCCTTTACAAGGCCCGTGTCCGTGTGAAACTGCACCCGCAGATTCCGGATATCCAAAAGCGGCGTATTGTTGTCAGACATAGCCCACCCATGAATTTTCGATACGCAGTTGCCGGCATACCTGTTTGGCACGAAAGCCGGTTATCTTGTTATCGCTTCAGTTTGGGATCCATGGCGTCGCGCAGGCCGTCGCCAAGGAAATTAAGAGCCATAATGGTGATCATGATGGCCAAACCGGGAAATACAGTCATATAAGGATACTCACGGACATAGCCGCGGGCCGCGGCCAGCATGCCGCCCCACTCAGGAAAGGGAGGCTGGATGCCGAGCCCCAGGAAACTCAGGCTTGCCGCGGCCAGAATGGCCTGGGCCACGCGCAGCGTGGCTTGCACGATGATGGGGGCGCTACAGTTCGGCAGAATGTGCCGGGTGATGATCCATGTGTCGGACGCGCCCATGCAATATGCGGCTTCAATATATTCCTGCCCTACAATGGATAGAACCGAGCCGCGCACAACACGGGCGAAAGTAGGCAGCGCCGCGACACCCACAGCGATGGTCAAATTGAGCAGCCCCGGCCCCAGGGCGGCGGCAATGGCAATGGCCAGCAAAATCTGCGGGATGGAAAGTAAAATATCCATGACCCGCATGATGACGCCGTCAACGCGCCCCCCGTAGTAGCCGGCAATGGCTCCCATCACTCCCCCGCCCATCATGGCGAGCCCCACGGCGAAAATGCCCACCTGCAACGATACCTGGGCGCCGTAAATAATACGGCTCAAAATATCGCGGCCAAAGTCATCCGTTCCCAACGGGTGTTTCCAGCTTGGCGGTTCAAAGGACTCCAACAAGTCCTGACTGGCAAAATGATAGGGCGCGAGCTTGGTGGCAAATACCGCCGTCAAAATAAGAACAATCAAAATTACCAGGCCGCAGATCGCCAGTTTGTTCCGGCAAAGGCGGACCACGGTTAAATGCATGCTGCTGTTTTTCTGAAACCAGGTCATACATCCTCCCGAGTACCGGAGTAAAAACCCCGCGTTACAGGAAAAGCGTTTCCTTGAAGCCGCGCGAAACAGCGCCGCCACCTGCCGCGGCATCACCGGTACCGCGTGCGCAGGCGCGGATCGATCCAGGCATACAGCAGATCAACGATCAAGTTGATGAACACATAGGCAATGGCCATATACAGCACCGCCCCCTGGACCACGGGATAGTCGCGCGCCTTGATCGCTTCGACGGCAAGCCGTCCAACGCCGGGAATGGAGAACACGGACTCCGTCAGAACAGATCCGCCAAGCTGATGCCCGAACTGAATCCCGACAATGGTGATAATGGGGATGAGCGCGTTCCGTAAGGCATGCTTCAGCATGACAACGGACTCCCTCTGCCCCTTGGCCCGAGCGGTGCGGATATAGTCGGAACGGATGACCTCAAGCATGCTGGAGCGCGTCATGCGTGTGATAATGGACATGGATGTGGCGGATAAGGTTATCCACGGCAAGATACGGTGGCTGAGAGATTCAAAACCTGAAGACGGCAGCCATCGCAAGTGCACGGAAAACCAAAGGATCAGAAGTATCCCCAGATAAAACACGGGGGTTGATATGCCAAGCATGGCAATAAGCATGGTCGCATTGTCAAAGATGGAATATTGCTTGATGGCGCAGATGATGCCGAAGGCCATCCCCAAAACGGTGGCCAGCGTAATGGCGCCCACGGAAAGCGTCAGCGTTGCGGGGAAGGTATTGGCAATTTCCGAAGCCACGGGGCGGCGCGTGGCGTACGATCGCCCGATGTCCTGTTTGACCGCGGCATTATAGACAAAGAGCCCATACCGGACAAGAAATGACCGGTCCAGCCCTTGTTCTTTTCTGAACGCCGCCAGGCTTTCAGCCGGGGCGTCATCACCGAGAGCCAGGCGGGCCGGATCGCCCGGCGTTATATAGAGGAGCGAAAAAATAATGAATGTGACCCCTATCCCTACCGGGATCATGGCCAAAAGCCTGCGAAGAAAATATCTGAACACGATACCCCTCCTTGCAGAAACACTCTAGGTTGCCGCGCGATACCGACGAAGCGGGCTCCTTTCCGGCCGGTTCCCTCCGAGGAGGGAAGTACGCCTCCCCGGAGGAATTTCGGACACACGCCGCCAGCTTGAAAAAAATCTCTGGGGCAGGGAGCGCTATTTGGCAAAATCCGCGGTCCCGTAGTAAGTTATTGAACTGGGTCCAAAGTTCACTCCTCGAAGTTCCTTTGACACGCCAAAGGTCCTGTTGGGAGAAACCACGCAGATCCAAGGCAAAATAGCATTCAGGCGATCCCAAAGTTCATGGTAGACGGCTTCGCGTTCCGGGCCGTCGGACAGCGCCGCGCCTTTATCCAAAAGCGCGTCGATTTCCTTGTCCTTCATGAAGGTTCTGTTCGTCTGCCCGACAGCGGAAGAGTGAAATTGCGGGGTCATGAAAAAGAACGGATCCAGAGCCGGAGCCCCGCCCCAGGACGCTGTAATGAACGGCGCGTGCCCAGGCTGGCGGATGGCGTCCTGATAGGCGCCCCATTCGTAAACTTTGATCTCCATTTCCATACCTATGGCACGCAGATTCTCTTGCAGCACCGTCATGGGGTTAAGATATTCCGTGCGATCCGGCACCATAAGCGTGCCCTTGAATCCATTGGGGTACCCGGCTTCTTGCAGCAGTTGCCTGGCCTTCGCTATATCCAGGGCAGGTACGGGCGTTACTTTTGTTTTGCTGTATTTTACGGATGAGGAGATCACTCCAGTGGCCGCCTCCGCGTACCCCTTGAACACGGCCTTCACTATCCCCGCTCTGTTAATGGCGATATTCATGGCCTGGCGAAGCTTCAGGTTGTCATAAGGCGGCCTGGTAATATCCATGCCCAGGATAAACACCACCTGCCCGGGCCTGATCTCCATCTTGGCGTTCTTGCTTGAAGAGACCCTGGAGATATCTACGTAGGGAATTTCATTCGCCACATCCACGGCGCCGCTTTCCAGTTCAATAGTCCGGCTTGGAGCCTCAACGACCGCGCGGATGATCATTTTGCTCAACGGAGCTTTTTTACCGTGGTACCCCTCAAACCGTTCAAAACTCAGGCGGTCGCCCTTGGCCCAGGAAACCAGCTTGAAACGGCCTGTGCCCACGGGGTTCATGCCGTAATCCAACCCCGCCTTCTCAACGGCTTTCTGGTTCAGGATGGAAGACCATGGGTGGTTCATGGACGCCAGGAATGAAGCCCCCATGGGCTGGCGTGTCGGAATGATGATCGTATAGTCATCCACGACCTTGATCCCTGCGGGGTCTATATACGAGGAGAAGGAATGGACGGCGGCACCCTTGACGCCCGTAGCCCGCGTGAAGGTGAAAAGCACATCACTGGCTTTCATTTCCTCGCCATTGTGAAACGTAACGCCCTTTTTCAAATAAAACTTGTACCCCATGCTGCCCGGTAGTTGTTCCCATCGTTCCGCAAGCATGGGGACAATTTCCTGTTTATCGTCAAAAGCAACGAGGGATTCGTATATTTGGCGCATGGAATTATGTGAGGCTGAATCTTGTGTAGCATGCGGGTCTAGTGTTTTTGCATCAACAGGATATGCAATTATAATTTGATCTCCTTTCGCAAAAGAACTACCACATAACAATATAAACAAAAAAATAAACACAGTTGATAGAAAAATAAAACGATTCATACATAACTCCTTTTTTTAAGTTTACGCATCAATCGGTAATCAATAACAAAGAAGCATTAAATAAGTACCATATACATAATACCATTAATAACAGACTAATAATCGTGAGTTTTTAAATCATAAAAGAATAACAAATATTCAATATCCTATTTATTAGCCCTGTAGAGACTGAACTGCTCGTGCAGCAGTATATTAGTTATTTAAGCTACTACTCATTTAGTGGTAGCTTAAACAGCTCCTATTATTTTTGTCAACAAAATTGTCCCTCAAACTTTTGGGGCCTACGATGACGGAAAAAATTGAAATATCCTGGAATATCAACAAATATAGGCCGATATCATGAATCGTGACGCTGCGGGGACTTTCGGCAAAGACGGGACACTCTGCCTTTTTACCAAGCAAACACGACAGCTCCGCAATTCGGAAGGAGGCGACCCGCCTCTCTCCGAATTTTATTGCGTGGATCGCTCCGCTTCTTTACAACTGGGCAGGGAACCGGCGTGCGCTCTTTGCGCATGGCCGTGTAAAATTTACAGGCACAGTCACATAGTATGTTTTTCACACTGACATACTTCAGCATCGCGGGCATTTTCGTGGGCCTTCTCTCCGGCATGCTGGGCGGAGGAGGCGGCATCATTCTGGTGCCGGTGCTGGTATACGGCCTGGCCTGGCAAGGCGTGGGCGAGCATGCCCACCACCTGGCGCTGGGCACGTCCATGGCCACCATGGCACTGACCACGCTGACCACCACGGTGGTGCAGCACCGCAAGGGCGCCGTGCGCTGGCCCGTGGTGGCGCGTTTTATGCCGGGCGTGCTGGCCGGGACCTTTCTGACCAGCAAAATCGCGGCGGCCACCCCTTCCAGGCCTTTGACCGCGCTCTTCATCGTGTTTCTGCTTTTTGCCGCCTGGTCCATGACCCGGAACGCCGAACCCAAGCCCGGCGGGCATTTGCCGGGCGGCACCATACTGGCCGCCGCCGGCGGGGTTATCGGAGGGTTTTCCAGCCTGGTGGGCATAGGCGGGGGCATGCTGACCGTGCCCTTTCTCCAGTTTTGCAGCGTTCCGCTGCGTGAAGCCATAGGCACTTCCGCCGCCGTTACCTGCTGCGTCTCGCTGAGCGGCACCTTGGGGTACATGCTGGCCGGGGGCGCAACCAGCGGCCTTCCCGCCCATACCGTGGGTTTTGTCTACCTTCCGGGCTTTCTCTGCCTTACACTCGTCAGCACCCTGTGCGCGCCACTTGGCGTGCGAATCGCGTACCGCGTGCCGGTGCTGCCGCTCAAACGCCTTTTCGTTCTGCTTATCCTCTGCGTTGCGCTGAAAATGACCCACGGCTTTTTCTTTCCGTAATGCGCCGCACGAGCGGCTCCCCATGTGGATGCGAGCTTCGTGCCGCGCCATTTTTCCCTTGCCAGAATCTTGAAAGAACCTTAAGAATACCTGTTTTCCAATAAAGCACACTTCGGGAAGAGCCTGGGGTGCCCGGCCCGTGGCCGGGTTGAAGGGCGGTGCCGGAGTGGAAGCGAAACCCAGTCAGGAGTAACACAATGGCTTATGTTTCCATGAAGCAGATGCTGGAAACCGGGGTGCACTTCGGGCACCAGACCCGGCGCTGGAACCCCAAGATGCGCCCCTACATTTTCGGCGCGCGCAACGGCATCCACATCATCGACCTGCAGCAGACCGTCAAGCTGTACCGCACCGCCCACGATAAAGTGGCGCAAACCATCGCCAACGGCGGCCGGGTCATTTTCATCGGCACCAAGCGCCAGGCGCAGGAAGCGGTGGCCGCGGAAGCCGAGCGCGCGGGCCAGTTCCACATCACCAACCGCTGGATGGGCGGCACGCTGACCAACTTCGCCACCATCCAGAAAAGCATAGACCGGATGAAGAAGCTGGAGGCCATGTTCGAAGACGGCACGGTCAACCGCTACCAGAAGAAAGAAATCCTCTCCCTCAGCCGCGAACTGGAAAAACTGCGCGCGGTGCTCTCCGGCATTAAAGACATGGAACGCCTGCCGCAACTGGCCTTCATCATCGACCCCCACCGCGAAGCCATAGCCGTGTGCGAATGCCGCAAGCTGGGCATTCCCATCGTGGCCGTCACGGACACCAACTGCGACCCCGACGTCATTGACTACATTATCCCCGGCAATGACGACGCCATCCGCGCCATCAAGCTCTTTGTGACCCACATGGCGGAAGCCTGCCTGGAAGGCGCGGCCATGAGTAAGGACGGCGGCAAGGATGAGGACGTGCAAGACAAGGACGCCGCGCAGGCGGAAACCGCCGAAGCGGCTGAGAACAGGGAGTAGTGCAAGATGGCTGATATTTCCGCTGCCGACGTTAAAAAATTGCGTGACCGCACCAGCGCGGGCATGATGGATTGCAAAAAAGCCCTGCAGGAATGCAGCGGCGACATGGAAACCGCCGTGGACTGGCTGCGCCAGAAGGGCCTTTCCAAAGCCGCCAACAAGGCCGGCCGCGCCACTTCCGAAGGCGTCATCGCTTCCAAGGTCGCGGCTGACAACTCCTTCGCCGCCATGGTCGAAGTGAAGTGCGAAACCGACTTCGTGGCCCGCGGCGACCGCTTCCAGGCCTTTGCCAAGGAAATGGCCGAACTGGTGTACGACAAAAAGCCCGCCGACGCTGAAGCGCTGCAAGGCATGCTGGGCAGCAAGGTCACCGACCAGATCGCCACTCTGGGCGAAAACATGTCCGTGGGCCGCCCGGCGCACATGGCTGTTTCCGGTTCCGGCGTCATCAGCTGCTACATCCACGCCACCGGCAAAATCGGCGTGCTGGTGGAGCTGGGTTGCGCCAAGGCGGACACGGTGAAAAACCCCGCGCTGATGGACCTGGCCCGCAACATCGCCATGCAGGTGGCCGCCGCGAACCCGGCCGCGCTGGATCCTTCCAACATTGATCCGGCCCTGGTGGCCCGCGAGCGCGAAGTCTACCGCCAAAAAACCCTGGACGAAGGCAAGCCCGCCAACATCGTGGACAAGATCGTGGACGGCCGCATCCAGAAGTTCTTCCAGGAAGTGTGCCTGGTGGAACAGGCCTACATCCGCGACGACAAACTGACCATCAAGGCGCTGCTCAAGGAGCAGGGCAAAGCCATGGGCGACGAACTCGCCATCAAGCGCTTCACCCGGCTCCAGCTTGGTGAAGACAACGCCTAGAGACTGCGGTATCAAGGGGGGCACCCGCTGCCCCCCTTTTTTTTACTCTTCACACAGAGCATTTCACGCCTGAAATGCTCGCAAGGATTTGTCTTCAAATCCTTGCCGCCAAATAGGCGTAGGCGGGCTTTGCCCGCCGTCAAGCGACTATTTGAAGCGGATAAACTGCTCTCGAGACAGGCATGGAACAGGACCCGCCTCATACCGCAGCCCCCACGCTTACCGGTGTCGTGCTGACCTCCAACGGCCAGCGCCTGCTCGAAAAATGCCTTTCCTCCCTGTCTTTTTGCGACTCCATTCTCGCCGTGGACTGCGGAAGCACGGACCAAACCCTGGCTATAGCCGAACGCGCCGGGGCCGAAATACGTTCCCGCGCCTGGGAAGGCTTTGCCTCTCAGTTCACCTACGCGGCGGCTGAAGTACGCACGGACTGGTTCTTTATTCTGGATCAGGATGAAATCTGCAGCCCGGAACTGGCCCGCGCCATGCGAAGCGCCATGGCCGTTCCCGCCTCCCCTTCCGCGCCGGTGGCCTATTCCGTGGCCCGGCGTTCCTGGTATTTCGACCGATTCATGAAACACGGCGGCTGGTCGCCGGACCATGTGCCCCGGCTGTTCAGGCGCGGCCTGGTCACTTTTTCCCAGGACGCCCACATCCACTACCATCCTCAGGGCCCCATGGCCCATCTGGCGGACGGGGAAATCATCCACTATCCTTACAGCGGCTTCACCCATCAGCTGGCCAAGCTCAACATGTACGCGGACCAGGGCGCGGAAGCCCTGCGGGCGCAGGGCCACAAGGGCGGCATAGCCAGGGGCCTGGGGCACGGTTTGGCGCGCTTTTTCCGGCTCTACATCCAGAAGCGCGGTTTTCTGGACGGCCGGGCCGGTTTTCTGGCCGCGGCCCACGGCTCTTTTTACGCATTTTTAAAGTATGTCCGGGTGCTTGAAGCATCCTGGGGCGAACCTTTTGACCATAAATAGGCCGCAGGGCCGCATACGGAGCGCACCATGTCCCAGCCACGTTTTTCGCGGGTGTTGTTGAAACTTTCCGGCGAGGCCCTTGCCGGCGAAAAAAAGTACGGCATTGACCCGGCCACGGTTTCAAAGATATGCGAAGAGGTGGCCGAAGTGGTGCACCTGGGCGTGCAGGTGGCCCTGGTTATCGGCGGGGGGAACATTTTCCGGGGCATGGCCGGGGCCGCGCGGGGCATGGACCGCTCCACCGCCGACTACATGGGCATGATGGCCACGGTCATGAACTCCGTGGCCATGCAGGACGCCCTGGAAAAGCTGGGCATAGCCACCCGGGTGCTTTCCGCCATCACCATGCAGGAAATTTGCGAGCCGTACATCAAGCGCCGGGCCGAACGGCACCTGGAAAAGGGCCGGGTGGTCATTTGCGCGGGCGGCACGGGCAACCCCTATTTCACCACGGACACCACAGCCGCGCTGCGCGGCATGGAACTGAAGTGCGACGCCATCATCAAGGCCACCAAAGTGGACGGCGTGTACGATAAAGACCCCATGACCAACGCCGACGCGGTCATGTACACCTGCATCAGCTATCAGGAAGCCGTGCTCAAAAAGCTCGGCGTTATGGACAGGACCGCCATTACCCTGGCCATGGAAAACAACATGCCCATCATCGTCTGCCAGATGTTCGGCGGCCATATCCGCCGTCTGATGCTGGGGGAAAGCGTGGGCACCATCGTACAAGGAGACTAGGAATGGAATCCATCAAGCAAGATGCCGAAGACCGCATGAACAAAGCCCTGGCCTCTCTGGAAAAAGACTTCTCCAAGCTCCGTACGGGGCGGGCCAGCACGTCCCTGGTGGAAGACATCCGCGTGGACTACTACGGCACCCCCACGGCCATCAACCAACTGGCCTCGGTCTCCGTGCCGGACAGCCGGTCCATCACCATCCAGCCCTGGGACCGAGGGGCCTTTTCCCTGGTGGAAAAAGCCATTCTCAAGTCCGACCTGGGCCTGACGCCCATCAACGACGGCAAGATTATCCGCATCAATATCCCGCCGCTGACGGAAGAGCGCCGCAAAGACCTGGTCAAGGTGGCGCGCAAGAACACGGAAGAGGCCAAGGTGGCCGTGCGCAACATCCGCCGCGACGCCAACGACGCCCTGAAAAAGCTGGAAAAGGACAAAGTCCACAGCGAGGACGAGATCAAAAAAGCCCAGGAAAGCATCCAGAAGCTGACGGATTCTTACGTGGCCAAGGCCGACCAGAAGTGCCAGGCCAAAGAAAAAGAAATCATGGAAATATAACCGCGGGAGCAAATGTGGGGGAAAGGGGAACCTTTCT
>JAVBNC010000158.1:0-58257 GCA_031551765.1 Desulfovibrionaceae bacterium
TTCAGAAGCAGAGCGGTTTTGGTGGCGTCTATGTCGATGCAAAAGCACTCAATAATTTTTCCAACTTTGTATCGACTCAACTTGCTGTTTGCAAACATTTTTCTAGCCTACCAGGTGATATCCTGATGGTCTAGAGCCTTGTCTTTTACGGCCTGATGACACTGTCGGCCAGCTGCAAACTGGTGACCACGTCGAGCATGTTGGTGGTTTCGCCCACGGCTTTTTGCGCCAGCAGGCCGAAGTGTTCCAGGCAGGAGCCGCAGACCAGAACCTGGGCGCCTTCCCGCTCCAGGCGGAGCAGGGCGGGCAGCACCGGGCTGTCTGGCGCGGCCAGGCGCACCCCGCCGTTGAGCAGAATGACGCGCCACAGTTCCGGCCCCATTTCCGGGAGCGTGCTGAGAAAGTTTTGCATCAGCTTGGCGCCCAACGCGTCGTCCCCGCTGCCGATGACGGGCGTGGTGATGAGCACGGCCAGACGCCGTCCGGCCTGGGCGGGAGGCGTTTTCAGGACCTGGGGCTGCGGGGTTTCCGGCGCGTCCGCGTCCCGTTGCGCGTCGATGCGCCAGACAGGGCCGTCCTCAATGCGGATGTTCAGGGAAAAGCCGCGCGAGCGCAAAAAGCGGCAGACGTTTTCCCGGGAAGCCTCGTTGTCCACAACCACGATCAGGGAAGCGGCCGGGGCCGCATCCAGGAACTCTTTCACCCGCAGCAGGGGGCCGGGGCAGGAAAGCCCTTGGCAGTTCAGGACCTTTTCTGACATAGTGCCGTATTCCTTACGGCGGAACATGCCGCCGTTACGCTAACACCCCGTGCCGGGGTATGGAGAATCATGACGCAACCCGCTTCAGGCAAAGACGGCCTCAAACCGCGCAACAGTTTCGCCCTGTTCAGGCGCTGCCTGGTCTACTTTGCGCCGTACAAGCTGCTTATCGCTCTGGCCGTGCTGGCCATGCTCACCGTGGCGGCCTGCCAGGGCGCGGTGGCCTGGCTGGTGCAGCCCGTGCTGGACGATATTTTCATCAATAAGAAAGCCGACGCCCTGATCGTCATTCCTCTGGGCTTTCTGGGGCTGACCCTGCTCAAAGTCAGCCTGCGCACCGTGCAGAACTACACCATGCAGTACTGCGGCCTCAAGGTGCTGGAACGGCTGCGGGACGAACTGTACCGCAAGATCATATACTTGCCCATGAAATTTTACGAGGGCACCCAGGTGGGCATGCTCATGTCCCGCATCATCAACGATGTGGTGGTCATCCGCTCCAGCATGCCGGCCCTGGTCATGCTCATCCGCCAGCTGTTCACCATAGCCGGGCTCATTTTCGTGGCCTTTTACCGGGACGCCTACCTCGCGTTCTGGGCGGTCATCGTGCTGCCTCTGGCCTTTTATCCTTTCGTGTACTTCGGCCGCCGTATGCGGAAACTGGGCCGCAAGGGCCAGGAAAAACTGGCGGACATATCCGTGCTGTTGCAGGAAATTTTAAGCGGCATCCGGGTGGTCAAGGCTTTTTCCACGGAAGAGCGCGAACGCCAGCGCTTTGACAAGGAAAACCGCCGCCTGCTCGGCCTGGTACTCAAGCAGGGCCTGGCCAGCGAGTTTTCCTCCTCGGTCATGGAGTTCGTGGGCGCGCTGGGCATCGGCTTGGTGCTGTGGTACGGCGGGCTGGAAGTGATAGCGGGCCGCTCCACGCCCGGCACCTTCATGTCCTTTGTCACCAGCCTCGCGCTTTTGTACGACCCGGTCAAAAAGCTCGCCAACTCCAACAACGAGATCCAGAAAGCCCTGGCCGGCGCGGAACGGGTGTTCGATATCCTGGATTCCCCGACCATTCTCATGGAAAAGGACGGGGACACGGAGTTTTCCGGCCCCTTCCGGGAACTGGCCTTTGAAAATGTGACCTTTGCCTACGACGACACCCCGGCCCTGGACCAGGTCAGCCTGACGGTGAAGGCCGGGGAGCGGGTGGCCATTGTGGGGCCTTCCGGCGCGGGCAAAACCACCTTTGTGAACCTTATCCCCCGTTTTTACGCGCCGCAGCAGGGCCGCATCACCCTGAACGGCCGGGACCTGGGGGATTACACGCTCGCTTCCCTGCGCCGCAACGTGGCCATGGTCTCGCAGGACAGCTTCCTGTTCAACCTGGCCGTGCGGGACAATATCCGCTACGGGCATGAGGACTTGCCCGAAAGCGTGGTGGAAGAAGCCGCCAAAGCCGCCTACGCCCACGCCTTTATCGAAGCCCTGCCCGAAGGCTACGACACCGTGGTGGGCGAGCGGGGCGTCAAGCTTTCCGGCGGGCAGAAGCAACGCCTGACCATAGCCCGTGCCCTGGTCAAGGACGCGCCCCTGCTTATTCTGGACGAAGCCACCAGCGCGCTGGATTCCGAGTCCGAGCGCATCGTGCAGAAGGCCCTGGAAAACCTGATGAGCAACCGCACCAGCATTGTGATTGCCCACCGGCTGTCCACCATCCTGAATTCCGACCGCATCCTGGTCATGGAAAAAGGGAAAATCGTGGCCCAGGGGCGGCATGAGGAACTGCTGGAAACTTCCCCCCTGTACGCCAAGCTCTACGCCATGCAGTTCGGCAAGCAGCGCGAGGCCGGGGAAGAAGCGGCGCAAGAGCTGCCGGAAGACGCGGCCGCGCCGGAGTTCGCGTCATGAAGGTTCCCGCCGGGCTTATCGCGCCTCTGGTGGGCGTGGGCTACCGTTTGTGGTGCGCCAGCCTGCGCTACACGCAGATCAACCGGGAAGCCAGTCTGCCCTATGTCCAAAAGGGCATGCCCCTTGTTTTTGCGCTCTGGCACGACGAGCTGTTCGCCCTGCCTTACCGGCGGGACGGCTGGCCCATTTTCACGGTGGTCAGCCGCAGCCAGGACGGGGAATACCTGGCCCGGCTGCTGCAAAGCCTGGACCTGGGCACGGTGCGCGGTTCCAGCTCGCGCGGCGGCTTGGGCGCGCTGCTCAAAGCCGCCAGGCTGATGCGCGAGGCGCGGCAGCACGCCTGCATCACCGTGGACGGGCCGCGCGGGCCGCGTCATGAAGTCAAGGACGGGGCCATTTTCCTGGCCCACCACGTGCCCGCGCACATCGTGCCGGTGCGGCTGCACGCGTCCAGGGCCAAACGCTTTAATTCCTGGGACAGGTTCCAGCTGCCCTGGCCTTTCGCCCGCATGCGCGTGGTGTTTGCCGACCCCTACCGGGTGGAGGCGGAAGAGCTGACCCCGGAAGTGCTGGAGCGGGAGCGCACGATTTTGAAAGAAAAGCTTGAAGGACTGGTTTGAACGAACAGGGATTTCGCGCTTGCCTTTTTAGAGAAAGTCGCTATATTAAGTAGCTCCGCCGTGAAAAAAACTTGAATGCGGTGGAGCAGTATCGCACGAGGGGGTGATGTTTTTGCCCGGAGTTTATTTTAACGATGACGAATACAGCTTTGACATAGCCCTGCGCCGTTTCAAGAAGCAGGTGGAAAAGGCCGGCATTCTCTCTGAAATGAAGAAGCGCCAGCACTATGAAAAGCCCAGCGTCATGCGCAAAAAAAAGAAAGCCGCCGCCCGCAAGCGCATGCTGAAAAAAATCAGAAAGCTGAATATGTCGTAAGCGGAGAGCCGCTATTGCTATTCCTTCCCTTTTGCAGGGATTTTCATGACGGGAAACCCGGAAGCGGGTTTCCCTGTCATGTCTTTTTCCGGGAACCGTCCTGATTCTTCCCGGCTGGTTCCCGATTTGTCCATCCTTTGCCTTAGAGGCTACCCATGAGTCTTTCCCAACGTATCGAAGCGGATTACATCACCGCCTACAAAGCCAAGGACAGCGTGCGTCTTTCCGTGCTGCGCCTGCTCAAGACCGCCGCCAAAAACATGCTGGTGGAACGCAAGCAAAAGCCCCTGGAAGAGGGTGACTGGCTCGACCTGGTGGCCAAGCAATGCAAGCAGCGCCAGGACTCCATCGAGCAGTACCTTGCGGCCAACCGCCCCGACCTTGCGGACAAGGAAGCGGTGGAACTGGCGGTCCTGCGTTCCTACATGCCGGAACAGATGAGCGGAGAGGCCCTGGTCGCCGCTATTGACGCCATTATCAAGGAAACCGGCGCGTCCGGCCCCAAGGACATGGGGCGGGTCATGCAGGCGCTGGCCGCCGCCCACAAAGGTCAATACGACGGCAAGGAAGCCAGCGAAACCGTGCGCGCGGCCTTGCAGGGACGCTGATTACATGTTTGAACGCGCGTTTCAGTCCCTGGAACTGCCGAAGGTTCTGGCGCGGCTTGCGTCCCACGCCCTTTCCGAGGCGGGGCGGGAAGCGTGCCTTGCCTTGCGCCCGGCTTCCGGCCTGAACGAACTGCGGCAGCGCGCGGATTTTTTCCAGCAGGGCAGGTTGTGGCTGGAGCGTTCCGGCTTTTCCCTGACCGCCTTCCCCTCTCTGGAGGGCGTGCTGCGCTTTTTGGATTCCCCGGCCGCGCTGCTGGACCTGGACGCCCTGTGGGCCCTGCGTCAGACGCTCGCCCTGGCCAAAGAAGCCCAGACTTCCCTATCCGGTGAAAGCGGCCAGAAGCCCCAGGACGAGTGGCCGCTCTTGCTGGCGCGCACCCAGTCCTTTGCCTGGCCCGTCCAGAGCATGGCCGCGCTGGCCCGCTGCCTTTCCGACGACGGGTTGCTGCGCGACGAAGCCTCGCCGGAACTTTCCCTGGCCCGGGGGGAAATACGCCGTCTGCACCAGATGTGCACGCGCCGGGTCAAGGACTTCATCCAGGGGCACAACCTGGAGCAGTTCATCCAGGACAGCTACATGACCCTGTCCTCGGACCGCTACGTGCTGCCGCTCAAGAGCAATTTCAAGGGGCGCATCCCCGGCATCATCCACGACTACTCCCAGACCGGGGAAACCTGCTATTTCGAGCCCATGTTCCTGGTGGAGGTCAACAACCGCCTCCAGGAACTGCGCCGCGAGGAACGAGAGGCCGAACTGAAAGTGCTGCGCTACCTCACGGATCTCTTGCTCTCGGAATTTTCCGGCGTGCGCGGCACTTACGCCCTTTTGGTGGACCTGGACCGGCTCCAGGCTTCCGCCGCGCTGGCGGCCGCCTATGACGGCTGCATGGTGGAATTCGGCGACGACCGGCCCGTGGAACTGCGCGAAGCCCGCCACCCCCTGCTGGCCCTGGCCCACGCGGCTTCCCCGTCCGCTCCCGCGCCCGTGGCCGTGGACCTGGTGCTCAAGCCCGGCCAGAAAGCGCTGGTCATCAGCGGCGGCAACGCGGGCGGCAAGACCGTGGCGCTCAAGACTTTGGGCCTCAACGCGCTCATCGGCATGTGCGGTTTGCCCGTGCCCGCGTCCAGGGGCGGCTCGCTGCCGTTCTGGAAGAGCATGCGAGTGTTTATCGGGGACGAGCAGAGCCTGGAAGACCACGTCTCCACTTTTACCGCCCAGATCCAGCACCTGGCCAAGGGCTGGGACGGCACCGGGCCGGGCACGCTGGTCATTCTGGACGAATTCGGCGCGGGCACGGACCCGGCCCAGGGCGCGGCGCTGGCCCAGGCCGTGGTGGATTCGCTCATGGAGCGCGGGGCGCACGTGGCCGCCGCCACGCACTTCCCGGCCATGAAGGCTTATGCGCTGTCCAATGAGCGGGTGCGCGCGGCTTCCGTGCTGTTCGACCCTCGGTCCAAAAAGCCCCTGTTCCGTCTGGCTTATGACCAGGTGGGGGCCAGCCAGGCTCTGGACGTGGCAAAAGAGCACGGCCTGCCGGAAGAAGTGCTGCGCCGGGCCGGGCACTATCTGCTGCTGGATGGCGCGGACACGGCCGCCCTGGTGGAGCGGCTCAACAGCCTGGCCGTGGCCCGCGAGGATGAGCTGGACGAACTGAAGGCCGAGCGCGCCTCTTTCGCGGAAAAGCGTCGCCGTCTGGAAGAGCGTTTTGAAGCCGAGCGCGGACGTCTGTTCGGCCAGGTGCAGAAAGAGGCGCAGAGCGTGCTGGCGGACTGGAAAGCCTCGCGCGTCAGCCACAAGCAGGCGTTGAAAGAATTGTCCAAGATCAGAAAGACGCTGCTGCGGCCGGAACCGGGCGCGGAACGCGACGCGGCCGCGCCGGAAGCCGGGGCTCTGGACCTGGCCTCGCTCACGCCGGGCATGAGCGTTTGCCACATGCCCTGGGGCAAGACGGGCACGGTGGTGGATGTGGACGCGCGCCGGGGCCGCGTGCGCCTTGATCTTTCCGGCGTAACCCTGTGGACGGAGGCCGGGGACCTGGCCCCCACGGCGCGGGGCGGCGGAAAGACGGAAAAAATCAGCGGCGGCGTCACGTTACGTAACGCAAGTTCCGCGGGTTTGCGTCTTGACTTGCGGGGCATGCGTGCTGATGTTGCTATCACGGAGCTTGAGCGCTTTCTGGATGCCGCGCTGCTGGGCGGCAAAACCGAAGTGGAAATACTCCACGGCCGTGGAACGGGCGCGCTCCGGCGGGAAGTGCATACCTATCTCAAGCGCTGCTCAACGGTAGGGTCTTTTTCCCTGGCTCCGGAAGACCAGGGCGGGGATGGCGTGACCGTTGCGGCGCTTAAATAAATTGAGTTTGCGATATGCCGCGCTTGTGGTATGTTAAAAAGTTTTGGCGAATATGAAACGGCGGGAAGGAAGCTCCAGAGGCTCTGCGACGCAGGCCATCAAAGCGCGTCTGAACATTGCGGACGTGGTGCGGCGCTATGTGGCCCTGCAACGGGCCGGCAATCGATGGGTGGCCCCTTGCCCCTTTCACCAGGAGACCAAACCCTCGTTTTCCGTGAATGAGGAGGAAGGCTTTTTTTATTGTTTCGGCTGCCAGGCTTCCGGTGACCTGTTCGATTTTTACGCCCGCATCAACGGGCTGGAGTTTAAAGAAGCCCTGGAACAGCTGGCGGAAGAGGCCGGCGTCAAGCTGGAAGAAGCCAGGGGCGGCGGCCAGGCCGGGACGCAGGATACAGAATTTCGCCGCGCGGCCCTGAAAATGCACGAGCTGGCGTCAGCCTACTTTGTGCGCACCCTGCAGGGCAGGGAAGGGGAAGAGTGCCGGGCCTACATTGACCGGCGGCGCCTGGCCCCGGAAATTGTGGAAAGTTTCGCCCTGGGCTGGAGTACCCGGGAATGGCGGGGCTTGGCGGATACGTTGCGGCGTTCCGGTTTTTCCCCGGAACAGGCCGCGAAAGCGGGCTTGCTGAGCGCTTCGGATCGCGGCGGGGCGCCCTACGACAGGTTCCGGGGGCGGCTGATGTTCCCCATCCGCAGCCTGTCCGGCCAGGCCATAGCCTTCGGCGGCCGGATCATCGCGGACGAGGACACGGCCAAGTACATCAACAGCGCGGATTCCCCTTTGTACAAGAAAGGGGACCACCTGTACGGCCTGTTCCAGGCCCGGCGCAGCATCTCGGTGGCCAAGTCCGTGATGCTCACCGAAGGGTACATGGACGTGCTCACCCTGCACCAGTTCGGGTACGGCAACGCCTGCGGGGTGCTGGGCACGGCCCTGACCCCTGAGCAGGTCCGGCGTCTGGCCGGGTTCTGCTCCGACCTGGAGCTGCTCTTTGACGGCGACAACGCCGGCCGCAAGGCGGCGCTGCGCAGCTGCGAAATGGTGCTGACCAAGGGCCTGCGCTGCCGCGTGGTGCTGCTGCCGGAAGGCGAGGACATTGACAGCCTGCTGCACCAAAGCGGCAGGGAAGGCTTTGAAAGCCTGCGCAAAAGCGCGCCGGAAGGCCTGGAATACTGCGTGCGCGCTTTAAATGCCCTGGCCCCGCGGGAAGCCGTGGATTGGGCCAAAAATTTTCTGACCAAGGTGGAACTGCCGGAGCTCCTGCCGCGCTATAGTTCCACCCTGGCCCGCGGGCTGGGCCTGGACGAGTCCGCGCTGCGCAAGGGGATTGCCCCCGCGCAGGAAACCGGGCGGCCGAAGCGGGAAAGCGCTCCGGCTCCGGCCAAAGCGGGAATGGACCCGGAAATGCAGCTTGTGCGTTTCGTGGTCTGGTTTCCGCAGCATTTGCCCCGCCTGCGCGGGCACGGGGCGGAAGCCCTGCTGACCCAGGATTGGGCCAGGGCGTTGTGGGAGAAGATCGCGGCCGCCGCGCCTGAGTATAATCAGGATGAAATTCTGCGGACGTTGACCGATAAGGAAAAGGCGTTCTGGGTGCAGCACAGAATGACCCGGCCGCCCGCAGAGAACGAAGAAGAACAAGTTATAGAGGTGTGCGAAAGCATACAGCGCATGTGTCGTGAGATGCAGAAAAAGTCCTGCATCCAGGCTCTCCGCCGGACGAGCACCAGCGGTGAGTACGACCTGGAGTTATTAAAGGCCATGCACGAGACGGTTCGGAGGAGCCATGGGGAACGTTAAAGATATCCAGCAGATCAAAGTGCTTATCGCCAAGGGCAAGACAGCCGGTTTTCTGACTTTTGACGAAGTCAATAAGGCGCTGCCGTCTGAAATCAGCACGCCCGAGCAGATCGAAGAAATCATCGGGATTTTCGACCAGCTCGACATCGCCATTGTGGACTCGGAAAAGGACGGCAAGAAAATCAGCATGACCGCCGGGGAGCCGGAAGAAGATCCCGTGGCGGAGCCCAGCCTTGACCTGGTGGAAGAAGAGGACACAGCGGACTACTCTTCCCGCAGCACGGACCCGGTGCGCATGTACTTGCGCGAAATGGGCGCCGTGCCCCTGCTGGACAGGGAAGGGGAAGTGGTCATTGCCAAGAAAATAGAACTTGGCGAGCAGGACGTGCTCTACGCTCTGGTGGAAGTGCCGGTGGCCGTGGAAGAGCTGATCAGCGTCGGTGAAGACCTGAAGCACAACCGCATCAAGCTGAAAGACGTGGTTAAAACCATTGAGGAAGACGACCCCAGCGAAGACGAAATGAACCAGCGTCAGCGGGTCATCTTGCTGCTGGATGAAATTAAGAGTACCTTCAAGAAAAAACGCAAGCTATACACCCGCCTGGACGAGTGCTGCACCTTGGAGCGCCGGGTGGCGGCCTTGCAGAAGGACATTGTCAGCTACAAAGAGGAAGTGGTCACCCGGCTGCGGGACATCAAGCTGGAAAAAACGCTCATCGACCGCATTATTGAAACGGTGGAAGACTACGTGCGGCAGATGCACAACTGCCAGCGAGACCTTTCCGCGTACATTCTTGCCACGGGCAAGACCCAGGCCGAAATACAGGAATTGTTCCGCCGCCTGGAATGCCGCGAGGACAGCCCCACCGCCATTGCGGAATGTCTGGGCCTTTCCATTGAAGAGGTGTTCTCATTCAAGGAAATGATCCTGGGCAAGATGGAAATTCTGACGCGGCTGCAGGAAAAGTGCTGCCACAACGCGCCGGATCTGGAAGAAGTGCTTTGGCGCATCAAGCGCGGCAACACGGCCGCCATGCGCGCCAAGCAGGAATTGATCCGCTCCAACCTGCGCCTGGTGGTTTCCATAGCCAAAAAGTATACCAACCGGGGCCTGCAGTTCCTGGATCTGATCCAGGAAGGCAACATCGGTCTGATGAAGGCCGTGGACAAGTTCGAATACCAGCGCGGCTACAAGTTCTCCACCTACGCCACTTGGTGGATACGCCAGGCCATTACCCGCGCCATCGCGGACCAGGCCCGGACCATCCGCATCCCGGTGCACATGATCGAGACCATCAACAAACTGATCCGCATTTCCCGCTACCTGGTTCAGGAACTGGGCCGCGACCCCACCCCGGAGGAAATAGCGGACCGCATGGACTACCCCATCGAGAAGGTGAAAAAAGTCCTGAAAATAGCCAAGGAGCCCATTTCCCTGGAAACGCCCATCGGCGATGAGGAAGATTCCAGCTTGGGCGACTTCATCGAAGACAAGCGCGCCGTGGCCCCGGCGGAAGAAGTGGTGAACACCAAGCTTTCCGAGCAGATCACCAGCGTGCTGGCGGACCTGACCCCTCGGGAAGAACAGGTGCTGCGCAAGCGTTTTGGTATTGGCGAGAAAAGCGACCACACCCTAGAAGAAGTGGGCAAACTGTTCAACGTCACTCGTGAGCGTATCCGTCAGATAGAAGCAAAGGCCTTGCGCAAACTTCGCCATCCCGTACGGAGCCAAACGCTGCGTTCTTACTACGAAAGCTAAGGGTCAAGGTACTTTTCAAAAGAGTCGGATTACGGTATAAGGATGACCATGCGGTAGTGCATGACCATATCCGTGAGCGCAAAATATAAAACGTGGTCAGCTGTCGCTGTCCGCGTTTTATATTTTGCAATTGCGGCAGAGTATGTTTTTATAGTGTTGTTTTTTATAGACCATGCGATGGATGCTCTTTGTTGATTATGGTTGCTTGATCGAAAATCTTCCTTAGAGATTACCATGAAAAAAATACAATGCTGCGGAAAAGAATGCACGTGGTCAGCCACGGAATGTTATTGCGAAATGCTGAATAAACTTGGTGTTCCGCAAGACACTAAATGGCGGTCGCTTATACTTTTTTGCAGAGAGATAAGTGAGTTCAGGTGCCTTACCGATGTGCAAAAAACCGATATACAAAGAGCACTCACCAGCGCTCTTGAGAAGAAAGATTTTTCAAAGCTGAATTTTGACAATGTTCTGCAAACTCAGCATGGCATTACCGTCTCGCCGTTCAAGAAGAAAGTTGAAGAGCTTCTCCGCGAGGCGAACTCCATTGTAAAAGACTTTCACGGCCTGCTGGCCGAGCGCTATATCAATATCACTGAACTGGAAGACACGGTCATTTCCACCGTGGAAAGTGATCTTGATGAAAAAGAAATGATCGTCTGCCTGCGCAGCGCCTTTGATTCCGTGAAGGTCATGCTGGAAAACGACATGCGTTCCTTGGAAAAGATGGCTCATAAAGACGGGGTCACGGGCATATCCAACCGCCGGGCCTTTGATATGTTCATTAACGATGCCATGGACCGCTGGCAGAAAGACGGCACGCTTGTCGGCCTTGCCATGTTCGACATTGATTTTTTCAAGCGCTTCAACGATGCGCACGGCCATCGTATCGGCGACCAGGCCCTGCGGGTGGTGGCCAAGCAGATAGCCCATCATGCCCAGAACTTTGTCGCCGCGGACTGCCAGGTTATGGCGGCCCGTTACGGCGGCGAAGAATTCGCCCTGGTGGTTTCCGGCGCCAAAGCCGCCGACCTGCCGCAACTGGCGGAAGCCTGCCGCATCGCTGTCCGCAATTTCAATTTCCTGATTCGCGATGCCAACGGGAACGTGGTGGAAAACGGCCTGCACATCACGGTCAGCGCCGGGGTCGCTCTGTCCTGGAAAGACTGGCACGGGCCGCTGGTGGACAACCTCATCGACAGCGCGGACAAGGCCTTGTATTTCGCCAAGGCTTCCGGCAGGGACAAGACCGTCATTTTTGCTCCGGACGAGGAGCAACGCTACAAGCTGGTGCCGCCTCTTCCGGCCGCCAAGCCCGTCAAAGCGTAGCGGCTTTTCGCGCAAACGCAGAAAGCCCGCTTCTGGTTATGAAGGCGGGCTTTCTGCGTTATGGGATCGTGCCCCGGAGGGACGGGTGTTATTTGTTCATGACGTTGATGAACTCGCCGTTGCTCTTCGTGCCGCGCATCTTGTCCAGCAGGAACTCCATGCTGTCGATGGGGGTCATGGGCGCGAGGATCTTGCGCAGAATCCAGACGCGGTTGAGCACTTCTTCCGAAAGCAGCAGCTCTTCCTTGCGCGTGCCGGTGCGGTTGATGTCTATGGCCGGGAACACGCGCTTTTCCGACAGGTGGCGGTCCAGATAAATTTCCATGTTGCCGGTGCCCTTGAATTCTTCAAAAATGACTTCGTCCATGCGGGAACCGGTGTCTATGAGCGCTGTCGCCAGAATGGTCAAGCTGCCGCCTTCCTCGATATTGCGCGCCGCGCCGAAAAAGCGCTTGGGCCGCTGCAGGGCGTTGGCGTCCAGGCCGCCGGAAAGCACCCGGCCGGAAGAGGGCGTCACCGCGTTGTACGCGCGGCCCAGGCGGGTGATGGAGTCGAGCAGAATCACCACGTCCCGCTTGCGTTCCACCAGGCGTTTGGCCTTTTCCAGCACCATCTCGCAGACCTGCACGTGGCGGGTGGGCGGCTCGTCAAAGGTGGAAGAGACCACCTCGGCGTTTTTCACCGTGCGCTCCATGTCCGTCACTTCCTCCGGCCGCTCGTCGATGAGCAGGACGATGAGGTAGACGTCCGGGTTATTGGCGTTGATGGAGTTGGCGATGTTCTGGAGCAGAATGGTCTTGCCGGTGCGGGGCGGGGCCACAATGACGCCGCGCTGCCCGCAGCCGATGGGGGACATCAGGTCGATGACCCGACTGGAGTAGTTTTTCTCGCCGTTTTCCATGACCAGGCGGCGGTCGGGGTAAATGGGCGTGAGGTTGTCAAAAAGGACTAGGTTCTTGGCGTTTTCCGGGGGCTCAAAGCCTATTTCATTGACTTTGAGCAGGGCGAAATAGCGTTCCCCTTCTTTTGGGGGGCGTATCTGCCCGGAAACCACGTCGCCCTTGCGCAGGCAGAAACGTCGGATCTGCGAGGGGGAGACATAAATATCGTCCGGCCCCGGTGTATAGCTGCACAGAGGGGAACGCAGAAAGCCGAACCCGTCCGGGAGTATTTCCAGCACCCCGTCGCCGTATATGGCGCCGTTTTGGGAAGCGCAGTTCTGCAGCAGGGCGAAAATAAGCTCCTGCTTGCGCATGTTGCTGGCGTTTTCCACGTTGTAGGTTTCAGCAAGCTCCATAAGCTCAACCATGCTTTTGGTTTTGAGCTCAGAGAGGTTCATGCCGGCTTCCGGTTCAAGGACGGGGGGGGTTTTCTTTTTCCGCATAGCAATTGGTAAGGTGAAAGGGTCAGATAAAAAAAGTGGGGCTCAAAGGACATATGCAAGGAGCGCTCTGCTCCAAAAGCACGCATGTAAGGGGATAGGAAAGGGCAAAAAATGACAGGTGCATGTGTTGTGAGTAATATCGGGCCGGGGCGGCTCGCGCCGGGTGGCGCGCCGTCGGCAGGGTACATGGTTACAGTAATCCGTACGAGTATAAACCTATACGCGGGGCGAGGATAAAGCGCTTAGTCACGCGGTTTCGGAACACACGACAGACCGGCGATCTTCACGCCGGAAAGAAACCGCCTGGAAGCCGGGAAAACATGCAGTCTGTACGGAAGCGGAGTTCGAACAAAATGGACTTGTGTGCCGGAAGCACCTGAAGCTACGCGTTCCTATCGCAACTCCAGCGAGAACGCAAGAGGGTCAGGCTTCTTTTTCAGGCTTTATCAACACATCGGCAAAAAAACTTTCCACCTGGGTTTTGACGGATTCCGGCGTTTCGCCCAGAACACTGGCCAGCTCCACGGTAACCAGGCTCATGGCCTGCTCCATGAGCCGGCGCTCGCCAAAGGAAAGTTCCTTTTCCCCGCTGATGAGCAGCAGTTCCTTCAATACGCGGCACACATCGGCAATGTCGCCGCTTTTCAGCTTGTCGGAGTACTCGCGGTAACGGCGGTTCCAGTTCTGGCCGATGTACCCGGTAAAAGAGGAACGGTCCTGAAGCGACTCCAGCACTTCACGGGCCTTTTCCGGGGAGCAGAGCGAACGCAGGCCCACGTTGGCCGCGTTCTTTACCGGCACCATCAGGGTGACGTTGTTGGCCAGAATGCGCACAATGTAAAATTCGACAACTAGCCCGCCCACTTCCTGGCGCTCGATGGACTCCACCCTTCCCACGCCCTGGGTAGGATAGACAACGAGTTGGTCGGGGGCAAACACGAATACGCACTCCTAAATAGGGGGAAACATGACGGCTGAATTTAAAAAATATAGCCGAAGTGCGCAGTTTCGTCCATCACAGTTTGCACGGGGGGATCTGGGGGGCGGGGCTCGGGTTGTCGGCCTGCGTCGGGGCAAAGCCGTTGATGCGCTGCCGCACCCGCTCCAGGTGGAGCCTGGGGGTTTGGCAGAACGCGGCGGCGGCCTCTTCGCAGACTTCGCGCACCAGGGACGTTTCCTGCGCGCTGAAACGGCCGAGCACAAAAGAGGTAGCGTCATAGCCCTGGGGTTTGCCTATGCCCAGGCGCAGGCGGTGGAAATCCGGGGAGCCGGTGCGTTCCGCTATGGAGCGGATGCCGTTATGCCCGGCCGCGCCGCCGCCGAATTTCAGGCGCATGCGGCCAAGCGGCAGGTCCAGCTCGTCATGGGCCACCCACAGCGCGTCCAGCGGAATGCGGTAATAGCCCAAAAGGTGCGCTACGGCGTCGCCGCTTTTGTTCATAAAGGTCTGGGGCTTGGCAAGAATCCACCAGGCGTCGGAGCTTGGCAGGCGGCATTTCCAGGCATCGTAACGGCCTTTGCCGCCGGAGAGAGGCTGCGCATCCCCGCCCGGGGCGTTTCGGCAGGCTCCCAGCACGGCGTCCAGCATGAGAAACCCGAAATTGTGGCGGGTATTCTCGTAATTGGGGCCGGGGTTGCCCAGCCCCACCAGCAGGCCGGTGATGCTCATGAAAAGTGTTTCCTGTATGCGGGAGGGGAGAGCAAAACGGCCCCGGAAGCCGGGGCCGTTCAAAAACACGGGTGCGGGGTGCTTAAGCCTGGGCTTCCGCGCCTTCTTCAGCTTCTTCCGCTTCCGGCGAGGTCACGCTGACCACGGTGGGGTTGCCCGCCACGGCCGCGCTTACACCTTCGGGCAGCTTCAGGTCTTCAACGCGCAGGCTCTGGCCAAGCTCCAACTCCGTCACGTCCACCACGATTTTGCTGGGCAGGGACAGAGGTTTGCAGAGCACGTCCAGGTGTTCGAAGAAGTTCTCCAGCACGCCGCCGATCTTGGTGCCGTTGGCGGTGCCCACGAATTCCAGCGGTACGCGGACCTTGAGCTCCTTTTCCAGGTCCACGCCGAAAAAGTCCACGTGCATGAAGCGGTTTTTGGTGGGGTAAAAGTCGATATCCCACAGCAGTACCGGGTGCGCGCTCTTGCTGGAACCGTCTTCCACTTCCACGTTGAACACCGACGTGCGGCCCAGAGTGGTAAAGATTTTCAGCAACGGGGCTTCGGCCACCTGCACGGGCACGTTTTCGCCGCCGGCGGTGTAGAGCACGGCGGGAATGATGCCCGCAGCGCGCAGACGGCGGTTGGAGCCTTTGCCGGTGGAAACGCGTTTCTGAACGGTAAGGGTGACGAATGAACTCATGGGAAAACTCCTTTGCGATCCTCAGCCATGACTTGCGCCGTTGCTGACGGAGTGCGCCCTTTTATACAAAGAGCACACTGACGGAGGATTCTGTGTGGATGTTATTGATAGCCTTGGCAAAAAGCCCGGCAATGGAAAGCACTTTGATTTTGGGGCAGGCCGCCAGCTTGTCGCCCAGCGGGATGGTGTCCGAAACCAGCACCTGCGAGAAGGGGGAATTGTTGAGCCGCTCAATGGCCGGGCCGGAAAGCACGGCGTGCGTGGAGCAGGCCATCACTTCCTTGGCGCCGTTGGTGAGCAGCACTTCGCCCGCGGCCACCATGGTGCCGGCGGTATCGATCATGTCGTCCAGCACAATGGCCACTTTGTCCTTCACATCACCGATAACATGCATGGCGGAAGCCTGATTGGGCTTGTCGCGGCGCTTGTCGATGATGGCCAGACTGGCGTTGAGGCGTTTGGCGTAAGCCCGGGCCCGTTCCACGCCGCCCGCGTCCGGGGAGACGATGACCACGTCGCCGGGAATCTGGCTGAGGTGGTCCAGAAACACCGGGGCCGCGTAGAGGTTGTCCACGGGACAGTTGAAAAAGCCCTGGATCTGCCCGGCGTGCAGGTCCACGGTGACCATGCGGTGCATGCCCGCCACAGCGAGGAAGTCCGCCACCAGCTTGGCGCTGATGGGCGCCCTGGGGCTGACCTTTCTGTCCTGGCGGGCATAGCCGTAGTAGGGCACCACCGCCGTAACCCGGCTGGCGCTGGCGCGCTTCAGGGCGTCCAGCAGCAGGCAGAGCTGCATGATATGAAAATTGACCGGGGCGCACAGGGACTGGATGACGAACACATCCGCGCCGCGCACGTTGTCGCCCACTTCAATGCGGATTTCGCCGTCGCTGAAGGTATCGCAGAGCGTGGGGGTGGGGCGGCAGCCCAAGTGGTCGCAAATGGCTTTACACAGCGCGGGATTGGAAGTGCCCGTCAGGATCTTGAGATCGCGGTACATGGAACAGTCCGGAGGGGGTTACGGTGGAAGGATGACTACAGCAGCAAATAAAGTGGCTGGGGCGGAAGGACTCGAACCCTCGGATGACGGGACCAAAACCCGTTGCCTTACCAACTTGGCGACACCCCAGCATGGTCACAAAACCTGGCAAAAAACCCTGCCAGCACCGGCCAGAAGCCCGGCCGCAGCTTGCGCGCGTTCCGGCTTGCTGAACAGGCCAAATACGCTGGAACCGCTTCCGCTCATCAGGGCGGCGTCGGCTCCCAGGGTCAGGAAGCGTTCTTTCAACCGTTCCAATTCCGGGTACGCCCGGAATATAACACGTTCAAAGTCGTTTTCCAACCAGAATCCGTGAACGAGTGGCTTTCTATCCTCCCAGCCCGCGAATGTCAAGGTATTGGTAAAAAAATTATGTTCTTCCCTGCGGTCCCACTCTCCGAACGCCCAGGCGGTGCTGACGTGCACGGGCGGGCAGACCAGCACCAGCCCGAAACCCGGCAGGGGGTGGGGTACGGGCGTAAGCGCTTCCCCTATGCCCGTGGCCAGGGCGGGCACGGCTTGCAGGAAAAAGGGCACGTCCGCGCCCACGCGGGCGGCCAGGGCCATCATCTTATCCTGGGACAGAGCAGGGCGTTTTTCCGCCAGGGCGCGTTCATTAAGATAGCGCAGCAGGCAGGCCGCGTCCGCGCTGCCGCCCCCCAGGCCCGCGCCGTGAGGAACACCCTTTTCCAGATGGACGCGGAGGCCGGGGGCAAAGCCCGTGGCTTGGGCGTACAGGCGGTAAGCCTTGGCCACGGTGTTCCCCTGCGGATCCAGGTCCGGCAGCGAACAGGTGAGCGATAGCCCTTCGGCACCGGGAAGCTCCATGACGCGCAATTCGTCATGCGGCTCGGCCAGGGGCAGGAACAAGGTCTTCAGGGTGTGGTAGCCGTCCGGCCGCGTGCCGGTAAGGCGCAGGAACAGGTTGATCTTGCACCCGCTGCGTAGCGTGCGCGTCACGGGGCCGCTCATGCCCCGGCCTTGTCCGGCAGGGCTTCCAGGGTCAGGAAGCTGTTGGTGTACACGCACAGTTCCGCGGCAATGCCCATGGCTTCGCGAACGATTTTTTCCGCGTCCAGTTCCGTGTTCCGGGCCAGGGCCCGGGCGGCGGACAGGGCAAAGGGCCCGCCGCTGCCTATGGCGGCCAGGCCGTCGTCCGGCTCTATCACGTCGCCGTTGCCGGAGAGGATGAGAATGGTGGACGCGTCCGCCACCAGGAGCATGGCTTCCAGGCGGCGCAGGTACTTGTCTTTGCGCCAGTCCTTGGCCATTTCCACGGCGGCCCGGGTGAGGTTGCCGCCGTGCTCTTCCAGTTTGGCCTCAAAGCGCTCGAACAGGGTGAAGGCGTCGGCCGTGGACCCGGCGAAACCCGCCAGCACCTTGCCGGAATACAGGCGCCGCACTTTGCGCGCGGAATGTTTCATGACCACGGCCTGGCCCATGGTCACCTGGCCGTCCCCGCCCATGGCCACCCCGTTGGCGTCACGCACGGCCAGAATGGTTGTGCCGCGTAATTCCATACACCTATCTCCTTGTGACGCGCGGAATCACCCGCATGCGGGCTGTCCCGGCGGACATCATCTTTATAGTTGTTGCAGGCGGTATACGCCCATGCCGACATCCATCTGCCCGTTGGCCTGCACCTGGCAGCCAGCGAACAGAACGGCGAAAGCAAGGCAGAAAAGGGCGCGCGCGGCCATGGCCGGAAGTTTTTTCATGACTCCGCCTCCAGAAGCTTCTGGCGTTCTTTGGCCTTATGCTCCCAGCGTAGCGCAGACAGGGCCGCGCAAAAAAAGATAAAACCGAAAAACAGCCGCAGACTAAAATACGTCACATCCAGCGCGGCGACAAGGGTCGTGGCCGCAAGGCTTGCCGAGTACACGGCCCACACCCGCTGTTTGGGCAGCAGGCGGCGCAGCAGTCCGTGGACGCGGCGGCTTTTTTCCGCTTTGGGCAGCCCCGCCGTTTGCCGGATAGCCTTGCGCCGGACGTGCCAGAACATGGCCCCGTGCGCGGCCAAAGCCGGGATGGGCGTGGAAAGAAGCAGACGCAGGCCGTGAAAAAATTGTTCGGACATGAGAGCGCGCGGGGTTAGTGTTTTTTTGTATGTATACGGTTTTTCCGCCCCTTTGACCAGAATAGGCCGAGTTATAAATAAAATGATGTTCTATTACTTTGTAAACGTTTTCCAATCGTGAAAAAAAATACAATCTGATATATTTTTACGAGCGCCGCGCATTGTCCGTTTTTTCGAAAGAGGGAGAAGAGCCAGAGCATTTTTGCGCATAGTCTTTTTTAAAGAGAGGGAATGTATGGATTCCAGTTTTGCCTTGCAAATAGTCATTGTGCTGGCCTGCCTTTTTTACGGGGCACGCAAAGGGGGCATTGCCCTGGGGCTTCTGGGCGGGGTCGGTCTCGTCATTTTGGCCTTTTTCTTCAAGCTCCCTCCCGGCAAGCCGCCTGTGGACGTCATGCTCATCATCCTCGCGGTGGTGGCGGCTTCCGCAACCCTGCAGGCTTCCGGCGGCCTGGACGTCATGCTCCAGATCGCGGAACGGGTGCTGCGCAAGAATCCGCGCTACGTCTCCATCCTCTCTCCGTTCGTCACCTGCACGCTGACCATGATTTGCGGCACGGGCCACGTGGTGTACACCATTCTGCCCATTATCTACGACGTGGCCATCAAGAACAACATCCGGCCGGAACGCCCCATGGCGGCGGGTTCCGTGGGCGCGCAGATGGGCATTATCGCCAGTCCCGTGTCCGTGGCCGTGACCTCTGTGGTGGCCATGCTGGCCAACTATAAATTCGACGGCCACGCCCTGAGTTACACGGACCTGCTCATGGTCACCATTCCCGCTACTTTTTGCGGGGTGCTGGGTATAGGTATTTTTAGTTGGTTCCGGGGCAAGGATCTGGACAAGGACGAAGAATTCCAGGCCTTTATTTCCGTGCCCGAAAACAAGCAGTACGTGTACGGCGATTCCGTAACCCTGCTGGACAAGAAGCTGCCCCAGAACTACTGGAACGCCATGTGGATATTCCTGGCCACTATCGTGGTGGTGGGGCTTATGGGCGCCATGCCCGAACTGCGCCCCCTGATGAACAAGAAGCCCATGTCCATGGTGCTGTGCATCCAGATGTTCATGCTGCTCGCGGGCGCGCTGATCATGCTGTTCACCAAGGTTGAGGTGAGCAAAATTTCCAAGAACGAAGTGTTCCGTTCCGGCATGATCGCCATTGTGGCCGTGTACGGCATCGCCTGGATGGCGGACACCATTTTCGTGGCCCAGGTACCCGCCCTGAAAAAGACCCTGGGCGAAGTGGTAAAGAACCATCCCTGGACCTACGCGGTGATGCTGCTCATCGTCTCCAAGTTCGTCAACTCCCAGGCCGCGGCTTTGGCCGCGCTGGTTCCCGTGGCGCTGAGCATAGGCGTGCCTCCCGGCTACATCGTGGCCTTTGCCCCGGCTTGCTACGGCTATTACATCCTGCCCACCTACCCCAGCGATCTGGCGGCCATCAGCTTTGACCGTTCCGGCACCACCAAGATCGGCAAGTTCGTCATCAACCATAGCTTCATTATCCCTGGCCTTATCGGCGTGGGCGTTTCCTGCGTGTTCGGTTACGTAATCGCCTCCATGTACGGCTTCGTGTAACAGCGCGCGGGGTCAGCCCGCCTTGTGTAAAAGAGAGGACCACCATTTACGGCGGTCCTCTCTTTTATGCTGCGGTCTTGACGGCATCAGCCGAGGAAGCGCATCAAAATAGCCGCGGCCACCACCATACAGGCCCCGCCGATACGGGTGGATATCTGGGCGAAAGGCATCATTTCCATGCGGCTGGCGGAGGAAAGAATGGCCACGTCGCCCGTGCCGCCCATGCCGCTGTGGCAGGCCGTGACCAGGGCCGCTTCAATGGGGTACATGTTCATGAGCTTGCCCACGAAGAACCCGGAAGCGATCATGGTGGCCACAGTGGCGATTACCGTGCACAGGTAGGCGAAAGACAGGGCGCTGACCACGTCGCCCCAAGGGGTGAGCAGCGCGCCCACGCCCACCACCAGGGCCCAGGTGAGGTTGGCGGAAACGAACTTGTAGATGTGGTAGGCCCCGCGTTCCATGGGTTCGGGGAGCACACCCAGCACCTTGAGCAGCGCCGCCGAGAAAATCATGATGATGGGCGCCGGTATCTTGAGAATGGGGCTCATCAGCAGGCCGAAAGCGTATGCGGTGCAGGCCATGAGCAGTCCCGCGCCCATCAGCGCGAATTCTATGGGCTTTTCTTCCGTCTGCGCGGCGCGCAACAGATCGTCATGGCCGGTCTTCACCAGCAGGCCGCCGCCGGAGTATTCCGGCTTCTTTTCGCCCAGGCGCTTCAGAAAACCGGCTATGACAATGGCGCACACGTTGCCCATCATCACGGCCGGGGCCATGTGCGGCAGGAACTTGTCCGGCGTGGTGTGCTGAATGGCCGCGTAGGAGGCGGACAGCGGCAAAAGCCCTTCGCCCATGCCGCCGGAAAGAATGGGCACCACCACGTAGAAAAAGGCGTTGTAGGGCTTCATGCCCATCAGCGTGCCTACCAGGGTGCCCATGGCCAGAGAGGCCAGCGTGCCAGCCAAAAGCGGCACGAACATGCGCAGAAATCCCTGGATCAAAATCTGCCGGGCCATGCCGAGCAGGCTCCCCACCACCAGGCAGGCGATGTAAAAGTATAGGAAGTTGGCGTCCTTCATGAACGAAGACACGGCCTTGAGGCTGGCGTCGTTCACAAGGTGATAATAGACCATGACCGAGGGCACGAACATGCAGAGAATGGCCGGGCCGCCGATGTTCTTCAAAACCGGCGTGCGGGAGCCTATTTCCGCCAGCAAAAGCCCCATGCACATCATGACGGCTATGCCGCCGGTCATATCCGCGGGCAACTTGCCGGTTACGGAAGCGCCGTAGACGATGGCCGCCAGCACGGCATACACCGGCCAGGGGAGCGGCCCAATCTTTACGGAAAAAGGTGAAATGCCCTTGCCCGCCGTGTCGGAGGAGGGGGGAATGAGCGTGCTCATAACGACCTCGATGTGTAAAAAAACCATATGAAAGCAAATACCAAAAAACGTTACAGCCTTGATAATAATACAGCGGCGCGATTTGTGAAGCGGATTATATGAACGATACGGTAATGTGACATTATTTTTCAAAATGTCACGTATAACTATTTGTACCCAAGATCGATGGTAAGAGAAAAAAGGGCGAACATAGGCAACATTACGTCATTACAAATAAAAAAGCGGAGGACCAGGTCCTCCGCTTTTTACGCAATATGGCGATTCCGGATCAGGAAGCGTAGGCGCCCTTGTCCAGGCTGAAGGCTTCGTGCAGGATACGCACGGCCTGCTCCAGGAACTGCTCTTCGATCAGGCAGCTGATTTTGATTTCCGAGGTGCTGATAAGCAGAATGTTGATGCCCGCGTTGTGCAGAGCTTCAAAGGCCGTGGCCGCGACCCCGGCATGATTGCGCATGCCCACGCCGATGGCGGAAACCTTGGCGATGTTCACGTCGTGCAGAACTTCCACGCTGCCGACCTTTTTGCGCACGTCTTCCATGATGCCCAGCGTGGTTTTCAGGTCCTTGCGGGCCACGGTAAAGGTCAGGTCGGTCACGCCTTCGCGGCTGGGGTTCTGCACAATCATGTCCACGGCCACGTTGGCCTTGGCCAGCGGGGCGAAAATAGAGGCGGCTACGCCCGGCTTGTCGGGCACGGCGCGCAGCGTGATGCGGGCTTGGTCCTTATCATAGGCAATACCGGAAACAAGAACATGTTCCATTTCGGAATCCTCGTTAATGACTAAAGTACCGGGGGTATCGGTGAACGTGGAACGCACGTGCACGACAACATTAAATTTCTTGGCGAACTCAACGGAGCGGATTTCCAGCACTTTCGCGCCCATGCTGGCCATTTCCAGCATTTCGTCGTAAGTGACGCGGTCCAGCTTGCGGGCGGCGGGGCACATGTTGGGGTCCGTGGTGAACACCCCGTCCACGTCCGTGTAGATTTCACAGGCTTCGGCCTTGACGGCCGCGGCCAGCGCCACGGCGGAAGTGTCGGAACCGCCCCGGCCCAGGGTGGTGATGCGCTTGTCTTCGGTAATGCCCTGGAAACCGGCCACCACCAGCACGTCGTGGTCAGTGAACAGCGCCCGGATGGCGGTGTCGTCAATGGACCGGATGCGCGCCTTCATGAAGGTGTCGTCCGTGTGGATGGGGATCTGGAAGCCCAGCAGGGAGCGGGCTTTCACACCGGCATCTTTGAGCAGCATGGTAAAGAGCGCCACGGAAAGCTGTTCGCCGGTGGAGACCATGGAGTCGCACTCGGCGGGATCGGGGTTTTCCGAGTACTCGGCCGCCAGGGCCAGCAGCTTGTTCGTGTCCCCGGCGCGCGCGGAAAGAACCAGGAGCATCTTGTACCCCTTTTTCAATCCGGCCAGGACTTTCTCCCGCACGCGCAGCATGCGGTCGCGGTCGGCAACGGAGCTGCCGCCGAATTTCTGCACCAGAATACGCATAGAAGATTCCTTCCAGGTTACTGTGAAACCACGGGCCGTGATACGCCGTCAACCGCAGCATGCCGCAAGGCAGGGCATAAGCCCGGCCGCCCGGCCGTACGCCGCAAGGCAAGCCTGCCTTCCGTCGCCGCGGGGGGTGAGCGAACACCCCAGGCGGTCCGGGGGCAGGGCGCGCGGGGGAAGGCGTTCCGCCCACTCAACCAGCACTACATGCCGTTCCTCTTCCAAAAAATCAAGGAAACTTTCGTCAACAGAGCTATTTTCCTGGCGATAGAAGTCAAAATGAGCCACCGGGGGCACAGTAGGGTAGATGTTGCACAGTGTGAAGCTGGGGCTGCCGGTTTCCGCTTTCTCCCCGCCGGGCAAGGCTTTTACCAGGGCGCTGACGAGCGTGGTCTTGCCCATGCCCAGTGATCCGTAGAAAAATACCGTCTTGACGCGCGGGTGCTCAAGAAGGCAGCGGGCCAGGGCCTCCCCTAGACGGCGGGTGGCGTGTTCGTCCTGCAGAAAAAGATTCACCATTCGCTCCATATTACCATGCGGCCCGCGTGACGGCGCGGGCAATATCCCCGGCCAGGGCGCCCTGGTGGGGGTGGTCGTTTTCCAGTATTTTCCCGGCTTTGCCGTGGGTGTAGACAGCCAGGCAGGCGGCCATAAAGGCGCTGTGCCCCTTGGCGGCATACGCCGCGCAGATGCCGGACAGCACGTCGCCGGAACCGCCCACGGCCAGCGCGGCCGAGGCAAAAGGCGCAAGCGCGCAAGGCTTGCCCCGCTGCCCCACCAGCGTGCCCGACCCCTTGAGGACCACGGCGGCGGCCAAGCGTTCCGTCAGCGCGCGCAAGGCGGCGGGCCTGTCCGCCTGCACCCTGCCTGTATCCACGCCCAGCAGGTGGCCTGCCTCACCGGGGTGGGGCGTGAGAATGTCCGTCTCACGCAGCCCGTTCCATAAAGAGGAACCGGGATCCTGCCCAAGAGGGAACAGCCCGTCCGCATCCAGAACGAGGGGAGGGCGCTTGGCCAGACCCAGCACGCCGCGCACCAGGGCTTCCGCGCCTTTGCCGCGTCCCAGGCCGGGGCCGAGGACGACGGCGCTTTTTCCCGGCAATTCTTCCACGGCTCGGAGCAGTTCCGGCAGCGGGACGTCGCTCCACTGCAAGCCGGACCCCAAAGGCAGGGCCATAATTTCCGGCTGCGCGCCCCGGATGGAAGCGGCAAGCCCCCCCGGGCAGGCCACGCTGACCAGCCCGGCCCCGGCGTGCAGCGCGCCCAGGGCGGCCAGCTGCGGCGCGCCGGTGTATGCTTCCGACCCGCCGATGACCAGCACGCGGCCAGCATCCCCCTTGTGCTGCAAGGGGGAAGCTTTGGGCCGGGAACCGGGGGCCGGGTCCATGAGCAAAAAAGAGGGCGGGTGCGTTTCCCGCACGGCCAGGGGAATGCCTATGGGCCGGACGTGCAGCGTGCCGGTATAGGCTTTGGCCTGGGGCAGGCACAGACCGGTCTTGGCGGCTTCAAAGGTTACGGCGGCATGGGCGCGTATAGCCTCAGGGCCGGGTTCGCCCGTCAGCCCGTCCAGGCCGGAAGGGATGTCCAGGGAAAAAACGAAGCTCCTGGCGGCGGCGTTGTTGCAATAACGCACCAGGGCCAGTTCCCGCTGCCTCAGGGGACCTTTGAAGCCCGTGCCCAGCAGGGCGTCCACGATAACGGCCGCGTTGGCGGCGAAAGCGTGGTGCGCATACGGGATGCGCAAGCCCTTTTCGTCCGCCCCGGTTTGGTCCAGGCGCGCAAAGGGCACGCCGCAGCGCCGGGCCAGCTCGCAGTGCGCTTTGGCCGCCCCGCGCAGCCGGGAAAGGGGAGACGTGTGGCAGACCAGAACCGCATAGCCCGCGTCGCGCAGGTGCCGGGCCAGGGCCGCGCCGTCCCCGCCGTTGTTGCCGCCGCCCATGAGCACCAGCACCGTTTGTCTGGGGTTGCTGAGCGAGCGCAGGACGTGAAAAGCTTCCCGGCTGGCGTTCTCCATGAGCGCGAATTCGGGAATGCGGAAGTCGCGCATGGCGGCCCGGTCCCAGAGCGCCATTTCAGCGGGCGTGGGCAGGGCGGAGAAAAAACTCGGGTCGTAAGCGGTCGTGGCGGGCATCAGCGTTCCTCCCGTTCCAGAATGACCACGGCGGCCACGGTTTCCCGGCCATGGGTCAGGGAAAGGTGGATGCGCGCGGCTTTAAGTTCTGTGCAGCGCAACGCGGCCTTCCCGTAAAAACGCAGGCTGGGCTGGCCGGAAGACTCCGTGTACACCACGGCGTCCAGGGGGGTGATGCCCCCGGAAAACCCCGTGCCCAAAGCCTTGACCGCCGCTTCCTTGGCAGCGAAACGGGAGGCGAGAAAACGCGCTTCCGGCGGCCGCAGGGCGGCCAGCTCGTCCGGATGCAGCATCCTCGCGGCCAGGCGCATGCCGAAACGCTCCCAGGAACGCGCCATGCGGGAAAGCTCCACGATATCCAGTCCAAGTCCGACGATCATGCCGTATCCTTATCATTCTGTTGCCGGGCCTCCGCCCGAATGCACAGCATACAGGATAAGGGCGGCTTTCTTCAAGAAGCGAGTGCGGGTATTGACGCAGCGAGCCCGTCCACGTAGACAGATGCCTTTCATTGGAACACACCGTAGCATAACGGGGGCAGCATGAATATTTGCATAGTCGGTACCGGATACGTGGGCCTGGTCAGCGCGGCCTGTTTCGCGGAAATGGGCAACATGGTGCAGTGCGTGGACGTGAACCCTTCCGTGGTGGAACTCTTGCGTTCCGGCCAGGTGCACATTTACGAGCCGGGCCTGGAAAGCATGGTCCGCCGCAACTACGCGGAAGGCCGTCTTTCCTTCACCACCAGCCTAGCGGAAGGCGCGGCCAGGGCCCGCCTGGTGTTCGTCTGCGTGGGCACCCCGCCCCGCGAGGACGGTTCCTGCGACTTGAGCTACGTGGAAGGCGTGGCCAGGGAGTTGGGCCGGCTCATGGACAAGCCGCTGATTATCGTGGACAAATCCACGGTACCCGTGGGCACGGCGGACAGGGTACGCGAACTGGTGAGCCAGGAACTGGCGGCCAGGGGCGTGAGCATCCCCTTTGACGTGGTCTCCAACCCGGAATTCCTGAAAGAAGGCGACGCCATCAACGACTTTATGAAGCCGGACCGCGTGGTGGTGGGCACGGACAGCGAACAGGCGGCGGAAGCCCTGAAAACCCTGTACGCTCCCTTTGCCCGCACCAGGGAAAAGCTGATCATCATGGGCGTGCGCAGCGCGGAGATGACCAAGTACGCGGCCAACTGCATGTTGGCCACCAAAATTTCCTTTATCAATGAAATAGCCGGCATTTGCGAAAAGGTGGGCGCGGACGTGCGCGACGTGCGCGTGGGCATAGGCGCGGACCAGCGCATAGGCTACCATTTCATATACCCCGGTGTGGGCTACGGCGGTTCCTGTTTTCCCAAGGACGTCAAGGCGCTGATCCACACGGCGCACAAGGCTGGACACCAGCCCCGGCTGCTGGAAGCCGTGGACGAAGTCAACCAGCGCCAGAAGCGCGTCATGGCCCGCAAGATTTGCGACTACTTCGACAACCAGGGCGGGGTGAAGGGCAAAACCCTGGCCCTGTGGGGCCTGGCCTTCAAAGCCAACACCGACGACATGCGGGAAGCCGCGTCCCTGTCCATTGTGGAAGAGCTGACCTCCAGGGGCATGCATATCCAGGCCTACGACCCGGTGGCGGGAAAGCGGGCCAAAGAGCTTTTGTCCGGCAACAAGCTGGCTACAATAACGGACGAACAATACCAAGCTCTGCAAGGCGCCCAGGCTTTGCTGGTAGTGACGGAGTGGAACCAGTTCCGCACCCCGGACTTTGAACGGATCAAAGCCACTTTGAGCGCCCCGGTGCTTTTTGACGGGCGGAATTTATATTCTCCGACCTATCTTGCCGCCCAGGGGTTTGCTTATTTTTGCATTGGCCGATAAGGTATACGCATGCCGGTGTTTGCGCTTTTTTCATTTCCTGCTTGCATTTTTTTTCTTTGCAAGGCAAATATTGCTATAGGGCGTAAAGGCGCGGCCAGTTCGCGGCTCTGCCGGCCGCCATTGCCATGAAACAGTCTGCCGTGTGGACAATGCTGTTATTAACGGGAGAACACGATGGATCAAATGCAGAAAAAAGACGATGAACTTCTGCAGCTGGTGACCTTCAGCATCGGCGAGGAAGAGTTCGGGGTGGATATTCTCAAGGTGCAGGAAATCATCCGCACCATGGAAATCACCAAGGTTCCCCGGGCACAGGATTTTGTGGAAGGGGTCATCAATCTGCGGGGCAAGGTCATTCCCATTATTGACCTGCGCCGCCGTTTTGGCCTGGATTCCAAAGGTCATGACAAGCACACCCGCATCATTGTTATTGAAATCAACAATATGATTGTGGGCTTTGTGGTGGATTCCGTTTCCGAAGTGCTGCGCATACCCGCGGGCACGGTGGAACCGCCGCCACCCGTGGTGGCCGGTCTGGAATCCGAATACATCAGCGGCGTGGGCAAGCTGCAGGACCGTCTGCTGATTCTCCTCGACCTGGACAAGCTCCTGTCCAGCGAGGATATGGAAGCGCTCAGCCAAGTGTAACGGGCGTAAACGTTTGCGGAAAAAGCCGCCTCATGACGAGGCGGCTTTTCGCTGTTGCCGTTTAGGGGATTATAAAAACAGATTAACATTGAAAATGTTCATCTGTTCTGCAAGGATTTGTTTTCAAATCCTTGCCGTGAGATTGGCGTAGCGGGCTCTGTCCGCCGTTAAGCGACAATCTCAAAGCGAAATTGCTCTAAGGATTATTTGTGGTTTTCGATACCGTAGCACGCGCACTTCTCGGAGGGGGCGGCCGCCAGGTCCGGGTTATCCGGGCCGGCACCGCCACCAGGGCCCGGCTGGCCGTGCGTCTTTTGGGCGCGGGCCGCAACGTGGCCCTGGTCACCCGCGACGCGGCGGAAACCAGCCAGTGCCGCGCCCTGATGCGCCTGTTCTCGCCCGAGCTTTCCGCCGTGGAAAGCCCGCTCACCCAGCCCGTGTGGGAGCAGCCGCTGCTTTCCCTGCCGGAATTCCCGCCCGGCGGCCGGGGCCGCGCCGCCTGGTGCGAGCGCATCGCCGTCCTGTACGCCATGCAGCGCGGCCGTTCGCGCCTGGGCGTGCTGGCGCCGCTGTCCGCCTTTCTGCCGTTGCTCCCGCCGCTGAATTTTTTTGACGCCCATGAGCTGCGCCTGGTCAAAGGCGCGGACATGGCCCCGGAACTGGTGCTGGAACAGGCCGTGGAATGGGGTTACACCCGCGTGCCCATGGTTTCCGCGCCGGGGGAAGCGGCCATGCGCGGCGATATCCTGGACCTGTTCTGCCCCGGCTACGCCAAGCCCCTGCGCCTTGAGTTTTTCGGCGACACCCTGGACGATATCCGCCTTTTTGACACCACCTCGCAGCGTTCCATGGCCGACCTGGCCGAAATAACCATTCTGCCCGTGGCGCCGGTGCCGACCGCTTCCGAAACTCTGAAAGCCGCGCGGCCGCGCTGGGACAGCCTGGCGGCTTCCTTTGACTTTGACGAGGAAGACCGCCGCGCCCTGGAGCGGGCCTTTGAAGCCGGCAGCGGGGAACTCCTGCCCGGCATGGTCTACCCCAACGCCGGAACCCTGGAGCAGTGGCTGCCGCCCAAGTCCGTCATGCTGCTGCCTGGCGAGCGGGATGTGGCGGAAGGGCTGGAATTTCTTTCCGGCGCCTGGTCGGAACACCTGGAAGAAGTGCAGGAAAGCATGGGCCTGCGCCAGCCTCATTCTCTGACCTTGCGTTCCCCCGCGCAGATTCAGTCCGACCTGGAACGCCACGACCGCGCCAACTTTGAAGACCTGGTCATGGGCCTGGAAAAAAGCGGCGAAGAGCTGCCGGAGCGGTCCATCCATTCGTTCCAGGAACTGTTTCCCGCGCCGGGCGACACGGAACGCCCCTGGCAGCGCCTGGTGAACGCCATGCGGGAGTGGGGCAAGGGCGCGGACGATACGGCCTGGCAGGTGGTGCTGGCCTTTGCCAACGCCCGCTCCAGGGCCAAGTTTTTGGCCTTGGCGGAGCAGGACGGCATCAAGCCGCATCTGCGTTACGCGCCGGGCGTCAAAGGGCTGTACGCGCTTATCGCGCCTTTCCGCAGCGGGGCGCACCTGGTCTGGGATTCCCTGCTGGTGCTTGGCGAAGACGTGCTCCAGCCCAAGACGGAGAGCGCGGCCCGCAAGGCCCCCAGCGGCGCCTTTCGCGGCCTGGACCGCTACGATGAATTACAGGAAGGCGACTTCCTGGTGCACCGCGACTACGGTATCGGCTGTTTCGGCGGCCTGCACCGCATGCGTCTAGGCGAGGTGGAGAACGACTTTCTGTTGCTGACCTACGCCGGGGAAGCCAAGCTGTACCTGCCCGTGGATCGGCTGGACGTCATCCAGCGCTACAAAGCCCCGGACGGCGCGGAACCGGTGCCGGACAAGCTGGGCGGCACCCAGTGGGCGGCGGGCAAGGACAAGGCCAAGAAGGCCATTGAGAAAATAGCGGAAGACCTGGTGCACATGTACGCCTACCGCAAGGTGGCCAAGGGCTTCCACTACCTGCCCGTGAGCGAGATGTACCGGGAATTCGAAGCCACCTTCGGCTTCGAGGAAACGCCGGACCAGGCCAGGGCCATCCAGGATGTGCTCCAGGACATGGAAAAGCCGGAACCCATGGACCGCCTGGTCTGCGGCGACGTGGGCTTCGGCAAGACGGAGGTGGCCCTGCGCGCCGCGTTCAGGGCCGTGCTGGAAGGCCGTCAGGTGGCCTTGCTGTGCCCCACCACCGTGCTGGCGGAACAGCACTACCAGACCTTCCGGGCGCGGCTGGGCGGTTTCCCCGTGCAGGTGGGCATGCTGTCGCGCTTTGTCTCCGCCGCGCGGCAAAAGGAAATTCTGACTTCCGCCGCCAGGGGGCAGGTGGATATCCTTATAGGCACGCACCGTCTGCTGTCCAAGGACGTGGTCCTGCCCAACCTGGGCCTGCTGGTGCTGGACGAAGAGCAGCGCTTCGGCGTGCGCCACAAGGAGCGGCTCAAAGACCTGCGCAAGAACGTGGACGTGCTGACCCTGACGGCCACGCCCATTCCCAGAACCCTACAGCTTTCGCTTTCCGGCATCCGGGAACTTTCGGTCATCGAAACGGCCCCGCCGGACAGGAAACCCGTGTCCACGGCCATTATCAACCGGGACGAGACCACCCTTAAAGCCATACTTGAACGTGAGTTGCAGCGTAAAGGCCAGGTGTTCTGGGTCTACAACCGCGTGCAGGGCCTGGAGCGGGTGGCGGAATTCGTGCGCAAGCTGGTGCCGGAAGCCAGAATAGGCATGGCCCACGGCCAGATGGCGGAACGGGCCCTGGAAGACACCATGCACAAGTTCTGGCACGGCGAGCTGGACGTGCTGGTGTGCACGGCCATCATCGAATCCGGCCTGGATTTTCCCCGGGCCAACACCCTGGTGGTGGACCAGGCCCAGATGTTCGGCCTGGGGCAGCTCTATCAGCTGCGCGGCCGGGTGGGGCGCTCGGACAGGCAGGCTTTCGCCGTCTTTGTGGTGCCGGACGTGGACCGGCTGGCGGAAACCTCGCGCCAGCGCCTGCGCATCATCCTGGACCTGGACTACCTGGGAGCGGGCTTCCAGATAGCCATGGAAGACCTGCGTCTGCGCGGGGCCGGGAATATTCTCGGGGAAACGCAAAGCGGCCACATGACCCGCCTGGGCCTGGACCTGTTCCTGGAAATGCTGGAAGAGGCCGTGGCCAAACTCAAGGGCGAAGACAGGCAGGAAGAGGTGGCCACGGAACTTTCCCTGGGCATCAGCGCGCGTATCCCGGATACCTATATCGGGGACGCGCGCGAGCGGCTCAAGTATTATAAATCCCTGTCTTCCGCGCTGGACGATGCGGCCCGCCGGGATATACAGTTGGAACTGCGCGACCGCTTCGGCCCCTGGCCGGAAGAAGTGGCCAACTTTCTAGCCGTGCTTGATTTTAAACAGTTTTTACGTTCCATAGGCGTGCAGAAAGCGGATATCCACCCGGACCGCCTGCGCCTGAATTTCGCGGAAAAGCGCATGCGCCTGGACCCGGCCAAGCTGGTGGCCTGGGCCACGCAGCAGGCCGGGAAAGCCCGTCTGCTGCCTCCGGCCGGGCTAGAGCTTGCCCTGGCCCCCGGCGCGGTTTCCGCCCAGTTGGAAGCGGTGCGCTGCCAGCTGGCCGCTTTGGAAAACAGGCCGCAGGCCGTTTCATAAATCCGGCAACAACCCAGGCGGGCCAACCCGCGCAGCCCCACAGGAGGCCCTGTGAGCGCCGATACCCTGCTTATCGTTGAAGACAGCTTTGTCCAGGCCAAGATTATCCGCAAGCAGTTCGAAATCCTGACCCGCTTCAACGTGCTCACGGCCCACAGCATGGCGGAAGCGGAAGCCTGCCTCACGGACAACGCGGACAGCATTTTCGCCACCGTGGTGGACCTCAATTTGCCGGACGCGCCCAACGGGGAAGCCGTGGACCTGTGCATCGCGCACAAAAGCCCGTGTATCGTGCTCACCGCTTCGCTGGACGAGAACCTGCGCCACCGCTTCCTGGAAAAACGCGTGGCCGACTACTTCATGAAAGGCAGCGTGGAAGAGGTGGAACCGCTGATCACCAGCGTGGAGCGCTTGCACGCCAACCGCAAGGTCAAAGCCCTGGTGGTGGATGATTCCGCCACCCAGCGGGCCATTGTGAAAAAAATGCTGGCCGTGCAGTGCATCGGCAGCGTGGAAGCCGTGGACGGCCTGAACGCCCTGGAAGTGCTGGCCGCCGACCCGGAAATCCAACTGGTCATCACCGACTTTCAGATGCCGCGCATGAACGGCATTGAATTGGTGCGGGAAATCCGTTCCAAGCACAAGCTGCACCGCATGGCGGTCATCGGCCTGTCCTCGGCGGGTTCCGGCCCGCTCACGGCCCAGTTCCTCAAGTACGGCGCCAACGACTTCCTCACCAAGCCCTTTGAGGCCGAGGAATTTTACTGGCGGGTCAACCAGACCCTCAACCTTCTGGACGTCATGGACGAGCTCAAGGACTGCCGCAGGCGGACGGCCGGGCGGTAGGGCATATCGGCGGTAGTGATGCGGCGGTACGGTATCGGATACAGGTTTCGGGCAACGGTTGCGGTCGTTCTATGTTTGCTTTGCGTTTCCTGCGGCGACGCCCCCGTGCAGGGGGAAGTGGCACGCATCAACGGCAGGGCGGTCACGCTGGCCCAATTGGAAGCCATGCGCGACGCGGTGGGCGCGGGCGCGGAAGGGTCCTTGCCCCAGACCACGGAACAGTTGCGCCGCGAATATGGTTTTGCCCTTGCGGAACTGCTCGTCTGCGAACTGGTCAATCAGCAGTTGGAGAAAAAAAAGATCCCGGTGACGCCGGAGGAAATCGCGGCGGAAGAAACCCTGATCCGGGGCGACTACCCGGGCAACAGTTTTGAAACCATGCTGCGGGAAGAGGCCATTGACCTGGACCTGTGGCGCTTTCTGCTGAAAAACCGCCTGGCCGTGCAGAAACTGCGGCGGGAACTCCTACGGCCTTCTATCTCCATCAAGTCGGAAGAGGTGGAAGCTTACTACCACCAGAACAACAAAGAGTTCGCCCGTCCCGCCTGGGTGTATTACATTGTTATTTCCGGCACGGACAAGGCCAGCGTGGAAAGCGCGCGGGCGCTGCTGCTGTCCACGGCGGACCCCTCCCGGGTGCGCAGGGACTTTCCGGATCTTCAGGTGCTGGCCACCCGCATGAGCAGGGACCGCCTGGCCCCGCCCCTGGAGGAGGCCATAGCCAGGCTCAAGCCTGGCCAGACCACAGCGGTGCGCGCGGCTGCCCAGGATTTCCGCACCATGCTGCTGCTGGACGAAGGCCCGGAAAAGCGCTTGACGCCCACGGAAGCCTATCCGCTGATAGAAGCCGTGCTTCTGGAACGCAAATTGGACGAGGCGTACGACCAGTGGGCGGACAAGCAGCTTGCCAGGGCCAAGATACGCGTGGCCAGGCAGTTTTTGCCCCAGGCCGGGAACAACTCCACTCCCCAGGGCGCTGCAAGCGGTAACGCCACAACGTCGGCCCCCTGACGAACCTTTTGCGTAAAGGAAGCCCCCATGGCGCTCACTCCGGCAACGCGGGGCGTGTTCCCCATTGCCCCTACCCCCTTTCTGCCCAACGGGGACCTGGACTACGCCTCGGTGGACAGGCTGATGGATTTTTACCTGTGCTCCATTATCAACGCGCACCTCTCCTGCGCGGCGCGCTGGTCCATGAGACTCAGCGGCCGCCCGCGACCCGGCTTTCAGACGCGGGCAAGACCGAAGTGGCGTCTCTTCTGGACCGGCTGCTGTGCAAGACCGGCCTGCGCCTCCGGGGTCTCTGACACGCCGGACTGCCACGGGCTTTTCACGCCTTGCAACTCAAGGGAAAAGAGATTAAAAAAATAAATTCATGCAGCAGGGCGTAACGCATTGTGCCGGCCGCCCGCAGTTTTCCCAAAGGAGCTTCCCTTGGCACCCATTCGCCCGCGCGGCTTTGTGCCGCTTTGTCTGTGCGTTTTGATCCTCTCCGCTTCCTGGAGCGCGTTCGCCGCGCAGCCGCGTTCCATTGAAGTGAACAAAATAGCCGCCGTGGTGAACGGCGAAATCATCACCCTGCACGAAGTGCGGCGCCAGGCCGGTCCGGAACTGGCGCGCATGGGCATTAACCCCAATGACCGCCGCGCTTCCCAGCAGGTGGACGATATTGTGCAGAGAATTCTGGACCTGATGATCAGCGACATTCTGCTGCGCCAGGAAGCCACCAAGCTGAAAATCACGGCCAGCGACTCGGAAGTGGAAAACGAGCTGCGCAAGCTTATCCAGCGCAACCAGACCACTCCGCAGGAATTCGAAGCCCGGCTCGTTTCCCAGGGCAGCAGCATGGCGATTCTTAAGGAACGGCTGCGCAACAACATTCTCAGCCAGCGCATCGTGGGCCTGATGATTGCCCGCAAAGTGGTGGTCACCAAGGACGAAATCTCCAAGTACTTCAGCGAGCATCAAAAGGACTTTACGGCTGAAAAATCCGTGGATGTTTCTCTTATCGTGTTCGCGCCCACGGCGGACGTGGATACCGCCTACGCGAAAATCAAGGACGGCAGCCTGAAGTTCGAGGATGCCGCCCGGCAGTATTCCATCGGGCCGGAAGCGGCCAACGGCGGCAGGCTGGGGAATATCGCCTGGAAAGACCTGGCTTCGTCCATACGCTCTGAAATTTCCCATCTCAGCGACGGGCAGGTGAGCGGCATTTTTCTGCTGGACCTGAACAAGTCACTTCTGCGTCTGAACGGCTCCTCGCCGGGCAAGCAAATGACCCTGGAAGAGGCCACGCCCGAAATAGAGGGCATTTTGCGCGAACCCCGCATGGAAGCGCGTTTTAAGGAATACACTCAGCAACTGCGGAACAAGGCTGTTATCGATATCCGGATCTGACGCCGCGCCGCCGGCCTGTTGCACACCGACCATTAGAGCATTTTGTCATTGAAAATATCTATTCGGATAAAATGCTCTGGCTTTGCGAAACGCAGTGCAGCAAGGCCCGCGGGATTGACGTAGACGGGGGTGCGCCCCTGCGAGGCTTTGCCCGCCGTTAAGCGACAATCTCAAAGCGAAAACACTCTAACCAGACGAGGCTGTACCGAAATGACACCGCAGGAATTTGGCGCTCTGATTCGCTCCCGGCGCGAAGAGAAAGGCCTCGGCGTGGAGGAAATCGCCGCGCGGATAAAACTTTCGCCCAGAGCCCTGCGGTCCATGGAAGAGGGCACTTTTGACGGGCTTCCCCACGCCGTATACGCCAGGGGTTTTGTGCGCTCCTATGCGCTTAGCGCCGGTCTGAGCGAAGAAGAGACGGAGCAGGGGCTGGCGGCGCTTTTCCCCACATCCTTGCTCGACGAGACCAACCCCCAGCCCGGCCCCATTGACCGCCAACGCAACAGCAAGGACAAGGGCGGGCTGGAACGCCTGGTCGCGCTACTCACGGTGTTTGTGCTCCTGGCTTTGCCCCTGGCCGGCGGCTGGTTCGTGGTCACGCATTACGGCGATGCCATCATGAACCTGGCCAAGCGCACCTTTTCCGCCGCGCAGCCCGGCGCCAAGCTGGAAAGTTCCGCGCCTTCCGTGAACGCTTCGGTTCCCTCCCTTGCTTCCTCCGCGCAGAGCGCCGCCCTTGAGCGGGACCAGCGCGCAACGCCGCAGACTCTGCCCGTGACCGCCGCCGGGAACGCGTCCGCTCCCGCCGCGGCCAACGCCACGGTTCCCGTTGCCGCGCCGCAGCGCAACGCCACTGTTCCGGAAGCGCCCCCGGCCGCCGCTCTGGCCGCCGTTCCCAGTGGGGAGAATTCCGTGGTGGTGGAAGCCAGGTCCGCCTGCTGGGTCAAGGCCACGGCGGACGGCGCGGAAGCGCGCACCGTCACCGTCAAGGCCGGGGAAACTTCCATCTTTCCTTTTAAAAAGACCCTGTCCCTTACCTTGGGCAACGTGGCCGGGGTCAAGCTGCACTACAACGGCAAGCCTTTCTCCCTTGGCGCCGCATCGGGCGGCAACGTGAAGACCTACACGTTCCCCCCCAGACCCTGAGCCATGGATTTTAGCGACCGGGTTATTATTTTACGCGTGGGCAAGTTTCGGGAGGCGGACCTTTGGGTCCGTTTTTTGTCGCCCAGCCGAGGCATTTTGTCCGCTTTCGCCTTTGGGGGCGCCCGCAGCCGCCGTCGGTTTTCCGGCTGCCTGGACCTGTTCAACGATGTGCTTTTTTCCATGAAAAGCACGCGCGGCGGCCTGTACCTGGCCCTGCAGGAAGGCGTGCTCATGAACGGGCCGCGCCGCCTGCGCCAGGATTGGAAACGCCTGGGTCTGGCCATGAACTGTCTGAAATTTCTGGAAGCCTTTGGGGTCAGCCCGGACGGGGCCGCGCCGGCCCACGCGCTGTTCAGCGATATGCTGCGCGTGCTGGAAGAGCAGGAAGCGCTGCCGGAACAACTCCCGCTCTGGTTCCGCTTCCGCCTGGCCTCTGACCAGGGCTATGCGCTGGAACTGCACCACTGCGCCCGCTGCGGCGCGGATTTGCGCGGGTTTTCCTCCGCCACCCTGGCCGTGACGGAAGGCCACCTGCACTGCCCGGACTGCGCGCCGCTGCACAGAGGCGGATTTTCTCTGGTTCTGCGGCGGGAAACGCTTGACGCGCTGGCCTTTGTGCAGGAAAATCCCTCCTCGCTCTGGCATGCCGGAGCGCCCGCGCAGTTGAGCCCCGCAGGCCGCAGGGAAAGCGCGCGCATGATAGATTCCTTTATCCAGCGCCATATCGGCCTGTATTGGGATACAAAGAGGTTTTCCAGAACCTGAGTTTCGCGTCCGGGGCTTTCCCGGAAGACAGAGTACGGAGCAGCCATGTATTTTCAGGATATGATACTGACTTTGCAGAATTTTTGGGCCAAGCGCGGCTGCATCATCGAGCAGCCTTACGACGTGGAATGCGGGGCGGGCACCTTCAACCCGGCCACCTTTCTGCGCGCCATAGGGCCGGAACCCTGGAGCGTGGCCTATGTGGAGCCTTCCCGCCGTCCCACGGACGGGCGCTACGGCGAAAACCCCAACCGGCTGCAGCATTATTTCCAGTTCCAGGTCATTCTCAAGCCTTCGCCGGACAACGTGCTGGCACTGTACCTGGAAAGTCTGCGTGCCCTGGGCGTGGACCCCGCCGAGCACGACGTGCGCTTTGTGGAAGACGACTGGGAATCCCCTACCCTTGGCGCTTCCGGCCTGGGCTGGGAAGTATGGCTCAACGGCATGGAAGTGACCCAGTTCACTTATTTCCAGCAGGTGGGCGGCATAGAGCTGCCCACGGTCAGCGCGGAAATCACCTACGGCCTGGAACGGCTGTGCATGTACCTGCAGGGCAAGGAATCCGTCTACGACCTGGACTGGAACCAGAACGTGACCTACGGCGAGCTGTACCACCGCAACGAAGTGGAGCAGTCCCGCTTCAATTTCGAGGAAAGCGACGCCGCCATGCTGCTGGACCACTTCAGCGAGTTCGAGCGCGAATCCAAACGCCTCACGGAGCTGGGCCTGTTGATGCCCGCCTACGACTACACCATGAAGTGCTCCCACACCTTCAACCTGCTGGACGCGCGGGGCGCCATTTCCATTACCGAGCGCACCGGGTACATCGGCCGGGTGCGGGCGCTGGCTTCCGGGGTAGCCCGGCTGTATGCCGCGCAGCGGGAAGAAATGGGGTATCCCCTGATAAAAAATAAGGAAAGCGCATGCTGAGCTTTATTCTAGAGATAGGCACGGAAGAAGTCCCGGCCCGCTTTCTGCCCGGCCTGGAAAAGGAACTGGTGGAACGCTTTAGCGCCGCGCTGGACAAAGAAGGAGTGCCCCACGGTCCCCTGACGGCCAAAGCCACGCCGCGCCGGGCCGTGCTGCAGGCGGAACTGGCCGCCGGTTCGGAGGAGCGGGAAGAACTGGTCACGGGCCCGCCGGTCAAGGTGGCCTACGATGCCCAAGGCGCGTTCACCAAGGCCGCGGAAGGATTCGCCAAAACCCAGGGCGTGGCTCTGGACGCCCTGTTCACGCAAAAGACCGACAAGGGCGAATACCTGGCCGCGCGCAAGAAAACCGGCGGGGTCGGCACGCAAGAAATTCTGGCCGCGATCTGCCCGGAAATCATTACCGCGCTGCCTTTTCCCAAGCGCATGCACTGGGCGGCGGATCCCTTCACCTACGCCCGGCCCCTGCGCTGGGTGCTGGCGCTGCTGGACCACGTGTGCGTCAGCTTCACGGTCGGCCGGGTTACGTCCGGTAACCAGACTCACGGCCACAGGGTTCACGGCCCCGGCCCCTTCACCGTGGCCCATGCCAAGGACTACGCCGGCTTGCTCCGGGATTCCTGCCAGGTGACCGTGGACGGCGCGGAACGGCAGGAAGCGGTGGTCACGGGCGGCGACGCCCTGGCCAAGGCGGCTGGCGGCCGCGTGCTCTGGAAAGACAGCCTGCTCCAGGAAGTGGCGGGCCTGACCGAGCACCCGGTGCCGCTCTTGGGCGGTTTTGACCCCTCGTTCCTGGAAATTCCCCGCGAAGTGCTGCTCACCAGCATGGAGAGCCATCAGAAGAGCTTCGGCCTGGAAGGGGCGGACGGCAAGCTGCTGCCGCATTTTCTCACCGTGCTCAATATCAGCCCGCCGGACGAGGCCCTGGTGCGCAAGGGCTGGGAACGCGTGCTGCGCGCCCGGCTGGAAGACGCGCGCTTTTTCTGGAAAAGCGACCTGGCCGCCAAGGCCGACGACTGGCTGGCCTCGCTGGATTCGGTCATTTTCCTCGCGCCGCTGGGCAGCATGGGCGACAAGACCAGAAGGCTGGAAAAGCTCTGCGCGCGTCTGGCCGAAGTCTGCGGCTGCATCAGCCCGGAAGAGGCCGCGCGGGCGGGGCGCCTGTCTAAAGCGGACCTGGTTTCCGGCATGGTGGGTGAATTTGACACCCTCCAGGGCGTTATGGGCGGCATTTACGCGCGCAAGCGCGGCGAGCCTGAAAGCGTGGCCCTGGCCCTGGCCGAGCAGTACCTGCCCGCCGGGCCGGAAACGCCCGTACCCGCCAGCCGGGGCGGCGCGCTGCTCTCCCTGGCGGACAAGGCGGATACCCTGGCCGGCTGCTTCGGCCTGGGCATGATCCCCACGGGCGCCATGGATCCCTACGCCTTGCGCCGCGCGGCTCTGGGCATAGCCCGCATCATTCTGGAGCAGAACCTGGAGCTGGACGTGCGGGAGCTGTTCCGCGGCGCTCTGGAGCTCTACGGCGAGCGCAAATGGAAGCTCGCGCCGGAAGATGCTCTGGAAAAGCTGATGGAATTCTTCACCCTGCGCCTGAAAAACCTGTTCATGGGCCAGGGCACGCCCACGCTGCTGGTGGAAGCGGCCATCGGCTCTTCCGCCCGGGACGCGCGCCGCGCCAAGGCCCGGCTGGACGCCCTGGCGGCTTTCAGCGCCACGGAAGCCTTTGCCCCGGCCGTGCTCACCTTCAAGCGCGTGGCCAACATCGTGCGCAAGGAAGAGCAGGAGCGTGCCCTCGCGCCCGAATATTCGGCCTCCCTGCTGCAAGAGGATGCGGAAAAGGCCCTGGCCGACGCCCTGGAAACCATTGCTCCGCGTTTTGACACCCTGTGGGCTGAAGACAAGTATGAAGACCTGCTCACGCTGTTGGGCGAACTGCGGCCCAAAGTGGACGCTTTTTTCGACGGCGTGATGGTCATGGCCGAGGACAAGGAGCTGCGCCGCAACCGTCTGGGCCTCTTGAAAGCGCTGGAAGAGCGCTTCGGGCGCCTCGCGGATTTCACGGCCTTGCAGATGTAGAGTTTTTCCAGCAAAAGCCTGGAGTTTGCGTTCCGGCCGTAAGCTCCGCGCTCCCGGCAGAGTCGGCTCTAGAAAAAGCCGTGTGAATGTCATGGGAAACGCGCCCGGCGGAAAGCAGGGGCAAAAAGTCGATTTTGCTTCTTGACAGCGTGGGGCAAAGAAAGTAACCACTCCTGTTCATGTTGTTGGACATTACCAGAGTAAATAAGGATTAGGATATCCCGGAGGATCCCTTGGCTAATCATAAGTCCGCCATCAAGCGCCACAAACAGAGTCTGAAAAGGGCCGAGCGCAACCGCGCCGCCCGCACCCGCATCAAAAACGTGGTGAAAGCCGTGCGCGCCGCCGTGCAGAACAACGACCGCGAACAAGCCACCACCGCGCTTTCCACCGCCATGTCCGTGCTGGACAAGTACGCGGGTTCCGCCGTGCACTGGAAAAACGCCGCCCGCAAGGTTTCCCGCCTTGCCCGCGCCGTGAACACCATCCAGTAAGCGTCAGCGCTATTTTTCCGCCCGCCCCTTGCATAAGGGGCGGGCCGCTTAGTTTTTCCCGGCCCGGGGCGGCCCGCCCGCTCCGGCGCTTTTTTATGTCCGCCGTCCGGCGGCCTTTGCCCCTTTTCCTCAGTGCGCTTGTGGGGTATGATCAGCCAATGCACTTGTACCCCATATTCCTGAATCTTTCCGGACAACGCGCGCTCATTCTGGGAGCCGGGCGGGTCGGGCGGCGCAAGCTCGCTTCGCTCCTGCCCTGTGGGCTGGAAGAAATTCTGCTGCTGGAAGTCCGTGACCCGGACCCGGAACTGCTGGCGCTTATGAAAGACGCCCCGGTCCGCTTCCGCTGTCTTGCGTTGGGGGAGACGGCAGGCGCCGAGGACCTTCAGGACGTGACCCTGGCCTTTGCCGCCAGTTCCGACCGGGCCGCCAACGCGCATCTGGCGCGGTTGTGCCGGGAAAAGGGCATACTCTGCAACAGCGCGGACGCGCCGGAAGATGGCGCTTTTCAGGTGCCCGCTTCCTGCAGCTTGGGCCAGCTCACAGCGGCCTTTTCCACTTCCGGCCTCAGTCCCGCGCTGGCCCGGTATATCCGCCAGGAAGCGGAAACGTGGCTGGGCGGCCGTTTCGGGCCGTTGCTCACGCTTATGGGCCGTCTGCGCCCCCTGGTCCTTGATCTCGGACAAGGCACGGAAGCCAACACGGAACTATTCCGCGCCCTGGTGCGTTCCCCGCTGGGAAAACGCCTGGCCGCCAAAGATACGGACGCGGCGGAGCGCCTCTTGCGCGAGCTGCTGCCCGTCTCCCTGCACCCCTGTATCGGAGATTTGCTGCATGAGCCTCTCTGATCTGGTTTCTTATACCGTCATCGTGCTCTACGCGGTGGGCGCGGCTTTCGCCTTTGCGGGCGCGCCGTCCTCCCGGCGCGGCGGGTTGCGGGGGCTGGGCTCCGTGTTTACCATGGCCGGTTTCGCCATGCACAGCGGCCTGATGCTTCTTTTGGCGCTTACGTACCCGCTGGATGCGCTCAGCAAGGGCGATTTTCTGCAGCTGATGTCCTGGTGCGTGCTGCTGGTCTGGTTCCTCTCCTGGCGCTGGCTGCGCCTGCCCTTTTTGGGCCTGACCATGGCCCCGCTGGCCTTGCTTCTGTACATCGCCTCCCTGGGCCTGGGCGGGGTGGAAGGCGGCGCGCCCACCCGGCTGGGTTCGCTGTTCGCCCTGCTGCACCTGGGCGCGCTGTTCACCAGTTTCGCCTTGCTGGCCCTGGGCTTCGGGGCGGCGCTTTTCTTCCTGCACATGGAGAAAAAAATCAAAGGCAAGGCCGCGTTTTCGGAATTCGACCGCGAACTTCCGGCCCTGTCCACCTTTGACGCGGTGAACAAATGGGTGGTGGGCCTGGGTTTTCCCCTGTACACGCTGGGCCTGGCCTCCGGGTTTGCCTGGGCGCGCATGACCTGGGGCCACACTTTTTCCTGGGATCCCAAGGAACTGACTTCCTTTGTGGTCTGGTTTCTGTTCGCGGTGCTCTTTCACCAGCGCATGGCGCTGGGCTGGCGGGGCAGAAAGGCGGCGGTCATGCTGCTGGCCATTTTTGCGCTGTCCGTGTTTTCCGTTGTGGGCGTGAACTTTTTCATGGAAAGCCACCACAGCTTTTTCCAACTGCGGCCTTAAGGACGGCGACGCACCATGGACCGCTGTATCTGGCTTGTGGGCCTTAACCATCGTTCCGCCGAACTGGCCGTACGGGAATGTTTCGCCCTGCCGGAAGGCGACTGCCTGCCGGGCTGGGAAACGGACTGCGGCGCGGGCGTGGACGAACTGCTGACCCTTTCCACCTGCAACCGGGTGGAAATTCTGGCCGTGGGCCGGGGAGAGGACACGGCGGAGCGCGTCGTCCGCCTGTGGGCCGAACGCTGTGGCCAGACGCCGGAACTGCTGTCTCCCCACACCTATGTGTGCCGGGGGCAGGCGGCCGTGCGCCATGTGTTCAACGTGGCCGCCGGGCTGGATTCCATGGTCCTGGGCGAGCCGCAGATCCTGGGCCAGCTCAAGGCGGCCTACAAAGGGGCCGTGGAGCGGGGCGGCGCCAAGGTCGTTCTCAACCGCTTGATGCACAAGGCGTTCATGACGGCCAAGCGGGTGCGCACGGAAACGGGCGTGGCTTCCAGCGCGGTTTCCGTCAGTTATGCCGCCGTGGAACTGGCTAAGCGCATTTTCGGCCAGTTGGAAGGCAAGCGCGTGCTGCTCATCGGCGCGGGGAAAATGGCGGAACTGGCCGCCACCCACCTGCGCGACGGCCAGAACGCGGCCATCAGCGTCACCAACCGCACTTTTGAGCGGGCGAGCGCGCTGGCGGAACGCTTCCAGGGCCAGGCCCTGCCCTTTGAGGACCTGGAACAGCACCTGGCGGACGCGGATATCGTCATCTCCTCCACCGGCGCGGCGGAGCCGGTCATCAACGCGGCCGTCATGCGCGCGGTCATGCGCCGCCGCAAGAACCGGCCCGTGTTCCTCATTGATATCGCCGTGCCCCGCGACGTGGAGCCGGAAGTGAACAAGCTGGACAACGTGTACCTGTACAATATCGACGACCTGGGCGCGGTGGTGGAAACCAACCGCGCGGTCCGGCAGGAAGAGGCGGGCAAGGCCGCGCTGATCGTGATGGAAGAGGCGGAGCGCTTTCAGGACTGGCTGCAGTCCCTGGCCCTGCAGCCCACCATCGCGGATCTGGTGCAGCGCTCCGAACGTATAGCCAGAGCGGAGCTGGAGCGCACCCTGCGCCGCATCGGCCCGGTCAGCCCGGAAATGGAAAGCGCTCTGGAAAGCATGCTCGGCGCGGTGGTCAAAAAGCTGAACCATGACCCCATCACCTTTTTGCAACGCCGCTTCCCGGAAAAGGAAACCGGCCCGCGCTACCTGGACCTGGCCCGCCGCCTGTTCAATCTGGACGGCGACACGGCGCCGGAAGACGCGCACAGCGACCGGAAAACCGGGAAGTAATACCGCTGGAGCAGAGCATGAGCCGTCTTCCCCTCACGCCCGGCCTGCGTTTGCAGGATTTGCCGCCTCCAGCGGCGCGTTTTTGCCTGGACATGGAGCGCTTCTGCCGTGGGGAGCTGGCCCCGGATCTGGGCCTGGACTTGGCCGGGAAAGCCGTGCTGGCCGCTGTTTCCGGCGGAGCGGATTCCCTGGCTCTGCTGCTCGCGCTGCACTGCCTTAGTCCCCGGTTGGGCTGTTCGCTTTTGGTGGCGCACCTGGACCACGGCTTGCGGCCGGAATCAGCGTCGGAAAGCGCGCAGGTGGCGGAAATCGCCAAGCGGCTGGGCCTGGCCTGCGTCAGCGGCAAGGCGGATGTGGCTGCCCTGGCGCAAGAGCGGGGCGTGGGCCTGGAAGAAGCGGCCCGTATCGCCCGTCTGGACTTTCTGGAACGGACGCGGCAAGAGCGCGGCTGCGACTGGATAGCCTTGGGCCACCAGTTGAACGACCTGGCGGAAGATTCCCTGATGCGGCTCATGCGCGGCACCGGCTGGCCGGGCCTGGCGGGCATGGAGGCTTGCGATCCGGCCCGCCGTTTGTTCCGGCCCTTGCTGCTCACGCCCCGGTCCAGCGTGGATGTTTTTGTGGCGGTCTTTGGCCTTGTCCCGGCGCAAGACGCCATGAATGAAGACACGGCGTATCTGCGCAGCCGGGTCCGCAAAAATGTGCTGCCGCTGTTCACGGCGGAAAACCCGGCTTTTCTGGACAGCGTGGCTCAGCGCTGGCTGCTGGCCCGTCGGGATGCCGCCTATTTCGCCTCCGTGTTGCCTGAAGAGGAAGACGGGCCAGACCGGGATCCTTTTTTGTCCCGCGAGACTCTGGACCCGCTTCCCGAGGCCCTGCGTCTGCGTCTGTACAAGCGCGTTCTGGACCACCTGGGGCCGGGGCAGGCCCTGGCGGAGACGCTGTTCGCCCTGGACACGGCCTGGCGGGAAAAGCGCGGGGGCAAGCGTTTCGCCTTTCCCGGCGGGAAGAGCGCCTTGGTCCACAAGGGTGGCATACAATTTTTTCATGGCTAAACGCCGGATTGACAGAAACCAAGCCCCCGCGCACTATGCGCGCGAGCAAAACACGCACGGGCCGTCGCGGCCCAAATTAGTCTCACCAGAGGAGCAGTAATGAACATCCTTCTTTTCGGCCCCAACGGCAGCGGCAAGGGCACTCAGGGCTCGCTCATCAAAGGAAAATATTCCCTGGCCCACATTGAATCCGGCGGCATTTTCCGTGAGCACATCGGCGGCGGCACGGAACTGGGCAAAAAAGCCAAGGCCTACATTGACCGGGGCGACCTGGTGCCGGACGACATCACCATTCCCATGGTGCTGGAAACCCTGGGCACCAAGGGCGCCAGGGGTTGGCTGCTGGACGGCTTCCCCCGCAACATGGTGCAGGCCCAAAAGCTGTGGGAAGCCATGCAAAAGGCCGGCATGAAGCTGGACTATGTAGTGGAAATCCTGTTGCCCCGCGAAACGGCCAAAAACCGCATCATGGGCCGCCGCCTCTGCGCCGCGGACAACAACCACCCCAACAACATCTTTATCGACGCCATCGAGCCCAGGGACGGCAAGTGCCGGGTCTGCGGGGGCGAGCTTTCCGCCCGGCCGGACGACCAGGACGAGGCCGCCATCAACAAGCGTCACGACATCTACTACAATACCAAGGACGGCACCCTGGCGGCGGCGTATTTCTTCAAGGACCTGGCCGCGCAGGGCAAAACCAAATATATTGAACTGGACGGCGAAGGCGATATCGCCTCGGTCAAGGAAGCGCTGATGCAAAAACTCGGCGGCTGATCCCGTGACTTCATAGCCGGTTCAGGATAGTAGAGGGAGAGTTTCAAAAGCTCTCCCTTTTTTACAGGTTTCGTATGGCAGCAGCGCATCTTGTCATTCAGCTCGCCCGCCTGGGCGACCTTATCCAGTCCAAGCGCCTGATTGCGTCGCTGGCGGCGGAAGAGGGCGCGGCCGTGCACCTGGCCGTGGACGGGTCCCTGGCGGGCCTTGCCCGGCTGCTATACCCCCACGCCGTGGTGCACGAACTGGCGGCCCATGCCGGAAGCCACAACGCGGCCTCGGTGCTGGCCCGCAACGCGGCGGCTTTTGTCGTGCTGCGGGAAACTCCCTTCGCCTCAGTGTACAACCTCAATTTTTCCGGTCTGTCCCTGGCCCTGACCTCGTTGTTCGACCCGGAACTGGTGCGCGGCTATAGGCGGCAGGACGGGCAGGTGCTGCTTTCGCGCTGGAGCCGCACGGCCTTCCGCTGGACCGGGGAGCGCAAAGTCGCGCCGCTCAATCTTGTGGACTTCTGGGCCCATCTGCACCCCAGCCCCATAGTCCCGGAACTGGTGAACCCGGCGGCCGCTCCCAAAGGCACGGGCCGCATGGGCGTGGTGCTGGCGGGCCGTCAGGCGCGGCGTTCCCTGCCGCCGGACGTGCTGGCTTCCTGCGTGGAAGCGGTGTTCACGGCCATGAACGGGCCGCGTATCGCGTTGTTCGGCAGCGGGGCGGAGCGCCCCCTGGCCCGCCAACTGGCCCGGCACTTGCGCCCGGCTCTGGTGCAGAAGCTGGACGACCTTTGCGGCGCCACAACTTTGACGGAGCTGCCGGAACAGGTAGGCGCGTGCGATTGTCTGCTCACCCCGGACACGGGCGCCATGCATCTGGCCGCCGCCCTGGGCGTGCCGGTGAAGGCGTTTTTCCTGTCTTCCGCCTGGTGCTGGGAAACCGGCCCTTATGGCGGCGGGCACCGCATCTGGCAGGCGGAACGCGACTGCGCGCCCTGCGTGGAAACCGCGCCCTGTCCCCATAATGTGGCCTGTCTTGCTCCTTTCCGGGACAAGAATTTCCTGCTCCGCCTGGCGGGCCGGGAACCCCAAAACTGGCCGGAAGGCCTGCTGGAACTGGAAAGCGGTTTTGACGCCCTGGGCGTGCGCTACACGCCGCTGCTGGGCCGCGAGCCCCGGCAGGAGAAGAGAGCGGGGCAGCGGGCGCTGCTGGCAGAGCTTTTGCGTGTTCCCGGCCCAGTCAGCCCCCCGGCCTGGGCGGCGCAGGAATTGATACACGAAAGTGACTGGATGTTGCCCAATTTTTAGCGCCGTCAGATTTACTCGCCGGGCTATGCAGGAAATATCATGAAATTTTGCTCCATGCTCTGCAACGACATCAACTTCGAGCCGAACGCCGTCCAGCCTTGCTGCGACGTGCGGGCCATAGAGGTGCCGCGCTTTGATTTTAGCGGCGGCGCGCTGGATATGACCGCCTACGGCGCGCATATCCAGGAAGTTGTGGAGCGTTTGCAGCAAGGCGGGGACCTGTGCCGGGACTGCCCGCAGCTTGAGGAAATCGAAGTGCCGCAGGGTGCTTCCCCGGCCGCGCGTCTGGCCTTCCGCACGGTGAGCATCAACATGCACCGCCACTTGTGCAACTGTAAATGCGTATACTGCGATTTATGGAAGGGCGGCTCCAAGGGCTACCCCATACTGCCCGCGCTGAAAAGCCTTGCCGCACAGGGCGTGCTGCACAAAGACTGCCTGTTCAGCTGGGGCGGCGGGGAACCTTCCATTTTGCCGGATTTTGAAGAGGCCAGCCTGTGGATTATGCGCAACGGCTGGCAGCAGTATGTGCACACCGGCGCGCTGCGCTTTTCCCCGGCCGTGGCGGCCTTGCTGCGTGCCTCACAGGGCGGGGTCAATATCAGCCTGGATTCCGGCACGCCGGAAACCTACCGGGCCATAAAGGGCGTGGATGGGTTCGAGCGGGTGGTGTCCTCCCTGGAACGGTACCGCGCAACCTGTGAAGACCCGACGCGCATCCACTTGAAATACATCGTTTTCGAGAAGAACAACTCGGTCAAAGAAATCGAGCGATTTTTCGCTCTCTGCCGCTCATTGGATATCCGCAGCGTGCAGTTTTCCTTGAATTTTCTGGAACTGCGGGACGGCCGCCCTTCACCCAAAACCATGCTGGGCGCGGCGTACTTCGTGCACCGGGCCTTGTCTCTGGGGCTGAGGTGCGAACCGTTTTTCATAGACGAGCCCTGGCTGGAAGAAATATTCGCGCTGGCGCGGCAGCACTTTTTCGGGGCGGATCCGGACATCCGCCCCGCACCGCCGTCTCCTGACGCCGCCAACCCCTGAAAGGCCCTGTATGCGACGCATTCTCCTCGTTCTTCCTTTTTATGGCGGGTCCCTGCCCGTGGGCCGCTACTGCGCGGAAGCCCTGCGGGACGAAGGGTGCCTGGTGGACGTGTTTGAGGCCCCGGACTTTTACCCGGCCTTTTGCGCGGCCCAAAAGTTGCGCGTGGCCCCGGACCGGCAGGAATACCTGGAAAACAGCTTTTTGCAGGTGGTTTCCCAGGCCATTTTAGCCAAAGTGGAACACTTCGCGCCGGACCTGGTGCTGGGCATGGCCCAGGCCCCTTTGAACCGCCAGGCCCTGAAACGCCTGCGCAAGGACGGGGTGGCGACAGCCATGTGGTTTGTGGAGGATTTCCGCCTGTTTACCTACTGGCGGGCCTTTGCGCCGTTTTACGACATTTTCGCGGTGATCCAGAAGGAGCCGTTCCTTTCCGAACTGCACGACCTGGGCGTGCCCAACGCGCTGTATCTGCCCCTGGCGGCGCTGCCTTCCGTGCACAAGCCCCTCAGCCTGACCAGTGTGGAAATGAAGCGTTTCGGCGCGGACCTCTCTTTTATGGGCGCGGGCTATCCCAACCGGCGCGCGGCGTTCCGGCACTTTACCAACCGGGATTTCAAAATCTGGGGCACGGAATGGGAAGGGGACGCGCAACTGGCCCCTCTGGTGCAAATGAACGGCGCGCGCGTCAGCCCGGAAGACACGGTGCGCATTTACAACGCCACGCGCATTAACCTGAACCTGCATTCCAGCGTCCGGGCGGACCAACTGGTGTCCGGCGGGGACTTCGTCAACCCGCGCACTTTTGAAATAGCGGCCGCCGGGGCCTTTCAACTGGTGGACAGGCGCACCCTGCTGCCGGAACTGTTCGCGGGAGACGAACTGGCCACCTTTGGCAGCTTTGAGGAGTTGCGCGAAAAGATTGACTACTTCCTGCCCCGCGAAGAAGAGCGCAAAGCCTATGCCCAACGCGGCCAGGAACGCGCCCTCAAGGACCATACCTACCAGAAACGCATGCGCACGCTGCTGGATTTCGCCACGGAACGCCTCCCGAATTTCGGCCAGGCCAGCCGCAGCGGGTTCACCTGGCCGGAAAACATGCCGGAAGCCTTGTGCAAGGACACGGAAGCCTTACTTAGTACGTTGCGGCTTCCGCCGCAGGCCGGGTTCGAGGACCTGGTCACGGCCCTGCGCGCCAAAAGCGGGGAACTGACCCCGCTGGAGACCGCCGTGCTCTTCCTGGACGAGTGGAAGAAACAATACTCGCGGTAAACAAGCACCACACACAATACACCAACGACCCCCTGCCGCGGGGTCCAGGGGGATCATCCCCCTGGAGGGAGTCCAGAGGGCGGAGCCCTTTGGCCGCCGGAGGCATTTCTTCATGTCCCTTTTTCAATTAGAAACCGCATACACCCCGCAAGGCGACCAGCCGGAAGCCATAGGCCAGCTTGTAGCCAACCTGCGCCAGGGCGTGCGCGACCAGGTGCTCTTAGGCGTCACCGGCTCGGGCAAGACTTTTACCATGGCCCACACCATAGCGGCCATGGAGCGGCCCGCGCTGATCCTCGCGCCCAACAAGACGCTGGCGGCGCAACTGTACAATGAATTCCGGGGCCTGTTCCCACACAACGCGGTGGAATATTTCGTCAGCTATTACGACTACTATCTGCCGGAAGCGTACGTGCCGGCGGCGGACCTGTATATTGAGAAAGACTCCTCCATCAACGACAACATTGAAAAACTGCGCCACGCGGCCACCCACGCGCTGCTTACCCGGCGGGACGTGATCATTATCGCGTCCGTGTCCTGCATTTACGGCCTGGGCTCGCCGGACTACTACGCCAAACTCATTCTGCCGGTGGAGGCGGGGCAGCGGCTCAGCCTGGACGCGGTCATCACCCGGCTGGTGGATATCCAGTACACCCGCAACGACTACGATTTTCACCGGGGCACCTTCCGGGTGCGCGGGGATTCGCTGGAAGTGATCCCCGCCTACCAGCACGAGCGGGCCCTGCGTCTGGAGTTTTTCGGGGACGAGCTGGAAAGCATCACCGAAGTGGATTCCCTGACCGGGGAAACCTTGTCGCGCATAGGCAAAACGGTCATCTACCCCGCCAGCCACTACGTTTCGGACCGGGACAACCTGACCCGCGCCGCGCACGACATACGCGACGAACTGCGCGACAGGCTGATCTTTTACAAGGACAACAACAAGCTTCTGGAAGCCCAGCGCCTGGAACAGCGCACCATGATGGACCTGGAGATGATGGAGGAGATAGGCTACTGCAAGGGTATTGAGAACTACTCCCGCCACCTGGACGGCCGGGGGCCGGGCAGCGCGCCTTCCTGCCTGCTGGACTACTTTCCCAAGGACTTTCTGCTGTTCATTGACGAATCGCACATCACGGTGCCCCAGGTGGGGGCCATGTACAAGGGCGACCAGTCGCGTAAGGGCACGCTGGTGGACTACGGCTTTCGCCTGCCTTCCGCCCTGGACAACAGGCCGCTGAGTTTCGCGGAGTTTCTGGAGCGCATCAACCAGACCGTGTACGTTTCGGCCACGCCGGGACCGTGGGAAATGGACCGCTCGCAGGGCATCCTGGCGGAACAGATCATCCGCCCCACGGGCCTGGTGGACCCCGTGGTGGAAGTGCGCCCCGTCAAAGGCCAGATGGACGACCTGATGGGCGAATGCCGCGCCCGCGCGGAACAGGACGAGCGGGTGCTGGTGACCACCCTCACCAAGCGCATGGCCGAGGATTTGACCGAATACCTGCGCAATATGGGCGTCGCGGCCCGCTACCTGCACTCCGACATCGACACCCTGGAGCGCATGGCCCTGATCAACGCCCTGCGCCGCAAGGATTTCGACGTGCTGGTGGGCATCAACCTGCTGCGGGAAGGCCTGGATATCCCGGAAGTCTCGCTGGTGGCCATTCTGGACGCGGACAAGGAAGGCTTTTTGCGTTCCACCGGCTCGCTCATCCAGACCTTTGGCCGGGCCGCGCGCAACGTGGCGGGCCAGGTCATTCTCTACGCGGACAGCGTCACCGCGTCCATGAAAGCCGCCATGCAGGAGACGGAGCGCCGCCGCGAAAAGCAGCAGGCGTTCAACCAAGAGCACGGCATCACGGCCGTGACCATCAAAAAAGAAGTGGACACCCCCTTTGACAGCCTGTTCGCCAGGGACGACGACGCGCCCGCCGCCAAACGCCGGGGCAGGGGATCCAAACAGGAGTCCGCGCGCCGCCGGGAGCCGGGGCCGGAGCAAAACCTGCCCATGTCCGCCGAAGAAGCGGGCAGCCTGATCCAAAAGCTGGAGCGCGAAATGCGTGACGCCGCCCGCGAGCTGGAGTTCGAGCAGGCCGCCATGCTGCGCGACCGTATCCGGGGGCTGCGGGAATTGATGGTGCGGCTGCCTTAAAGGCTATTTTGTCGAAGCCATCCAAGAGTGAGAGCAGGGCGCTGCCCTGCACCCGCCAAGGGGCACGCCCCGTGGAACCCCTTCAGGGTGGTTGACAACGGGATCGCTCAATCAAACGTTTTCTCTGTGTCCGCGCTCGGTCACATCCCCACCACGCGCGAAGCTATGCCCCTGTCGCGGGGTGCGGGGCAGCGCCCTGCTCTCGTTCTTGGATGGATTCGGCAGCTAATAAATAACGTGTATCCCTTGGCAGGAAACGGAAATCCCCGTACTATGCGAACTGTTTTAGTCATTTTTCAGCCACGGAACCGCGAGTAATGATAGCGACTCTAGTTATCTTGGGCATAGCCGCTGTTTTTTTCGTCCACGGGAGAATACGTTCCGACCTGGTGGCGCTGTGCGCGCTGCTGGCTCTGATGCTTTTGGGCATTCTCAAACCGGAGGAGGCCCTTTCCGGCTTTTCCAATTCCATCACTGTGATGATGGTTGGCGTGTTCATTGTGGGCGGCTCCATTTTCCGCACGGGGCTGGCGCGCATGATCAGCCGCAAGTTGTTGGCCCTGGCGGGCAACAGCGAGAACAGGCTGTTTTTCCTGATCATGCTGGTCACTTCGTCCATAGGCGCTTTTGTCAGTAATACCGGCACGGTGGCCATGATGCTGCCCGTGGTGGTCAGCCTGTCCACCAGCGCGGGCATAAGCCCGGCCCGCTTCCTTATGCCCCTGGCGTTCGCCAGCAGCATGGGCGGCATGCTGACCTTGATCGGCACGGCCCCCAACATGATCATCAACAACGCGCTGGTGGACGCCGGGTTCCCGGCCTTGAGCCTCTTTTCCTTCGCGCCGGTGGGCCTGGTCAGCGTGGTTTTGGGCACCTTGAGCCTCGCCCCGCTCAGCGCGTACTTTCTGGGAAAAAGAAAAACCCCGGGCAGAAAAGAGCAGGAGGGCGGCAAATCCCTCTACGAACTGGCCGAAAAATACAAGCTGCACCGCAACGTTTACCGCGCCTTTGTGCCTGCCGTCTCTCCCCTGGTGGGTAAGACCCTGCGCGAGCTGGCCATTACCCGGGAATACAACGCCTCCATCGTGGAGATACGGCGTAACGCTTCCGGCAGGCGGTCTTTCGGCAAAGGGTCGCAGCAGGTCATCCCCGGGCCGGATTCCGCTCTGCATGCGCAGGATCTGGTCTACGTCATGGGCGATTTGACCTCGGTTCACAATTTTATCGAGAAAAACGGCCTGGAAATGGCGGAACCGACGGAACAAGGCAACCTCGGCACGTTCGAAGACGAATACCGCTTTGACGCCATGGGTATCGCGGAACTGGTGCTGCTCTCCACTTCCAAGCTTATCAACAAAAAGGTGGCGGACGCGGGGTTCCGCGAAAAGTACGGAGTGAGCATTCTGGGCGTGCAGCGCAAAAGCGAGTATATCCTGCAGGGCCTGAAAGACGTGAGCATGCAGGCCGGGGACGCCCTTTTGGTGCAAGGCGAATGGGGCCGTATCGCGCGCCTGGGGGAAGAGGAGTCCGAATGGGTGGTGGTGGGCCAGCCCTTGACGGAGGCCTCCCGGCTGACTTTGGACGAAAAGGCTCCCCGGGCGGCTGTCATTTTGCTGCTTATGATTCTGGCCATGACCACGAGCGTGGTTCCCACTGTGACGGCGGTCATGCTGGCGGCCGTGGTCATGATTTTCAGCGGCTGCTTCCGCAACGTGGAAGAGGCCTACAAGACCATCAACTGGGAAAGCGTGGTGCTTATCGCGGCCATGCTGCCCATGTCCCTGGCCATTGAAAAGACCGGGGCGGCCACCCTGGTTTCCGATATGCTGACCGCCGGTGTGGGGGGGTACGGCCCGTATATGCTGCTGGCGGTTATCTATTTCGCCACTTCCGTGCTGACGCTGTTCATCAGCAACACGGCCACGGCCGTGCTGTTCTCTCCCATTGCGCTGCAGGCATCGTCCGCCATGGGGCTGAGCCCTTACCCCTTCCTGTTCGCGGTCACGGTGGGGTCCAGCATGTGCTTTGCCAGCCCCTTTTCCACACCGCCCAACGCTTTGGTCATGTCCGCGGGCCGCTATACCTTTATGGACTATGTGAAGGTGGGCGCGCCGCTGCAAGCGCTGTTCGGCGTGGTCATGGTGCTGGCGCTGCCCTTGATTTTTCCCTTCTAAGGACTGTCATATGCCGCAAACCCTGCGCCGCGAAGTCTGTGAGGCCAATCTACGCCTGCCCGCCCTGGGGCTGGTGACTCTGACCTGGGGGAATGTCTCCGCTCTGGACGCCAAGAAGGGGCTTGTGGTCATCAAAGGTTCCGGGATACCCTATGCGGACCTGACCCCGGATCACATGTCGGTGGTGGACCTGGCGGACGGCCGCTGCGTTACAGGTCCTAAACCGTCATCTGACCTGGCAACGCACCTGGCGTTATACCGGCGTTTCCCGGTCATAGGCGGGGTAGTCCACACCCATTCGCGCTGGGCCACCGTCTGGGCCCAGGCGGGCAGGGATATTCCGGTGCTGGGCACCACCCACGCCGACTATTTTCGCGGCCCCGTGCCCTGCGCCCGCCCCCTGACCCCGGAGGAAACGACGGCCGGGTACGAGGAGGCCACGGGCCATGCCCTGGCGGAGTTATTCACGGACGAGTCCATTTTACAACTCCCGGCCGCCCTGGCCGCCGGGCACGGCCCTTTCGCCTGGGGCCGCAACGCTGCGGAAGCCGTGGAGCACTCCCTGGTGCTGGAGGAAATAGCCATGACCGCGTGGCACACCTTGGCCCTGGAGCCGCAAGCCAAACTGTCGCAGCACGTGCTGGACAAGCATTTCAGCCGCAAGCACGGCAAAAACGCGTATTACGGACAATAAGCCGGAGGTCCCATGTCCCTTCTCGACAACCTCAAGATCAAAGTTTTTGTGGATTGCGCGGATTTCGACAGCATCAAGCGCGCGCTGGCCCTGCCCGTGGTCAAAGGCGTGACCACCAACCCCTCCCTGGTCTCCCAGGCCGGGGTGTCCAATTACACCGAATACGCGCGTAAAGTGCTGGAGCTGGTGCCTGAACTGCCCGTTTCCTTTGAGGTTTTCAGTGACTCGGAAGATGAAATGGCTAAAGAGGCCCGCATTATCCACGGCTGGGGCAAAAACGTGTACGTGAAGATTCCCGTGATCAGCGCGAAAGGGGGGTCGCGCGGCCCGCTTATCCGGCGGCTTTCCGGCGAAGGCATTCCCCTCAACGTCACGGCCGTGTTCACGGCGGCCCAGACCCGGGACGCGGCCGCGCACCTTATGCCCGGCGTGCCCGCCCTGGTCTCCATTTTCGCGGGACGCATGGCGGACGTGGGCGCGGACCCCCTGCCCATTGTCCGCGAAAGCCGCGAGATTCTGCAAGGCCTGCCCTCGGCGGAACTGCTTTGGGCCTCCACCCGCGAGCTGTACAACATCTTTCAGGCGGACGAGGCGGGCTGCCAGGTGATTACCGCGCCGCTGTCCATCATCGGCAAGCTCTCCGGAGTGGGCAAGGATCTGACCCAATGCTCCGTTGACGCGGTGCGCGCCTTCATGGCGGACATCGAAAAAAGCGGCGTCAGCTTTTCCTGACGCGCCGTGCCATGCGCCTTGCCGTCTGCATACTCCACTACGGCGATCCGGCTCGCACGGCCCGCCTGCACCAGCAGTTTCTGGCGTCGGACCCGGAGCGGGCAGGGGACATCCTGGTGCTGGACAACGCCTCTCCCGAGCCCTATCCGGAGGCATGGACCCGTCTGTCCGAAAACATTTACTGGTCCGGGGCCCTGGCCTGGACGCTGGACGCTGCCGCCGGAGCAGGGTATACGCATCTCTGGTTCTGCAATAATGACGCGGAGTTCGTGTCCGCCCCGCCTTTCGTGGACAGGCTCACGGCGCGCTGGCGGCGTCTGGAAAAGGCGGGCAGGGTGGGCCTTATCGCCCCGGCCGTGACCATGAACCCGTACCATCCGCAGATGACAGCCCAGCCTGGCGGCCCCTGTCTGCCCGCGCGTTACGTGGACGGCATAGCTCCGGCCCTCAGCCTGGAGTGCCTGCGGGACATAGGCGGGCTGGACCACGCGGGCAACCCCTACGGCTACGGGGTGGATATCTGGCTCTCTCTGCGGGCCGCCCGCGCGGGATGGGGCGTGTTCGTGGATCACGGTCTGGTCATGCGCCACCGCTACCACACAGCGGCGCGCGAGCAGGACGGCTTTCTGCGCCGCGCGGCCGAAGCGGAACAGGCGTATTTGAGCGCGCGGATCGGAGCTGATTGGCGGAAGCAGATACAAGAATTGTCGAAGCCAATTTAGAGTGAGAGCAGGGCGCCGCCCTGCACCCGCCCGGGGGATGATCCCCCTGGACCCCGCGACAGGGGGTTGGGGTAACTGATTGAAGTTCTGGGGATACTGTGGTTGAGCGGGATATGAACGGCATACCTCCAGCGGTACTTGAACAGTCTCGTAACTTGCGGGAACAACTGGAATATCACTCCCGGCAATACTACGTGCTGGACGATCCCACCATCACGGACGCGGAGTACGACGCCCTGTTCCGTGAGCTTGTGGCGTTGGAAGAAGAGTATCCGGACCTGCGGGACGCCTCCTCCCCCACCATGCGCGTAGGCGGGCAGGTGCTGGAAAGCCTGGAAAGCCGCGCCCATTCTCTGCGCATGTACAGCCTGGACAACGCCTTTTCCGTGGAAGATTGGCGCGAATACACCGGCCGCACGGCCCGCCTGGCCAACAAGCCGGAACAGGAGCTGGCCTTTTGGGTGGACCCCAAAATGGACGGCCTGGCCATGGAGCTTATTTACGAGCAGGGTGTGCTGACCACGGCCCTGACGCGCGGCGACGGTGAAAAGGGCGAAGTGGTCACCCCTTCCATGCGCACGGTGCGCAATTTGCCCCTGCGCCTCAGGGGCGAAAACGTGCCTGCCTACCTGGAAGTGCGGGGTGAGGTGGTCATCACCCGTAAGGAATTCGAGCTGTTCAACGAACGCCAGCTTGCCGCCGGGGGCAAGGCGTTCGCCAACCCGCGCAACGCGGCCGCCGGGTCCGTGCGCCAGCTGGATTCCCGCGTCACGGCGGCCCGGCCCCTGCGTTTCATGGCGTACGGCGTGGGCTTGGTGGACGGGGCCGCTCAAGGGCCGTGGGATACCTATGAACACTTGATGCAAGCTCTGCACGCCATGGGTTTCGCCATTGCGCCGGAAGCGCGCCTCTGCGCCAGCGCGGCGGAAGTGGAAACGGCCTTTGCGGAATTGGGCCGCAAACGTTCGTCCCTGCCCTTTGAAATCGACGGGGTGGTGGCCAAGGTCAACGATATTTCCCTGCATGAAAGCCTGGGCTTTACCGCGCGGGCGCCGCGCTGGGCCTTGGCGCTCAAGTTTCCGGCCGTGCAGGCCAGAACCGTCTTGCGCGCCATCCAGGTGCAGGTGGGCCGCACCGGCGTGCTCACGCCCGTGGCCGTGCTGGATCCCGTGGCTGTGGGCGGGGTGACCGTGTCCCGCGCCACCCTGCACAACGCCGACGAAATCGCGGCCAAGGACCTGCGCGAAGGCGACACCGTCCTGGTGCAGCGGGCGGGCGACGTTATCCCCGAGGTGGTGCGGCCTATTCTGGAAGAGCGGCCCGCCGACGCGCAGCCTTACGTGTTCCCCACCATCTGCCCGTCCTGCGGCAGCGAGGCCGCGCGGGCGGAAGGCGAAGCGGCCTACCGCTGCGTGAATTCCCTCTGTCCGGCCGTGGTGCGGGAATCCATCAAGTTTTTCGCCTCCAAGTCCGGGCTGGATATCCAGGGCGTGGGCAGCCGCTGGGTAGAAGCCTTTGTGGACAAGGGCCTTGTCAAAAGCCCGGCGGACCTTTTCCGCATCACAACGGAGCAGCTCAGAGACTTTGACCGCATGGGCGAAAAGCTGGCGGCTAATTTCATCGCGGCTTTTGAAACGGCGCGCGTCACGGCGTCCCTGCCCCGGCTTATCTGCGCCCTGGGCATGCGCCATGTGGGGGAGCAGACCGCGAAAGCCCTGGCCGCCCGCTACCGCGACCTGGACGCCCTGTCCGCCGCCGGCTTTGAAGATTTGCAAGCCGTGCCCGACGTGGGTCCGGAAGTGGCGGAAGCCATTTGCCTGTATTTTGAAAACCCGGGCAACCAGGCGCTCTTGCGGGAATTCAAGGACCTGGGCCTGTGGCCCGTGGCTCCCGTGCCGGCAGCGGCGGCCAAGCAAGGCGGCCCGCTGGCGGGCAAAAGCCTGCTGTTCACCGGAACCCTGTCCCTGCCGCGCGAAAAGGCGGAGCGGTTGGCGGAAGAGGCGGGCGGCCGCATCGTTTCCGGGGTTTCCCGCAAGCTGGATTTCCTGGTGGCGGGCGACAAGGCGGGGTCCAAGCTGCAAAAAGCCCAGGCTCTTGGCGTCGCCGTGCTGGACGAAGCCGCGTTCATGCGCCTGCTGGGCTCGGGAGCGAAGCAGGCGCATGAACCCGCCGCGCCCCAGGAACAACTACGTCTTTTGTAGTATGTTGCGCTTGAGATTTCCGCTTAACGGCGGCAAAGCCCGCCTACGGAAATCTCGCGGGCCTTGCTGCACTGCGTTACGCAAGGCCAGAGCATTTTATCCGATAGAGCAATGCAATGTGAAAATGCTCTATGACTCGTAATCCGGGGCCGCCATGGCTCCGGTAAAGGATCACGCCATGCAACAGATATCGCTTGTCATCATGGGGGCCGCGGGCCGCATGGGCTCCACCCTTATCCGTCTGGCCAAGACCGACCCCGCTTTCCGCCTCGCGGCGCTTATGGAGCGCCCGGAACTGACCGGGCAGCTGCTCCAGGCGGAAGGCTGCCTCACGGGCAGCGACCTGGATCAGATACTGCCCCAGGTCAAAGGGGCGGTCATCATCGACTTCACCTCGCCGGAAGGTTCCCTGGCCACGGCCGCCGCGGCCGTGCGCCACGGCAACACCCAGGTTATAGGCACCACGGGGTTCACTCCCACACAAAAAGCGGAACTGGAAGCACTTGCCGCGCAAACGCCCATTTTCTGGGCGCCCAACATGAGCGTGGGCGTTAACGTGCTGCTCAAAATCCTGCCCCTGGCCGCGCGTCTTCTGGGCGACCAGTACGACATGGAACTGCTGGAAATCCACCACAACAAGAAAAAGGACGCGCCCAGCGGCACGGCCCTGCGTCTGGCGGAAACCATGGCCGAGGCCCGGGGCTGGGACCTGCCCGGCGTGGCCTGCTACCACCGTGAAGGCATCACCGGCGAGCGCCCCCAAAAGCAATTGGGCATGCAGACCCTGCGCGGCGGTGACGTGACGGGCATCCATACCGCATATTTTTTCGGGCCGGGCGAGCGCATCGAAATAACCCACCAGGCCCACTCCCGCGACAACTTCGCCCAGGGCGCGCTGCAAGCCGCCAAGTGGCTGAGCGTCCAAAAAGCGGGCCAACTGTGGGGTATGCAGGATATGTTGCCGTAAAAGGCAGTATGGTCGAAGCCATCCAAGAATGAGGGCAGGGCGCTGCCCTGCACCCGCCAAGGGCTGGCGCCCCTGGACCCCGTTCAGGGTGACTAAAAGAAAGGTGCATATCTGCCGTTCTGTTGACTCGGCACGTCCTGTGCCGAGCCCCTTCGGGGCGCCGGGGAAGACTCCGGCGGGCAATTTTGCCATCCTGCAAAATTGTCGCGCCACGGTGCTCACATACTGTCGGGTGCTGGTTTGAATAGTTGAAAAAGGCGTTGCCCGTAATTGTACGGTGCCGCTTCATCAAAGAGAAACGCCCCATTACCCTGTCAAAGTTTTTAGGGAAAGGGGATGGGATCCAAGGGAAGGGGAAAACCCCTTTTTCCCAAAAGGGGTTTTC
>JAVBNC010000120.1:0-2940 GCA_031551765.1 Desulfovibrionaceae bacterium
TGGGTGCATGTGCGCAAACAAAAATCCGTCCCTCCCCTCTTGCCGCTTACGGGCGGTTGTTCCCCGCCTATAAGCGACAATCTCAAAGTGAATATGCTCTGGGACTGGCCAATTTGCCGTCCGGTATTATGATATGACGCAGGAGGATCGCCATGCCTACGATTACCGTGAAAGGAATGAGTTGCGAGCACTGCCGCCGTTCCGTGACTGAAGCTCTGGGCAAGGTGCCCGGCGTCCTTTCGGTCAACGTGGACCTTGCGGCGGGCAGCGCTTCCTGGGAAGGCCCGGCCGACAAGGCCACCGTGGATGCCGCGAAAAAAGCGGTGGAAGCCATAGGTTTTGAAGCGCCGTAAAACACCCTGAATTTTGACTCGCGCGTTGGACGCGCGTCGCAAGGGGAGTGGGCCGTAAACCGGGCACGCTCCTTTTTCGTTTTAATGGAGTTCGGTTATGGAGACGCAACAACGCATCCCTGTGCGGGGCATGACCTGCGCCGCCTGCTCCGCCAGAGTGGAGCGGGTGGTGGGCAAAATGCCCGGCATTGCGCAGGCCAGCGTGAACCTGGCCAGCGAAGAGCTGCTGGTGCGCTTTGATCCCGCGCGGGTGACCCCAGAGCGCATGGCGGAAAGCGTGACCGCCGCCGGTTTCACTCTGGTTCTGGACGAGGCGGGCGGCACGGACGGCGCGGCCGTCACCGACGCGGCGGACCGCTGGGAAAAGCGCAGCCGCGAGCAGCGGGAACGCCTGGAAAGCATGCGCCGCGACCTTATCCCGGCCTTTGCCTTTGCGCTGCCCCTGCTGCTGTTGTCCATGGGCGAAATGGCGGGCCTGCCTCTGCCGCATTTTCTGGACCCGCATTATTCGCCTCTCACCTTCGCTTTAGTGCAGACCCTGCTCTGCCTGCCGGTGCTGCTGGCGGGCCGCCGCTTTTATCTTTCCGGCGTTCCCGCGCTGTTTCGCGGCTCCCCGAACATGGACAGCCTGGTCTCGCTGGGCACGGGCGCGGCTTTCATTTACAGCTTGTGGTCCACCGTGGAAATAGCCCTCAGCGGCGGGGGCGCGCAGCTTTTCGGTTCCGGCCCAGTGGACGCGGAGAGCTGGCGCTTCGCCATGTCCAAGGCCATGGACCTCTATTACGAATCCGCCGCCGTGCTCATGGCCTTGGTTTCCCTGGGCAAATACCTGGAAATGCGTTCGCGCGCCCGCACGTCCGACGCCATCAAAGGGCTGTTGGATCTGGCCCCGGAATCCGCCATCGTGCTGCTGAACGGTGAGCAAGTGCGCAGGCCCGTGGCGGACATCGTGGCGGGCGACATCCTGCTGGTGCGGCCCGGCGACCGCGTGCCCGTGGACGGCGTGGTGCTGGAAGGCGTTTCCGGCGTGGACGAATCCATGCTCACCGGCGAAAGCCTGCCCGTGACCAAAACGCCGGGGGATTCCCTGGCTGGCGGCACGCTGAACAGCCAGGGCGCGCTGACCATGCGCGCGGAGCGCGTGGGCGCGGACACGGTGCTGGCCCGCATTGTGGCCCTGGTGCAGGACGCGCAGGGCTCCAAAGCCCCCATAGCCAACCTGGCGGACCGCATCAGCCGTTATTTCGTGCCCACGGTCATGGCCGTGGCCCTGGCCGCCGCCCTGTTCTGGCTGGCGCGCGGCGAAAGCGCGGCCTTCAGCCTGCGCATTCTTATCGCTGTGCTGGTCATCGCCTGCCCCTGCGCTTTGGGCCTGGCCACGCCTACCTCCATCATGGTGGGCACCGGGCGCGGAGCGCAGCTGGGCGTGCTGGTCAAGGACGGCGGCGCGCTGGAAGCCGCGTCCCAACTGGACGTGCTGATTTTCGACAAGACCGGCACCCTCACTCTGGGCAAACCCGCGTTGACGGACCTCAAACCTTTGCCTGAAGCGCCGGGCTACTTTGCGAAAGACGATCTGCTGCGTTTCGCCGCCGCGCTGGAAGTGGTTTCCGGGCACCCGCTGGGCCTGGCCGTGGTGGCCGCCGCCAAAGAGCGGGGCCTTACGCTCCCGTCGGTGGAAGATTTCAGCTCCGTACCCGGCAAGGGCGTGCGCGGCCAAGTGCGTCACCAGATGCGCCACAACGGCGCGGCCCTGGCCGTGAGTATAGGCAGCCCGGCTTTTGCCCGCGAGCAAGCCGGGGGAGAGCTTCCGTCCCTGGAAAGCCCCCTGGACGCGCTGGCGGACCAGGGCAAAACCGCTCTGGTGCTTCTGCTGGATGCGCGTCCCGTGGCTCTCTTAGGCGTGGCCGACCAGCCTCGTCCGGAAGCCCCGGCCGTGCTGGCCAGGCTGCAAGAACGCGGCCTGCGGGTGCTCATGCTTTCCGGCGACGCCAAGCGCACGGCGGAAGCCGTGGCCGCCACCCTTGGCATCCGCGAGGTCATGGCCGAAGTGCTGCCCCAGGACAAGGAAGCCGTGGTCGCGTCCTTCCAGTCCCAGGGCCTCAAAGTGGGCATGGTGGGCGACGGCGTGAACGACGCCCCGGCCCTGGCCCGCGCGGACGTGGGCCTGGCCATGGGCAGCGGCATAGACGTGGCCGTGGAAGCGGGCGACATGGTGCTGATGCACGGCGACCTCTTGTCCGTGGAAACGGCCCTGGAACTCAGCCGCGCGGTCATGCGCAACATACGCCAGAATCTGTTCTGGGCCTTCGCCTACAACGTGCTGGGCATTCCCGTGGCCGCCGGTCTGCTGCACCTGTGGGGCGGACCCACGCTCTCGCCCATGCTGGCGGGCGGCGCCATGGCCCTGAGTTCCATTTCCGTGGTCAGCAACGCGCTCAGGTTGCGGTTTTTCGGGAAGTGAGAAATCGGGGGAAGGGGAAAATCTTTTTTGAAAGAAAGATTTTCCCCTTCCCCCGGCCCATTCCCATTCCAAAGAACTTTACCGGGGTTAGGTGGTATGGGAATGTCGCGAGTGCGATGAGCA
>JAVBNC010000094.1:0-54714 GCA_031551765.1 Desulfovibrionaceae bacterium
GATGTCCAAAATGAGTAAGTAATTCCTGGGGCGGGACCGGCCGTGCGGCCGGTCCCGCTTTTTGTCCGTGTCCGCTCCGGGGCCGGGAAGATGCCGGACCGGCAAAGCCGCAGGCGCGGCCTGTGCGGGATCCGGCCCGGCCCCTGCGCTCAATGGCCCTGGCGGGCCTGGCCTGCGCGGGGGGCCGCTCCGGCCCCCTCCGGGGTATAAGGATTAAGATGCCGCTCGCTTTCGCGGCGTAACCCGCTCTACCGGACCCTGCCGGGAGGAAGACCCATGAAACGGCTGCTCAGCGTTCTCGTCTCCGCTTCTCTTCTGTTCTGCCTCAGCGTTGCCCCGGCCACGGCCGCGCCGATGAAAATCCAGCTCTGGCACGGCATGGGGTCCGCCCTGGGCAAGCAAAGCGCGGATTTCGTCAAGAAGTTCAACGAAAGCCAGAAAGACTACGAAATCGAATTTATCTACCGCGGCACCTACGACGAAACCATCACCTCCGCCATTGCCGCTTACCGGGGCAAGCAGGCCCCGCACATCGTGCAGGTGTACGAAGTGGGCACCGCCAGCATGATGGCCGCCAAAGGCGCCGTCGTGCCCGTGCACCAGGTCATGGCCGACGCGGGCAAGCCCCTGGACATGAAGCGCTTTGTGCCCGCCGTGGCCAGCTACTATTCCGACCCCAAGGGCCGCCTGGTGGCCCTGCCCTACAACGTCTCTTCCCCGGTGCTCTATTACAACAAGAACGCCCTGAAAAAGGCGGGCTACGACCCGGAAGCCCCCTTCCCCCGCACCTGGCCGGAAGTTATAGCCATGGCCCGCAAGATCAAGGCCGCCGGGTACAAGTACGGGCTTTCCTCCAACTGGCAGTCCTGGATCCAGCTGGAGAACCTCTCTTCCCTGCACAACGTGCCTTTCGCCACCAAGGGCAACGGCATGGACGGCTTTGACGCCACCCTGAGCTTCAACTCGCCCTTCCACGTCCAGCACATCAGCACGCTTGCCGCGCTGCAGAAAGAAGGCGTGTACCTGTACGCGGACGGCACTTCCGCTTCCGCCACGGCCTTTTTCGCCGAGGATTTCGGCATCCTCACCAACTCTTCCGGGGCTCTCGCCAACCTGAAAGCCAACGCCAAGTTCCCCTACGGCGTGGCCATGCTGCCTTACTGGCCGCAAGTGCAGGGCGCGCCCCAGAACACCATGATCGGCGGGGCCGCGCTGTGGGTCATGGGCGGGCATTCCAAGGAGCAGTACAAGGGCGTGGCCACGTTTTTCGAATGGCTGCTCAAGCCCGAGCAGCAGTATGAGTTTCACAAGATCACCGGCTATATCCCGGTGACCACGGCCGGGTATCAGTATTCCAAGGACAAGGGCCTGTACAAGGACGACCCGCGCATGGAAGTGCCCATCGCGTCGCTGTTCCTGAACCCGCCGACGCCGCTCACCCGGGGGATACGCCTGGGCAACTTCACCCAGATCCGCAAAATTATTGAGGAAGAGCTGGAACTGCTCTGGACCGGCAAGAAAACACCCCAGCAGGCCATGGACACGGCCGTGGAACGCGGCAACCAGCTGCTGCGCCGCTTTGAGCGCATGAGCGCGGGAGCGGGCGGGCAGTAAAAAAATAATGCCTCCGGCGGGCAGGGTTCCACCCTGCACCCGCCAGGGGGGTGACCCCCCTGGACCCCGCGACAGGGGGGATGGCGCATCGGAAACTTGGCACAACCCGCCCCGCAGGACGTGGGGCCGCCCCGCAGGGGAGCGCCGGGGCGGAAGAAATAGTGTAGTTTGAGCATTGAGCCGGCTACCGCGCTCGCCGGCGGCCTCCCGCGCCAGCACAACCTCCCGGCGCGAGAGGCCATCCCGGCCAGGAAGGCCGGGTGGCCGTCATCTGTAAGGACATTTGTTATGCAAGAAAAACGGTGTTATTTCAGGCAAAACCGCCAGTTGCTGCTGCCGGTGCTCTTTATTCTGCCGCAGATGCTGGTGATCGGCATCTTTTTCATCTTCCCGGCGGCGCAGGCCATTTCCGGGGCCATGTTCCTTGAGGACCCCTTTGGGCTGTCCAAAGAGTTCGTGTGGTTCGACAACTTCATCATGTTGTTCCAGGACCCCACTTACCGGGATTCCATCAAGGTCAGCCTCTTTTTCAGCTTCTGGGTGGTGCTCCTGAGCATGGGCGCGGCGCTGCTTTTGGCCGTGCTGGCGGACCGGGTGCGCACGGGTTCGCGCATTTACACCTCCGCCCTGACCATGCCCTACGCCGTGGCCCCGGCCGTGGCGGGCGTCCTGTGGGCCTTTCTGTTCAACCCCAACAGCGGGGTTATCGCCCACTTCCTGGAATCCATGGGCTACACCTGGAACCACATGCTCAACGGCAACCAGGCCATGCTGCTGGTCATCATCGCGGCTTCCTGGAAGCAGATCGCGTACAATTTCCTCTTTTTCCTGGCGGGGCTGCACGCCATACCCAAGTCGCTCATCGAAGCGGCCGCCATTGACGGCGCGGGCTTCGGCAGGCGCTTCTGGACCATCGTCTTTCCGCTCTTGTCCCCCACGACCTTCTACCTTTTGGTCATCAACACCATCCACAGTCTGTTTTCCAACTTCGGCATCATCCATTCCATTACCCAGGGCGGGCCGGGCATGAGCACCAACATTCTGGTGTACAAGGTGTACATGGACGGCTTTGTGGGCCGGGACTACGGTTCCTCTTCCGCCCAGTCCGTCATTCTCATGCTCATCGTCATTCTGCTTACGTACATCCAGTTCAAGTACATTGAACGCAAGGTTCAATACTAGAGCGGATGAAAATTGAAAATATTCATCCGCTCCGCAAGGATTTGTCCTCAAATCCTTGCCGCGAGATTGGCGTAGGCGGGCTTGCCCGCCGTCAAGCGACAATCTCAAAGCGAAACTGCTTTAGGAGATCGCCATGGTAGAACGCAAAAGCTGGAGCCTGGCCGCCGCGCACATCACGTTGTTTGTCGGCTCCATTGTCATCATGTTCCCCATTTACCTTGTGCTGGTGGCCGCCAGCCACGAGGCCGCCGACCTGGTGGGCAAAACCCCGGCCTGGTTCGGCGGGCATTTCCTGTCCAACCTGCACATTACCCTGACGGAAGGCTTTGAAACCGCCGTGGGCGTGCCGGTCAAAACCATGCTCATCAACAGCCTGATCATGGCCCTGGGCGTTTCCCTGGGCAAGATCGCGCTGGCGCTTCTGGCGGCCTTTTCCGTGGTTTACTGCCGCTTTCCCTTCCGCCATCTCTGCTTCTGGTTCATTTTCGTGACCCTGATGCTGCCCGTGGAAGTGCGTATCGTGCCCACCTACGCCGTCGTCGCCAACCTGGGCCTGCTGAACACGGAAGCCGGGCTTATTTTCCCGCTCATGGCCTCGGCCATCGGGGTGTTCATGTACCGGCAGTTTTTCCTGACCATCTCGGACGAGCTGCTGGAAGCCGCCCTCATTGACGGCGCGGGGCCGTGGCGTTTCTTCAAGGACGTGGCCTGGCCCCTTTCCCGCAACAACTCCGCCGCGCTGTTCGTGGTGCTGTTCATCTACGGCTGGAACCAGTTCCTCTGGCCCTTGCTGATCACCACAAAAGAAGACATGTACACAATCGTCATGAGCGTCACCCGCATGTCCCGGGTGGTGGATTCCGCGGTGAACTGGAACGTGGTCATGATGACGGCGGTTCTGGCCATGCTGCCGCCGCTGCTGGTGGTCATCTGCATGCAGCGCCTGTTCGTCAAAGGCATGGTTGATTCCGAGAAATAACCCGCACCATGCGGCGAAAAAGGCATGGTCGACTCCGCAAAATAACCCGCGTACTATGCGGCAAACGCTTTTTGATGTGAGGCTCTCATGGCACAGGTTGAACTGAAAAACGTCACCAAATCCTTTGGCAGCAACCAGGTTATCAAAGGAGTCACCCTTACCGTGCCGGACGGCACCTTTCTGGTCATTGTCGGGCCTTCCGGCTGCGGCAAGTCCACGGTGCTGCGTCTTATCGCGGGGCTGGAAGAAATAACCACCGGCGAAATCTTCATCGGCGAGCGCAACGTGGAAAACCTGGAACCCAAGGACCGCGACGTGGCCATGGTTTTCCAGAACTACGCCCTCTACCCGCACATGAACGTGCGCGACAACATGTGCTACGGCCTGAAAGTGCGCGGCATACCCAAAGAGGAGCAGGACCGGCGCCTCGGGCTTGCCGCCGACATGCTGGGCCTGTCCGAGCTTTTGGAACGCACCCCGCGCCAGCTTTCCGGCGGCCAGCGCCAGCGCGTGGCCATGGGCCGGGCCATTGTGCGCGAACCCTCCGTGTTCCTGTTTGACGAGCCGCTCTCCAACCTGGACGCCAGCCTGCGCAACCAGATGCGCGTGGAACTGCGCCGCCTGCACGAGCGCCTGGGCACCACCAGCATCTACGTCACCCACGACCAGGTGGAAGCCATGACACTCGCCCAGCGCATTCTGGTCATGAACCTGGGCAACGTGGAGCAGTTCGGCACCCCGGACGATCTCTATTTGCGGCCCGCCACGGTGTTCGTGGCCCGCTTCATCGGTTCCCCCAACATGAACATGTTCCGGGCGACGCTGCAAGACGGCGTCATTACCCTGCCCGACGGCAAGACCCTGCCCGGCGCCCAGGCCCCGGACCAGGACCTCAGCTGCAAAAGCTGCCCCGTCTTGCTGGGCCTCAGGCCGGAAGACCTGCTGCCCGTGGACGCGGACGGCCCCAACACCATCAGCTGCAAAGTGGAACTGACGGAAGCCCTGGGCGCGGATACCCTGGTCCACTGCTCGCTCCTGCACGGCGACGACGACATGAAAACCGAGCACAACGACCTGCTCATCGCGCGCCTGGAAGGTTCCTACCGGCCCCAAACCGGCGACAGCCTCACCCTGGCCATACGCCCGGGCCGCGCCCACCTCTTTGACCCGGAGACGCAGAAGCGGCTGTAAGAAAATGCCTCCGGCGGCCAAAGAGGGCTCTGCCCTCTCTGGACTCACCCGCCAAGGGGCGCGCCCCTTGGAACCCATTCAGGGTGGAGAGAAAGTGGCGCCCGCGTGTCGGCGGGTGCTGATTTGAAAAGGTGAAAAAAGCGGCTTCCGTAAGTGTACGGGGCCGCTTCATCAAAGAGAAACGCCCCCATACCCCTGTCAAAGTTCTTTGGAAGGGGGAAGGAGGTCCGGAGGACGGGGGAAACCTTTCTTTCAAGAAAGGTTTCCCCCTTCCTCCGGGCGTCGCGTCACCGTAACTGCAACCCCAGGAAAACCTGATGCGTTTTCTCATCCTGGCATTATCTTTATTCCTTTTCCCCGGCCTGGCCGGGGCAGCGGAGAAACCCATGACTACGCAAAAACCTCTTGTCATCGCCCACCGCGGGGCGCGGGGGCACGCGCCGGAGAACACTCTGGCCGCCGCGCGCCTGGCCCATGCGGAAAAAGCCTGGATGTGGGAACTGGACACCTGCTTTACCAAAGACGGCCAGCTGGTGGTCATTCATGACGACACCCTGGAGCGCACCACGGACGTGTCCAAACGCCCGGAATTCGCGGACCGCAAGCCCTGGAAGGTGCACGAGTTCACCCTGGCGGAACTGCGGACCTTGGACGCGGGTTCCTGGTTCCTGGAAAAAGACCCCTTCCAGACCGTGGCGAGCGGCGAAGTCACCCCGGCCATGGCGGCTTCCTACAAGGGCGAGAAAATTCCCACCCTGGAAGAGGCTTTGAAGCTGACCAAAGAGCTGAACTGGCGGGTCAACGTGGAGATCAAGGACCAGACCAACGCCGTGGGGCATGACCGCGTGGCCAAAGAGGTCTGCGGGATGGTCAGGAAAATGGGCATGGAAAAGAGCGTGCTGCTCTCTTCTTTCCAGCACCAGTACCTGATCCAGGCGGCGGACTATCTGCCGGGCATGGAACGGGCGGCCCTGCTGGACAAGGCCCGCCCCCAGGACGCGGCGGCCGTGTGCAAGGCGGCCAAGTCCGCGTATTACCACCCCAAGCACACCCTGCTGCTGCCCGGCGACACGGAAGACCTGCGAGGCGCGGGCATTCTGGTCAACGTCTGGACCGTGAACAAGCCCGAGGATATGGAGCGGTCCATCAAGCTGGGCGTGAACGGCATTATCACCGACTTTCCCAAGCGCCTGAGGGAGATGCTGGCCGCGCAGCCTTAGAGAGGCTTAGCTGTCGAAGCCAATGGATGGCAGCATGCCTCCGGCGGCCAAAGAGGGCTCCGCCCTCTCTGGACTCACCCGCCAAGGGGCGCGCCCCTTGGAACCCATTCAGGGGGATACGATGCGCCGTTTCTTGGCGCGCGTCATCCCGGGCGCGAAAGCCCCACCCCCCGCCACCTGTCGTCCCCCGGCTTGACCGGGGGATCCAGGCGGAAGGGAGACGAAAGAAGCGGGCGGGCGCATGGCCGCTCCGAAACCTTCCCGATACCCCCGGCCAACCCCCATCTTTGAAGTATTCCTCAAAGATGGGGGTTTTTCGCTTTTCGCATAACCCAAAGTTATAACCCCGTGAAAAGAAGCGATTAGTCCTTCTCTCACAAAGCCTGTAGCCTCTTTCGGTATCCCCCGTTTTTTCGTTCCCTTTGCCGCGAGGAGTTTTTCATGCAACAGACGATAGACGCTCCCGCTTCTTTGCCGACCACGGTGCTGGTGGCCCATTTCCTGATGAAGCGTTGCCAGGCCCGGATGGTGCTGTTCACGGCGGGCCCGGCCCGGGCCATGTCTCCCATAGCCGCCGTGACTATTGCGGTTTCCGGCATTTCCGGCATATCACCTTTTGAACTGGTGCGCCGCACGTTCATTCCCATGTTTGTCGCGGCTGTCACTACGACTATCACGTCCCTCATTGTTAACTAACCACACCCCAACGTCAGGAGAACGCATCATGGCTACCACTGAAGGAAAGAAACTGCTGGTTGTAAGCGCGCACGCGGCCGACTACGTATGGCGCGCGGGCGGCACCATCGCCAAGTACAACAAGAACGGCGGTTCCGTGCACGTCATTTGCCTCAGCTTCGGCGTGCGGGGCGAATCCAACGATCTCTGGTCCCAGCCCGGCCAGACCGCCGAAAAGGTCAAGAAAATCCGCCACGGCGAATCCCTGGCCGCCGCCAAGGCCCTGGGCCTTACCGAAAGCCAGATCGAATACTGGGACCTGGAAGACTACCCCATGCTCCACGACCGCGCGCTTTTGGACCGCCTGGTCGTCGCCATCCGCAAATTCGGCCCGGACATCATCATCAGCCACGACAAGACCGACCTGATGAACCGCGACCATGACCAGACCTACACCCTGGTGCAGCAGGCCTGCCTGACCGCCACCTCCGCCGGCGCGGAGTACGAGGGCGCCAAGAACGTCAAGCAGATGCGCCGTTTCGGCTTCGAGCCGCACCAGACCGAGTGGAGCGGCTACGTGCCCGGCTGTCTCATCGACATCACCGAAACCTACGAGATGAAGATCGCCGCCATGAAGTGCTTCCAGGCCCAGAGCCACCTCATCGAATACTACACCCAGCGCGCCTTCATGCGCGGCAACCACATCCGCAGAGGCGGCGGCAAAAAAGACTGGAAGTACGCCGAAAGCTTTGCCGCCCATCTGCCTTATGTCGGAGAAGCCTTCTGGTAGGATAAGATAAAGGTTTTATCCGCTCCGGGGCCGGGAAGATGCCGGACCGGCAAAGCCGCGGGCGCGGCCTGTGCGGGATCCGGCCCGGCCCCTGCGCTCCAGGGCCCTGGCGGGCCTGGTTTGCGCCCGCCAAGGGCCAGCGCCCCTGGACCCCGGGCAGGGTGACTAGAGCAGTTTCGCTTTGAGATTGTCGCTTAACGGCGGGCAAAGCCCGCCTACGCCAATCTCGCGGCAAGGATTTGAAGACAAATCCTTGCAGAGCAGTTGAACATTTTCAATGTTCAACTGCTCTAAAAAAATGGCGCGCGGGTTCCGTTCCGCTGATTCGGGCCGTCCTGGCCCTCACCCCTGCGGGCAATTCCGCTATCCCGCGGAAGTGTCGCGCCACGGCGCTTACATACTGGCGTGCGTTGGCTTGATAGGATAAAATAAGCGCTTATCGATAATTGTACGGTGAGCGACCATCAACGAGAAACGCCCCCATACCCCTGTCAAAGTTTTCAGGAAAAGGGGGTGGGATCCAAGGGAAGGGGAAAAACCCTTTTTCCAAAAAGGGTTTTTCCCCTTCCCTTGGCCGCCGGAGGCATTCATCCCATGAACATCCCCATCCGCATCCTGGTGACGGGCTCCCGGGGCAAGAGCAGCTTGACGCGGCTGTTGCACGCGGGTCTGCGGGCCTGGGGGCTGAACGCGCGGGCGCGGATTACGGGCGTGCTGCCGCGCGAACTGACGCCGGACGGCGGGGAGCGGGTAATCCGGCGCGCGTCCCCGGCGCATGTGGCGGAATTTGGCTGGTGGCTGGACCAGGTCCCGGCGGAAACCCAGGCTTTGGTGGCGGAAAACAGCGCGGTGGCCCCGGAACTGCAGCGTTACGCGCCGGACAGGCTGCGGCCGACCTTGGTGGTCTGGACCACCCTGCGGCCGGACCACACGGAAGTGTGGGGACCGGGCCGGGAAGGCGCGGCCGTCTCGCTGCTGCCCGGCGTGCCCAAAGGCGTGCCCGTGGCCGGGGGCGTGGAACTGGGGCGGCCGGAAATGCGCCGCTTGCTGAAAGCCAACGGCAACGCGCTGCACGTCGCGCCGGGGGGCATCTCGGGCGGGCATGAGGAAAGCAACCTGCTCCTGGCGGCCCTGGCTTTGTCGCTGGCGCTGCCGGGCCGGGATCTGGACGCGGCTGTCCGGGCCATGGCGGAACTGCCTCCGGATTTGGCGGACTTCCGCATTCTGGAACAGGGCGGGGACAGCCTGGCCGTGGCTTTTTCCGCCAACGACGTGGCCAGCACGGCCCAACTCTTCGCGGAAACCGGCTGGGACGCGGCGGAAACCACGCTGCTCTATCACCACCGTCCGGACAGAACGGCCCGGCTGCGGGACTTTCTGCCCTGGATCAATTCCCTGCCCTGGCGGGAGACGGTCTTTTCCCGCCCGGAGAAGCCGCTGCTGTCCCCGCCCTGGGGCGGGCAAGCCTGGAATGACGGACTGACCGGGCCGGAAGCCTTCCGCGACTGGCTGGCGGGCCGGGGCAAGGTGTTCGCCTGCGGCAACGTGGCGGGCTGGCCGCTGCGCTTTTTACAGGAGGAGAGAGGCGCATGAACCCTGCCGATCTGTTGCGGGACGTGAGCGGCCTGACCGTGGGCCTGGGCATTGTCGCGGGCCTGGCCTGGACCCGGCGCACGGGCTGGGGCTGCGGCGGCATCATCACGCCGGGCCTTTTGGCCCTGTACGCGGCGGACCTGCCGCGCGGGCTGTTCGCGCTGGTTTTCGGGGCCGCGCTCACGCCGCTGCTGGGCTTCGTTTCCCGGCCGCTGCGGCTCTACGGCCGGGAACGCCTGGCAGCGGCCATGCTGCTGGCGCTGTGCCTGCGCTCGCTCCTGCCGCCGCTGCACCTGCCTGTGGACGCCCACTGGATAGGCTGGGTGGTGCCCGGCCTGATCGCGGCGGACGGACAGCGCCAGGGCCTGCCCATGACCCTGTCCGGCGCCGTGGCCTGCGCCTGCGCCGCCGCGTTCGCCGCGGCCGTCATCGAAAGTTTGGGAGGGCTGGCGTTATGACCCCGCGCCGACTGCTCGACCGCTCCCTCCCCCAGCGCCTGATGCTGCTCAGCCTGGCGCTGCTGGCCCTGTTCCTGCTGGGCCAGGGAGCTTCCGCGCTCGGGCCGGAGGAAAAGCGGGCCCTCAGCGCCATCCGTTCCGGCCAGCGGGTCTTGTGGCAGGAAATGGCGGCAAAAGGTCTGACAGACCCGGTCCACGACCCGGACAAAACCGGGTTCATCGGCCTGAACTGGAGCGCCACGTCCACCACCCTCGGCTCGCTCCCGGCCAAGCGGAACGCCTGCGACCCCCTGTGGGGCGCGCGGACGCTGCGCTGGTTCGACAGCCTGGGCCTGCGACGCGGCGACCGCGTGCTGGTGCTCTCCTCCGCGTCCTTCCCCGGCCTGCTCTACGCGGTGCTGGCCGCCGCCGAGGCGCGCGGGCTGGATATCGACCTGGTCGTCTCGCTGGGCTCTTCCGAATGGGGCGCCAACCGGCCGGAGGCGCCCTGGCCCGTGCTGGCCCATATTCTGCGCGGCCACGGCCTGCTCAAGACCAAGGCCCGCTTTTACACCCTGGGCGGGGACAATGAAAACGGCGGCGGCATGCCCGAGGAAGGCGTGGAAGCCCTGGAAAACGCCGCGCGCGAAGAAGGCGTGCCGCTTGTGCGCGCCCCGGGCCTTGAGGCCGTCATGGAGCACAAGCTGGCCCTGCTGGAACCCCTGGACAGGCCCCGCGCGAAACTGGTCATCAATATCGGCGGCTCCCACGCCAACCTGGGCCGCGACGAGGCCGTCACCAGCCTGCGTAACGGCCTTTTGTTCCCCAAAGAAGCCCCCGCCGCCGGGGACGGGGTGATAGCCCGAACCCTCAAGCAAGGGGTGCCGGTGCTGCACCTTTTGCACCTGCGTTCCCTGGCCCGCAAGGCGGGCATCGACTACGAGACGCGGCGTCCCGGCTTCCAGAGCCGCTCCGTCCCCGCCGCCCTGGCCGGGCTGGCCCTGTTCTCCCTGGTGCTGGGAACGCACAGGCGCTGGAGCTGGGAGGAGGAGGAGTAAGAGCGGAGGGCGGCCGCCCCGCCGCGCGCAAAAAAGCCCCTTCCCGGCGCAACAGCCGGAAAGGGGCGTCATCTTCACGCGCACGCGCGCCGCGTTACTTCGCGGCCGCCGCGTTCTTTCGCAAGTTCACCAGCTCCATCACCTTTTCGCTCAGAATCTGCAGGTCGGGCTTGGCGAACTGGGCGTCCGCGCCCACGGAAACGCCCTTGTGCTCCAGGCGGTCCGTGATCAGGGAGGAGAAAAGCGCCACGGGCAGCACTTTCATGATCGGGTCATCTTTTATCTGCTTGCATAAGGTCAGGCCGTCCAGGCGCGGCATTTCGATGTCGGAAATGACGGCCTGCACGAAATCGGTAATGGGCGCGTTTTCGTCTTCCGCGCGTTGTTTCAGGGCTTTCAGCATTTTCCAGGCGTCTTCGCCGTTGTTGGCCTGCAGCACGCGGAAACGGCCGCTCTTTTCCATCAGGTCTTTCACCAGCATGCGCACGTTGCCGGAATCGTCCGCGTGCAGCACGGTGTAGATGCGGGCCTCGCCTTCCGCCGCGTCCGGCACGCGGTCCAGGCGGATGGCGAGGGCCGGGTCCAGCTCGCCGACAATGGCTTCCATGTCCAGCAGAAAGACCACGCGGCCTTCCAGGCGCACCACGCCCGTCACCGCGTTGCGGCTGGCGTGCTGCAGGAAATTGCCCGGCGCTTCCACTTCCTGCCAGCTCAGGCGGTGGATGCGGTTAACCCCGGAAACCAGAAAGCCGGTAATAATCTGGTTGAATTCCGTGACGATAATTTTGGGCTCGTGGGTTTCCACGCGCTTTTTGCCGAGATAGAGGGACAGGTCCACCAGGGGCACCACGCGCCCGTCGCGGTGGGGGAACGCGCCCATGACCGCCGGGTGGCGCATTTGCGGCATGGCGGTGACGGGCTGGATTCTGATGATTTCCAGCACTTTCGCCACGTTCACGCCGTAGTGGCCCCGGTAGCCGTCTTCATCCAGATGGAATTCAACAACCTCCAGCTCGTTGGTGCCGGAATCAAGCAGAATGTTCGTTTGCGACATGAAAAGCCTCTCTTGTGGGAACGTGCCTCCGTGGGAGTACATTTCCCTTTATCGGACCACAACAGTAAAATCCACACCCTTGGGCGGAAATATTCCATTTTTTTTCTGTGCGCGGGAAAAACCGGAAAGCGGACGGCCGGATTTCCACAGTCCCGCGCACGCCTTTTCGTGTAAAAGCCGTGTGTTGCCGCATTGCGCGCATGGCCGGGCCGGAAAAGCGACGGCCAAAAGCCTCTCCCCGCCCTAGCGGAAGCAAAGCGCGCGCCTTCCGGCCGCCCGGTCCCCCCGTCACGCCGGAACATGAAGGACGGCAGGGCCGGCGCGCCCCTCGGCCCAAGCGTCCGCCCCCTTATTGCCAGAGAGAAAAAGAGGGGGTATTATCCGCCCCTGCCCCCTATCGGTGCTTTTATCCTTACACAGGAGACTCTATGACTTCGTTCCTTCGTTCCGCTTTCTGGGCCGTCACCCTGCTGCTCTTAAGCGCGGGCGCGGCCACGGCCGCGGAGGTGAAAACCTTCACCGTGCTGCCCTTTACCGTGAACGGACCGGCCGGGTACAAGTACCTGGAACAGTCCATCCCGCAGATGTTCAGCTCCCGCCTGTACTGGAAGGGGCAACTGGAACCCGCGCCCGCCCCGGCGGCCAAGCAGGCCCCGGCGGCGGACGAAGCCGCCGCGGAAAAAGCCCGCGCGGCCGCCAACGCGGACTTTGTGGTCTGGGGCAGCGTGACCATTATCGGGGAAGACGCCAGCCTGGACGTGCGCGTGCGCGACAAGGCCGGCAAGGTCTGGCCCCGCTCGCGTGAAGCCAAGGTCAGCCAGCTTATCCCGGCCCTGAAAGGCGTTTCCGACTCCATCAGCGCGGAAGTGTTCCAGCGGCCGCGCCAGCAGTCGCAAAGCCGCGCGCAGGCCTCCAACGAACGCGTCAACCGCATGAACCCGGACCTGGTGCACAACGAAACCACGCCCAGGGAAGTGTACATGAACCCGGCCTTCCGTTACTCCGGCACCGGCGGGGACGAAACCCGGCTGCGCTCCCAGACCCTGCCCTACGCGTCCCGCTCCATGGAAGTCTGCGACGCGGACGGCGACGGCAGAAACGAAATCTTCATTCTGGGCGAGCACAAGCTGTTTGCCTACCGCTACAACAACGGCCGCCTGGACCAGATCGCGGAAATGGAAATTCCCCTGACCCAGAAGCCCCTGCAAATCCGGTCCATTGACCTGAACAGAACCCGCAAGCCCTTCCTGGTGCTGACGGGCGTGGACGAAAACTCCCGCGAGCCCATCAGCCGCATCCTGTCCTTTAACGGGCGCCAGTTCAAGGAAGAGGCCAAAACCACCTTCTACTACCTGAACGTGACCAGGCTGGCCCCGCTGTTCCAGCCCACCCTGGTGGGCCAGGCGCCCAACCCGCCCCGGCTGTTCCGGCCCGGCGTGTTCGAAATGACCGTGCGCGGCAGCGAAATCAAGGCCGGCGCGCGCCTGAACCTGCCGGAAGGCTGCAACCTGTTCAACTTTATGTACGTACCGCCCGGCAAGGGCGCCAACGATGCCGCCAAGGTGGCCATGTTCACGGACCAGGAAAAGATACGCCTGTACTCCGAACGCGGCGCGCGCCTGGCCCAGACGGACGACAGCTTCGGCGGCAGCGCCGTGTACGTCATGGTCAACCCGGCCATGCCGGGCCTGGGCCGGGATACCGTGGCCCCGGACCAGCTCTACTACATTCCCATGCGCTTTATCGTGGCGGACCTGGCCCGCGACGGCACCCAGCAGATTCTGGTCAACAAGCCCATCTCCACGGCCAGCACCATATTCGCGGACTACCGCAACTTCCCGCAGTCTGAAATCCACTCCCTGTACTGGGACGGCGTGGGTTTGAACCTGTTGTGGAAAACGCGGCGCATCAAGGGCACCATGGTGGACTACGCCGTGGCGGACCTGAACAACGACGGCATACCGGACCTGATCACCTGCCTCAACAGTTACGCGGGCGTGATGGGCGTGGACAGCCGCAAGACCATGGTCGTGGCCTACCCCCTGGACATGAGCAAGACGGACCCGGCCACCGCCCCGGACCGCAGCGAGTATGAGCAGGACAGCCCCCAGGGCCGTCCCTGATACGCCTCTTGAAGAGTAAAAACGAAACGGCGGGCCAAAACCCGCCGTTTCGTTTTTTGGCTACCGAAGCGCATGCCGGGCGGCCGGAAGCCCCATCCCCTCACTACACGCTCACTACTTCCTCAATACATAAGCGCGCTCAGAGGGGTTATATACAAGGATCCATCTTCCCGCCTCTCGCCTTTTCCAGCTCTTGCCGGTCCTTGGCCGTGGGAAGAAAGGCTTTTTATGGAGGGAGTGTACTCTTATGGTACTCGACCGGAATAAAAAGCTTTTCTGACGCGGGCAGAGGGCAAAAAGACCGTAGTGTGAACAGGCCCTAAAAAGGAAAGGGCCGTCCACCCGCGCGGGGACGGCCCTTTTTTCGCGCCGCCTTGCGGCTATAGCGCGAACAACGAACGAACCCCCTTGGAGGGGGGGGATCCAAGGGGGGCCCGTACGTTGTGGATCCTAGGGGGGGTGATCCACGGAGGAATTACGTGCCCGATGGGGGGATCGGGGGCGCCGAAGGGGGGGATGCGCCGTCACGTTGTCTTTTCTATTAGCAAGGGGCGTGCCAATTCCCCCGCAAACAAGTTAACATTTATTATTCAGTTAAATTAGTTAATTATAGAAAATAGCATTGGATATATTCGTCTGTCTTTCGGGGGTTTTGAGCGCTTGCGCACGGGTAGATCCGCACACCCGTGCGAATGCGCTCAGGCTCCCGTCGCCCTGCCGGGGCATTTGGCGAACGCGCTTCTTTGTGGTAGCGTGTCCCCCTGGAGCAATGAGCGCTTCAAATAGTCGCTTAACGGCGAGGAAACCTCGCCTGCGCCTATTTGGCGGCAAGGATTTGAAGACAAACCCTTGCGAGCATTCCAAGGGTGAAATGCTCTAGTAACGAACCCGCACCACGGGCACCCCTTTTTCAGGAACCGACCGCCATATGCGCCACTTCCGGGCCGACCTGCACATCCATTCCCGCTACTCCCGGGCCACCAGCACCCGGCTCACGCCCCGGCACCTGGCGGCCTGGGCCAGGGTCAAAGGTCTGGACGTGCTGGGCAGCGGCGACTTTACCCACGCCCGCTGGCGCGCCGAACTGGCGGAACAGGCGGAACTGGACGAGGCCAGCGGCCTCTACCGCCTGAAAGCCCCGCTGGACCTGGGCCTGGAGCTGCCGGAATACGCGGACCTGCCCCACGCCCCCGCCACGTCCCTGTTCATGCTCCAGGGCGAGATCAGCTCCATTTACAAACGCGGCGGCCAGGTGCGCAAAGTGCACAACCTGGTGTACATGCCCAACTTTGAGGCCGCCGAGCGCCTGTGCCAAAAGCTGGAACAGGTGGGCAACCTGGCCTCCGACGGCCGTCCCATCCTGGGCCTGGATTCGCGCGATCTCCTGGAAATGGTGCTGGAAACGGACCCCCGCGCCTTTCTCATCCCGGCCCACGTCTGGACGCCCTGGTTTTCCGTGTTCGGGTCCAAGTCCGGCTTCAACAGCCTGGAAGAGTGCTTCGGCAGCCTGACGCCGGAAATTTTCGCGCTGGAAACGGGCCTTTCGTCGGACCCGGACATGAACCGCCTGTGGAGCGGCCTGGACCGCTGCCTGCTGGTGTCCAATTCCGACGCCCATTCCGGCGAAAATTTGGGGCGCGAGGCCAACCTTTTCTCCGGCCCCATCTCCTACGACGGCATCCTGCGCGCGTTGAAACAGCGCGACGGCGAAACCCGTTTCCTGGGCACCCTGGAATTTTTTCCGGAAGAGGGCAAATACCACCTGGACGGCCACCGCAACTGCAAAGTGGTGCTCAGCCCCAAGGAAACCAGGGAGCTGGGCGGCATCTGCCCGGTGTGCGGCAAGCCGCTGACCGTGGGCGTGCTGCACCGCGTGCTGGAACTGGCGGACCGCGAAGAGCCGGTGTTCGGCCCGGACGAGCATTTTCTCTCGCTCATCCCGCTGCCGGAAATTCTGGGCGAAATCATGGGCGCGGGGCCGCGCACCAAGAAAATCACCGCGCTGCACGCGAAAGCCGTGGCCCGGTTCGGCTCGGAACTGGCCATACTCCAGACCGTGCCCACGGACGAGCTGGCCCGCTTCCTGCCCCCGCTGGGCGAGGCCGTGGCCCGCATGCGCCGGGGCGAAGTGGTGCGCGAAGGCGGCTACGACGGCGAATACGGCAAGGTCACGGTGTTTTCCGAGAAAGAGCGCCGGGAAATGACGCGCGGCGCGCTGCTCACGGTTCCGGCCAGCCTGGAAGCCCCGGCCGTGGCCCTGACCCTGAACGGCAGGCAGGAAGCCGCGCCGCCGGTGCGCAAGCGCTCCCGTCCCGCGCCGCCCGAGCAGGTTGAAGGTTCCGCTGAGCCTGAAAAATCGCAGGACGGTTCGAGGCCCGCGCAAAAGCGCCCCGTCGCGTCCGAACCGCTCACCCCGCCGGAAAGCGCGGCCAGGGACAACCCCGCGCAGGCCCGGGCGGCGGAAGCCGGCCCCGGCCCCGTGCTGGTGCTGGCCGGCCCCGGTACGGGCAAAACCCGCACCCTGGTCCGCCGCGTCGTGGAACTGCTGGACAAGGGGGCCGCGGCGCGCGCCATACTGGCCGTCACCTTCACCCGCCGCGCCGCCAGCGAGATGGACGAGCGCCTGCGCCGCGCCCTGGGCGAGGAAGCCGCGCTGCCCCGCACGGACACCCTGCACGCCCTGGCCTTTGAGCTGTGGCACCGCACCCACGACGAAGCCCCGGTGCTGCTGGGCGAAGACAGCGCCCGCCGCGTGTTCGCGGAAGCCAACGCGGAAGAGACCCCGCAGCGCCTGCGCGAAGCCTGGGACAAGATTTCTCTCGCCCGCGAGCGCCGCGAGCCCCTGGAGCCGGACCTGGCCCAGATGCTGGAACGCTACTTCCGCCAGAAAGCGGGCTGGAACCTGGCCGACTACACGGACCTTTTGGAATTCTGGCTGGAACAGATCCAGACCGGCCTGTACAGCTGCCCTTACACGCAAGTGCTGGTGGACGAAATTCAGGACCTTTCCCCGCTGCAGTTGGAGCTGGTGCACGCGCTCATCCCTACGGGCCAGGGCTTTTTCGGCATCGGCGACCCGGACCAGTCCATTTACGGCTTCCGGGGCGCGCACGGCGCGGTCAAAGAGCACCTGCTGGCCCTGTGGCCGGACCTTTCCATTGTCGCGCTGACGGAAAACTACCGCTCCTCCCCGCGAATCCTGCGCTGCGCCTCCGCGCTTATGGCGGGCCGTTCCGCCTGCGGCGAGCTTGTCGCGGGCACGGACCTGCCCGGCCAGGCCCAGTTTTTCGAAGCCCCCGGCCCGGACAGCGAAGCCACCTGGATAGCCGGCCAGGTGCGCGCGCTGCTCGGCAGCGGCAGCCACACCCTGGACGGCCTCTCCGCCAAAAACCCGGACATCCCCGGCGCCGGGGAACACAGCCCCGGCGACATCGCCATTCTGGTGCGCATGCGCTCTCTCATGCCGCCCATTCAGCGGGCGCTGACCCGCCAGGGCATTCTGGCCGCCACGCCCGAGGCGGAAGGATTTTGGGAAGACAAGCGCGTGGCCCTGATTATCCGCGAAGCGGGCCGCATGCTGGGCATTTCCGACGGCGGCGAGGAAGGTTTCACCTGCCCGGACAAGGTCCTGGCGCGCGGCCCCCTGGGCCTGGCCGCCTTTCTGGAAACCACGGCGCCCTTCGACATCCTCTTCTGGCGCTCCCCGGCCTTCAAGGCCCTGGCCAGGGCTTTTGACGACTACGGCGGCTGGGCCGGGCTGATCAACTGGGTCAACCTGCAGACCCATCTTGAGCTGGTGCGCGCCAAAAGCGAGAAGGTCCAGATCATGAGCCTGCACGCGGCCAAGGGCCTGGAGTTCCGCTCGGTGTTCCTGGCCGGTCTTGAGGACGGCGTGCTGCCTTTCGCCGGTCTGGCCATGCTCAGCGGCCAGGCGGGCAAGGACGCCTACGCCCCGGACCTGGAGGAAGAGCGCCGCCTGTTTTACGTGGGCATTACCCGCGCGCGGGAGAACCTGTTCCTGTCCGCTTCCGGCAAGCGCCTGCTCTACGGCAAGGAAGCCCGGCTCAAACCTTCCCGCTTCCTGGACGACCTGCCCAAAGAGGATGTCGCCCGCTCCGCCCTGGTGGCCAGGCACAAGCTGGACGAGCAGCAGTTGCAGTTGTTTTGATCGGGGCGCGCGGTAACGTGACGCCCGGAGGAAGGGGGAAACCTTTCTTGGAAGAAAGGTTTCCCCCTTCCTCCGGACCCCCTCCCCCTTTCCAAAGAACTTTGACAGGGTGAATAACAAGGCTCTCCGTTGATGTGACGGAGAGCCTTTATGCCGCGGCGCGCTTTTTTCGGCTTTTCAGGCCGTGCCGGCGGGGCCTGTGGAGTGGAAACTTCACTTAGAGCAGATTAACTTTGAAAATGTTCCTCCGCTCCGCAAGGATTTATCTTCAAATCCTTGCCGCGAGATTGGCGTAGGCGGGCTTGATGCGGCACGTCCTGTGCCGCCCCCTTCGGGCGTCGCTGCGCTCCGTGCGCTTCGCATCCTGCTCCGCGACAGCCCGCCGTTAAGCGACAATCTCAAAGCGAAACTGCTCTAGACGGGGTCGCCGTCCACCACCACTTCCATCAGGCTTTTCACGCCCATGGGGCTCAGGCCTTCCGCGCGGCCGTACAGCTCATAGTGCGTCAGGGCGGAAAGCCCGGCATCGGAAAACGCCGCCTGCAGCTTTTCCATGGTATAGCCGGGCGCGGTTTTTTGCATCTGCGCCAGTTTGGCGTCCATGTACGCGCTGGTGTCGAAACCGGCGGAAGGGTCCAGGCCTTCGCGCGTGCCGTAAAGCTGGTAGTGGCTCCAGGCGTTCAGGCCCGCGTTGTGGAACATGGTTTTCATGTCCTGTATCTGCTTCGCTGTCACTATGCTTGAATGGTGATAGTCGGCGGTTTTGGCCTTGTAGTAGAATTCCGGGTCAAAGGTGCTCAGGGGCGAAACCTCCTCCCACTGCCCGTACTGTATGAAATGCGCGAAAGCGCCGTCGGTTCCGTAGAACCCGCCCTTTTCCAGCGCGTCCTGCGCGGTCGTATAGCCAACACCCATTTGATCGGCCTTGTTGCCCATATACGCGCCCTCACTGAACCACTGCGGCCTGTCGTACTGGGCGTTCAGGTTTTCCGCCTTAACCAGGCTGTCGTACTGCGCGAACATCAGGTTCAGCGTTGCCGCGCCGAACCCGGGAGCGAGGTCGGCCATGGTTTTGCTCTGCACAGGGGCGGCGCCCAGCCCGTTCCAGACGGAGTCGAACGATTCCGTGAAGCCGTCGCTGTACTGCACGTTCTCCAGCTTGCCCACGCCCTGAAAGTCTTTGATGAACAGGTACATGTCGCCGTAAAAATTTATGTGTATATAGCCGTGCTTCCCGTCCACCACGGCACGGTCCACATGGCCTTCCCCGACCAGATAGTGGAAAAAACCCCGGTCAACGGAAAGATGCAGCGTATCCTGCCCCCCGCTGTCCGCTATCACGGCTTTTGATCCGGAATACAAAAGATAGGTGTCGTTTCCGCCGCCCCCGAACGCGCCCACGCGCGTGGTGCCGGTCTGGGACTCGATGTTCAGCATGTCGTTGCCGGCAAGCCCGGCCACATATTCATGGGAATCCATCTCAAGGTAGTTGCCGTACTTGCTGCCGATAAGGTGGCTCATGGCCCGCTCCTGGGGTTAAGGTCCGCCGCCGGAAGCGGGCGGCGCGCGTTATGCCCCCTGGACGCCCGCCGGTTTCCGGCCGGAAAGGCGCAAGAGGGCGTGGAGCAGGGGTGGCCTTTGAAAAACAGCGTGCCTGTCCGGAAAACGCAAAACAGCGGCTTACAGCCCGGGAAGCGCTTTCGCGCGCCCGAACCAGAGCCGCCGCTTTTCATGCCAGGGTGCAAACTGTCTTTTCAAAGGCAGCCCCTGTGTGTTTCGTTGCGTTAGGGGCTGTTCACACTGCGAGGATTTTTGTTCTCTGCCAAGGAAGAAAGGCTTTTTATGGAGGGAGTGTACTCTTATGGTACTCGACCGGAATAAAAAGCTTTTCTGACGCGGGCAGAGGGCAAAAAGACCGTAGTGTGAACAGGCCCTGGTCCAAGCGCCGCACAGGCGCCGGGCAATCCGTCAATTCCTTCTAAAGCGCTTTCACCTTGAAATTTCCGAGGGACACAAAGCGGATGCCCGCGAAGGGCGTTCTTTATCTTTGCAATTTCGCTCTGTTATATCCACAACCATTGCTGATTCCGGATAGCGCCAACGCGCCGGTACAAAAGCACTGCATTCTAATCATTCAGCTATATATAAAACGGTATATATGCAAGAGTTTTTTAAGGCTCCCCGCCACAACGCGGAGAGCCTTTATGATCAAGTATGCTTGTTTGGACGGTTTGTTACAAGTACGCCTCGTCCTTCAGCAAATAATTCCCCACGTAATCCGCCACCCCGTCCTCCAGGCTCCATCCGGGCAGCGGGCAGCCGGTTTCCGCCAGCCGGTCCATTTTCGCCTGGGTGAAGTTCTGGTACTTGCCCGCCAGATGCTCCGGCATGGGCACATAGTCTATGGCCGCTTCCCGGCCCATGGCCTTGAACACGGCCTGCGCCAGGTCGTTCCAGGTTCTGGCTTTTCCCGTGCCCAGGTTGAACACCCCGCCTGTCTCCGGGTGTTCCGCCAGGTGCCACATGACGTCCGCGCAGTCCTTCACGTAGATGAAATCGCGCATCTGGCCGCCGTCCGGGTAGTCCGGGCAGTTGGACGCGAACAGCCGCATGCGGCCCGTGGCGCCTATTTCCCGGAACGCCTTGGCCGCCACGCTGCGCATGTCGCCTTTGTGGTATTCGTTGGGGCCGTAGACGTTGAAGAACTTGAGCGAGGCTATGGACGAAAGCGCGCCTTCCCGCTGCGCCCAGAGGTCGAAAAGCTGCTTGGAGTAGCCGTAGCCGTTCAGCGGACGCAGTTCCCGCAGTTTGGCCGGGTCGTCGTCAAAGCCTTGGGAGCCGTCGCCGTAGGTGGCGGCGGAACTGGCGTTGATGAAGCGGATACCCCGGTCCAGGGCGTGGCGGGCCAGGGTTTTGCTGTATTCCAGGTTGTTGCGGAAGAGGAAATCCAGGTCCCGCTCCGTGGTGGAAGAACAGGCCCCCAAATGGAAAATGGCCTTGATGCCGCCCGGCAGCCCCTTGGCGCGCAGGGTCTGCATGAAATCGTCCCGGTGCAGGTAGTCCCTGAATGAGCGGCCCACCAGGTTTTTCCACTTTTCCGTGCTGCCCAGGTTGTCCACGACCAGAATGTCGTCAATGCCCAGGCTGTTCAGTTTCCAGATCAGCGCGCTGCCGATAAAGCCCGCGCCCCCGGTGACTATATACATAACTCACTACTTTTGTTGATATTTACCGCAAGATCCGCGAGCGGCACCCCACCCCACTGAAAGGGGTCCAGGATAACGCCCTTTTCCCTATACCCCCGGAGGGAGCCGGAGCGAAGCGCAGGCCAGGCCCGCCAGGGCCATGGAGCGCGGGGGCCGGGCGTGATCCGGCTTTGCCGGTCACGCATCTTTCCGGCCCCGGAGCGGAAGAAAGACGGCTTCGACAAAACTGCCTTTCGCGCGCCGCTATTTCCCGGCCATAAGCTCCAGTTGGCGGCGGACTTCCTCTTTGGAGACCAGCACGCGGCGGGAGCGTTCCTCGTCCTCTTCCACCTTTTTCCTGGCCAGGGGGATGATTTTTTCCACCAGGCCCGCCGGGATAACCGTGACGCCGTCCGCGTCGCCCACTATCCAGTCGCCGGGGGAGACGGGCACGCCGCCGCAGGAGATGGTGACGTTCACCTCGCCCAGCTTGCCTTTTTCCGGCTTGGCGATTGTGGTGCCCCGGCAGAACACGGGCAGGCCCAGGGCTTTTATGCCTTCCTGGTCGCGCACCACGCCGTCGGCCACAATACCGGCTATGCCCATGATTTTGGCCATGCCGACCACAAAGTCGCCGGCCACGGGGTTGTACAGCGAAGCCTTGGAATCCGCCACCAGCACCTGGCCGGGCTGGGCGGCGCGAATGGCGCGCAGGGCCGCGCTGTTGTCGTTCACGCCCAGTTTGGCCGTAAGCGCCGGGCCGCAGATTTTGAAGTCGTCCCGCAGGGCCTTGATGGCGGAATCCATGTTGTGCAGGCCGCCCATGACGTCGGAAATGCAGGTGGTGGGGATATTTCTGAGTTCAGAGAGGATGTCCATGCTCGCTCCTTTTGCGGGTGACGGCCCGGCGGCCGGGCTGGTCGGTCTGGGAGGGGAATGCCGCTTTTTTCGACTGGTCTATTCTTATAGCGTGTCGGCCTGGGCCGCAACTGGGAAAGGGGGAGGGAGGGGGTGCGGCAGGGGAAAAGCGGGGAGCCGTCGCGCACCGCATAAAAAAACCCCGGATTCCTCCGGGGCTGCAATCACTGGCACGCACCAACTATATACCCTGTACGGGGTCCAGGGGCGCCAGCCCTTGGCGGGTGCAGGGTGGAACCCTGCTCTCATTCTTCATTGGCTTCGACCAAATTGCCTTTTAATCCAGTCCCATGGCCTTGCCGACTTTTTTCAGGACTTTTTTGGCTTTGTTCAGGGGCTTGTCTGTTTCCAGTTCCGCGAATTCGCGCAGCAGTTCTTCCTGGCGGGAAGAGATGCGGGTGGGGGTGAGCACTTTGATTTCCACCAGCAGGTCGCCCTTGCGGGAGCTGTTGATGTAGGGCAGCCCGCCGCCCTGCAGGCGGAAGACTTCCCCGCTCTGGGTGCCCTTGGGAATTTCCATGGCCAGGGGGCCGTCCAGGCCGGGCACTTCGATACGGTCGCCAAGCGCGGCCTGCACGAAGGTGATTTCCTGGTCAATGAGCAGGTTCTGGCCTTCGCGCTGAAAGACTTTGTCTTCCGCCACCTGGATGACCACGTACAGGTCGCCGGGGGGGCCGCCGTACATGCCGGGCTCGCCTTCGCCCCTCAGACGCAGGCGGTTGCCGGTGTCCACCCCGGCGGGCACGCGCACGGCCAGCTCGCGGGTTTCCTGTATGGCCCCTGCCCCTTTGCAGCGGGCGCAGGGGTGGGGAATGACCTGGCCCAGGCCGTTGCATTCCGGACAGGGCATGGCGATTTGGAAAAAGCCCTGGCTGTGGCGCACCTGGCCCCGGCCGCCGCACTGGCGGCAGGTTTCCGCGGATGTGCCGGGTTCCGCGCCGCTCCCGCCGCATGCCGGGCAGGGCACTTTTTTGGGGATTTTCAGGGAGATTTCGTCGCCGCTGGCGGCCTGGCGCAGGGAAATTTCCAGATTGTAGCGCAAATCAGCGCCCTGCTGGGACCGGGTGGCCCGGCCGCCGCGCGCGCCCATGGAAAAGCCGAACAGATCGCCGAAAATATCGCTGAAGTGGCTGAAAATATCTTCGTTGCTGGCGAACCCGCCGCCGCCGAACCCGCCGTTCACGCCGTCGTGCCCGAAACGGTCGTAGCGGGCGCGCTTGTCCGGGTCGCGCAGAATGTCGTAGGCTTCCGCCGCTTCTTTGAAGCGCTTTTCCGCCTCGGCGTCGCCGGGGTTGCGGTCCGGGTGATAGCGCAGGGCCATTTGCCGGTACGACTTTTTAATCTCGTCGTCCGTGGCCGTGCGGGTCACTTCCAGAATTTCGTAGTAGTCGCGCCTTGCCATAAAGCTGAATACCTTTGAAACGCTCGTTCCGTCGTGCGGCAATTCCGGGCGCCGCCGCGCGGGGCTGAAAAAACGCGCCCCGGCCAACATGCGCCTGGACCGCGTTTTCCTACGGCCGCGTTCCACCTGGGCGGCGGAAATTCACCGCCGTCCTTCAGAACCCGCTGTTGCCGTCAAAAACCGCGCGCCAAAAGCGTGCCTCAATCGTTGTCCAGTTCCAGAGGCGAGGTGATGGGCGTGTAGTAGGAAAGATCGTCCGGCATGACCTTGCCGGCGGCGATTTCGCGCAGGGCGGTAACCACTTCCTTGTTGCGCGAGTCCACCAGGGGCTCATACCCCTCGCGGTACTGGCGCACGCGCTTGATAGCCATTTGCACCAGCAGAAAGCGGTTATCCACGCGTTCTTGGCAGTCTTCAACAGTAATGCGGGCCATGCGGGCCTCCTTGGGCAAAAACGAATCCGGCAACACCGGTATCTGCTATGGAAATGTGTACACTTAGGGTAAAGGTCAAGCCTTGTCAATACAGATGACGGGCACCCGGCCTTCCTGGCCGGGATGCCCTCTCGCGGCGGGGGTTGTGCGGGGCGTGAAAGCCGCTGGCGGGCGCGACCGCCGGCTCGGTGCGCGTTATAAAACATTTTTCTGGCACCCCGCCGCTCCGCGGGCCCACGTTCTGGGGCCGGGTTGTGCTGACACTGAAGAGAAAAGGCCCCGCGCTCAAGTGTCGGGCGCGAATCCGGCCCAGGACCGGGACGGCCGTTCCTGGCGCACCCTCCGCGCCAGCCTCCGCCGACAGTCCCGGAACCTTCGCGCTTTCTTAATCAACGACGGCCGAGCAAAACCTGCCGAAATTCGTGGCCTGTTCGTGGCCTGGGAGCATCAATGGAGTTTGTGGCCGAGTGAGCCCTTGGGCGAGCCGGCCACTTTGTCCGCGGAGTAGCTTGCGTGGCCGCCCGTGGAGCGTTTCCGCCTTCCTCAATAGCGACAGGAAAGCCCCGACTTAGGCAGCGGCAGGAGGGCGCCTTATACCCCCGGAGGGGGCCGGAGCGCGGCGCGGGCCAGGCCCGCCAGGGCCATCGAGCGCGGGGGCCGGGCGGATCCGGCTGTGCCGGTCCGCATCTTCCCGGCCCCGGAGCGGAAGAAAGACGAGAGTGCAGAGAGGAGGCCGCAAGCCTCGCTCTCTGCCCGCGCATACGGGCGCGGAATCATAAGAGCGCGAAGCGCATCAATATAGACTTAACGTGACTTACGGTCAGGCCACCCGCTGCCCGGAGGGCGTGACAGCACAACGTAACGTGCGGAGCGGCAACGCGTTTTCTTCTCTCCCCCGTCGCGCTTCCGCCTGGATCCCCCGGCCAAGCCGGGGATGACGGGTGGAGAGGGGCAGGGCTTCCGGCAGTCCGGTCCACCTGACGACAGGTGGAAATAATGGAGCTCCCGGCCGCCCGGCCGCCCTACGCTCCTCCGCTCTCGGACGCGGGCGCGGCCGCGCCCGCCGCTTTCGCCCGCCGCCGCGTCCCGGCCAACACGCGCTTGTAGATGAACAGCTCCAAGTCCTTGCCCTGCGCGGCGGAAGCCGGAAATTCCGCCCTGGCCATAACTTTGTGCCCGCCCGCCGAGCCAATGTCTCCGAACTGGGCGGAAGCCATGCGGCCCAGGTCGCGCGTCACGCCGTCGCCCCGGAAAATGACGACCGCCGTCTCGCCGTATAACCCGCTCACCGCGACCCAGCGGAACTCGTACACGCGCATGAAGAAATCCGCGATAATCACCAGAATGTCCGGGTTTTCCACCTCGTCCACGTACACGAACTGGCCGGAACCGGCCGTGTGCATACTGACGCAGGCCCGCGCGAAATAATCCAGCCAGCGGCGGTGGAATTCGCTGCGGGCTATGCGTGAAAGCATGGCGTGGTCCGCGAACTTGGCCAGGTAGTGGTAGGCGCGCAGGTCTATCTCGCTGAATTTGCGCTCGAAATTGCCCGTGTCGCTCTTGATGCCGAACTGCAGGGCTGTTGCCAGCAGTTTGCCCGGCCGTATGTTCAGGTTGTAGAGGTGCTCCGTCAAAAGCGTGCTGGTGGCGCCGTATTCCGGCCGTATTTCGCGGTAGCCGCTGAGGGTGCATTCCGGCGGCACGGGGTGGTGGTCGATGACGATGGAAAAATCAATGTCCTTGAACTGCGGGTTGTGGTGGGGCTGGGAATCCACCATGGCGAAGTTGTTGTGCCGCGCGGCCAGTTCCGGGGTCAGGCGCTGCATGTGCAGGCGGGTGTAGCGGATCATGGCCAGGTTGTCCGGCCGGGTGACTTCGTTGATGCAGGCTATTTCCACGTCTTCCACGCGGTGGATCATGATGCGGCGGAGCGCCATGGCGGAAGCCATGGCGTCCGGGTCCGCGTTGATGCAAATCAGCCAGCTGCCCTCGCGGGAAAACAACTCCAAAAGGTCTGGAAGCTTGGGCAGCTTGCGAAAGTAGGACACGATCCGCTCCTGATGCCGTCGGTCAATGAGGAAAAAAGCAGCCTATTCGGCCGCCCCGCCGGAAAGCCATTCCCGGACCAGGGGCAGGGAAGCCTCTATTTCCGCCCAGGCAAAGCATTCCAGCATCAGCACGGCGGAACGCGGCACGGCGCGGGTGAGCGCCCGCCCCAGCTCCCTGCCCGGCCCGTCCAGGTCAGTCAGGGGACCGTGCCGGCCGGAAGGCGCGGTGCTGTTCAAATGCACCATACCCGCCCTTGCCGCCAGGGGCAAGAATTCCGTCAACGTTTTCCGCCCGCCGGCCAGCATGTGCCCCAGGTCCAGGCAGACCTGAAAACCGCAGCTTTCGATGCAGGGCGCAAGGCCAGTCAGGTCTTGCTCCACGGTGTTTTCCAGCAGAATGTGGCCGGGGTCGCGGCCCGCGCCTTTCCAGGCGGTGGCGAAGGCGGTCAGCCGCTTTTCCGTGTCCTTCGCGGAAAGGGGCGCCGGGGCGGCCGGGGGGTGCAAAACCGCCCGTTCCGCGCCCAGAAAGGCAATTTTTTCCATAAGCGCCAGGCAGGTTTCCACGGCGGCCCCCCCGTCCCAAACCAGGTCCAGGGGCAGGTGCGCGTGCCAGGAAAGGGGCAGCTCCGCCAGGTCCAGGGGCAGGTCCTTGCCGGAGTAAGCCAAACTTGACCTTGACTTCATGAACAAAAGGCCTGCTTCATCCGCCCGGCCCGCGATAAAGCGGCAATTTTCCGCCACAGGGCCGGGCAAAACCCAGGAAGGAACAGCCAGAACCCTACCATCCGGAAGGAACCCGCCCACCGTATTGCAGGGCTGTGACTTTTTTGCCACAGTTGCGGAAAACACACGCTGCCCGGCCCCGGGAAAAAATTTTGATTTCTTTTGCATAAAGTCTAGACAAATAACCGGAACGGCCCTAAAAATGATACTTAGTTTTTCATCTGACGCGGGACGATGTAGAACAACAGATAACGGTCTGGATTTTGCAACGTTTTGCCTCAAAAGAAAAACGAGAGATATTTCTCGCTCAGGACCATGCCATGACCACGTTCCGATGTCACTTCCAACACTGCCTCAACCCGCTGCACGTTTACTGCCGGCTGCGCGAATGGGGCCTTTCCGTCTCTTTCGCCCTGCGGGTGACCGGCGCCTACGAGCGCCTGTACAGAACCTGCCTTTGCCGCCCGAATTGTGAGCCTCCCGCCAGCGAGTAAGCGCCGCCGTTATATCAGAAAGCCCGCTTCCGGTGAAGACGCTCGCCGGAAGCGTTTTTTTCCGTCCTTCTTCCGCTCCGGGGCCGGGAAGACGCGTGACCGGCAAAGCCGGATCACGCCCGGCCCCCGCGCTCCATGGCCCTGGCGGGCCTGGCCTTCCGCTCCGGAATGGACCGCCGCGCTTTTTCAGGAGGCCGGGGTTGCCGCCACAGCCAATGGTTTCCCTTCTATCAGCGCCAGGACGCGCCCGACCAGGGAGCGCACTTCCGGTTTGGCGATCTGGTCGTCCGCGCCCACGGAAAGTCCCTTGTGCCGCAGCTTGTCCGTGATCAGCGAGGAAAAGAGGACGACGGGCAGCTTTTTCAGGGCGTTGTCGTCCTTGATCTGTTTGCACAAGGTGTGGCCGTCCATCTGGGGCATTTCTATGTCCGCTATCATCACCTGCACGTAGTCCGTGGGGGAGCGGCCCTCGCTTTCCGCGCGTTTTTTCACGTCCACCAGGCGTTCCCAGGCGTCGCGGCCGTTGGAGACGGCTTCCACTTCGAAATTGGCCTTTTGCAGCAGGTCTTTGATCATTTCCCGGATCACGGTGGAATCGTCCGCTATCAGGGCGCGGTAGCGCTGGTGGTTCCGCCAGTCCACGGCTTCGTCCAGGTGCAGGCCCAGCTTGGGGTTCAGCGCGCTGACGATGTGTTCCAGGTCCAGCAGGAACACGATGCGGTCTTCCAGCTTGAGCACGCCGGTGATGGTGTTGCGGGTAAGGGCGGAAACATAGGCGTTGGGCGGTTCCACCGCTTCCCAGCTGATGCGGTGGATGCGGTTGACCCCGGAAACCATGAAGGCCGTGGTCACGCTGTTGAATTCCGTGACAATGACCTTGGGCGACACCTCGTCCGAGCTCTTTTTGCCCAGCCACAGAGCCAGGTCCACCAGCGGGATGATGTGCGAGCGCAAGTTGAACGCGCCCAGCACGGACTTGTCCCGCACTTCCGGCATGCCCGTGATTTTGGGCAGGCGGATTATTTCCAGCACCTTGGCGACGTTGACGCCGTAGTAGCCTTTGTAGTGTTTCCCGTTCTCGTCCGTTTCCTCGAGATGGAACTCCACAATTTCCAGTTCGTTGGTGCCCGCTTCCAGAAGAATATTGGTCTGACTCATGGTTTGCCCCGCCCGTTCATAAAGTATGGATGCTCAAGAATACAGGATAACGCATTCCGCATAAATTATGCAAGACAGGGGGCTTTTCGGAGTCCTTTACTACAGTTATAGTATAAATTTGCCGTATCGCCGGAAAGGACGGAAGCGGTAAGATGGATCCTTCGCCGCGCTCAGGATGACGTGTGGAAAAAAAGCGATTCTCCCGTACCCACCCTGAATGGGTTCCAAGGGGCGCGCCCCTTGGCGGGAGGGTCCTCATACCCCCGGGGGGGGGGGGGCCGCAGGCCAGGCCCGCCAGGGCCTTGGAGCGACAAGGCGGGCCGGATCCGGCTTTGCCGGTCCGGCAGTTCACCGCCGCAGGAGCGGAAAAAAGGCGGCGGAGCCCTCTTTGGCCGCCGGAGGCATGCTCTTCATTGGCTTCAACAGCTACAACTCTTCCAGCGCCTTCTGCACCGCGTCGATATGCGCCGCCGGGGTGGAGGCCCCGGCTGTCAGGCCCGCCACTTTCCAGGCCCGGATCCGGTCCAGGGGCAGGTCTTTGGCGTCTTCCACCAGCACCACGGGCACATTCTGGCCGCCGGCCACTTCCGCCAGCCGCCGGGTGTTGCCGCTGTTGCGGCCGCCCACCACCACCACGCCGTCCACGCCACGGGCCAGGGCAATGGCTTCTTCCTGGCGCTTGCGGGTGGCGTCGCAAATGGTGCGCAACACGGGCAAATCATAGCCCAGGCGCTCTTTCAGCCGCGCGTGGATGCGGCCGAACGCCTCCTGGTCCTGCGTGGTCTGGGCGGCCAGAAAATAGGGCACGGCCGGGCTGAGTTCCAGCGCTTCCGCCTCCTCTTCCGTGCCGAACACCAGGGCCCGCCCGCCGGTGTAGCTGACCAGTCCCCGCACTTCCGGGTGTTCCGCCTCCCCGAACAGCAGCAGCACGCCGCCGCTGCCTTCCCACGCGGCCTGGATGGCGGTCTGGGCCTTTTTGACCTTGGGGCAGGTGGCGTCAATAATCCGCGCCCCGCTGCGCGCCAGGCGCTCTTCCGCCTCCCTGGCCAGGCCGTGCGCGCGGATAAGCACCAGATCGCCCTCCCGGACGGCCTCCGCCTCTTCCAAACAAAGCACCCCCTGCCCGGCATATTCCTCAATAACCCTGGGGTTATGGATAATAGGCCCCAAGGTGACCAGCCGCCCCTGCCTCCCTTCCGCCTTCCAGGCTTCCAGCGCCTTGTCCAGACGCCGCAGGGCCAGACTGACCCCCATGCAAAACCCCGCCGTGCGGGCGCGGATAACTTTCATAAGATCTCCTTTGAGTGGGGCGGGTGGAGGCCAGACGCCCGGAGGAGGGGAAACCCCTTTTTGGGAAAAAAGGGGTTTCCCCTCCCCCGGACCTCCTCCCCTTCCTCAAAAAACTTTGACGGGGTGTATGGGGGCGGGCGGCGTTGATGGTTTGGCATCATGCGTGTCGGGTTTTGCCTTTTTAGGGCTTTCGCGTCAGTATATGGGCGAATCATGCGCTACTTTTTATAGTCACCCTGAAAGGGGTCCAGGGGCGCCAGCCCTTGGCGGGTGAGTCCAGAGAGGGCGGAGCCCTCTTTGGCCGCCGGAGGCATTCTCTTACCCGGCTTCGACAAAATTCCTCTTGGAGCAATCATGGCTACGAATTTTCATAGAGGCAGACGCCTGCGCCGCACGGCGGTTCTGCGCGAGATGGTGCGGGAAAACGCGTTGCGGCCCGCTGATTTGATCATGCCGTACTTTGTGGTGGACACGCAGGAGAAGGTGCTGCGGAAGCCCGTCAATTCCATGCCGGGGCAGTTCCAGCTTTCGCTGGACGCGCTGGCGGAAAAGGTGGGCAAAGACGTGGACGCGGGGCTGCGTTCCTGCTTGCTGTTCGGTATTCCGGAATGCAAAGACGAAAGCGGCAGCGGGGCCTGGGCGGAAGAGGGCATTGTGCAGAAGGCCGTGGTGCTGCTCAAGAAGCGCTTTCCGGATCTGGTGGTGATTACGGACGTGTGTTTGTGCGAATATACCTCGCACGGGCATTGCGGGCTGCTGGACGCGGAAGGCACTGTGCGCAACGACGAAACCGTGGAACTTCTGTGCCGCACGGCGCTTTCCCACGCTAAGGCCGGGGCGGACATTGTGGCCCCTTCGGACATGATGGACGGCCGGGTGGCGGGCATTCGCGGGCTTCTGGACGCCAACGGCTTTGGCTATATCCCGGTCATGTCCTACGCGTCCAAGTATGCGTCCGCGTTTTACGGACCGTTTAGGGAAGCGGCGGAATCCACGCCCAAGTCCGGCAACCGCAAAAGCTACCAGATGGACCCGGCCAACTCCCGCGAAGCCATGCGCGAAGTGGCCGCGGATATCGCGGAAGGCGCGGACATGCTCATAGTCAAACCCGCCGGGCCGTACCTGGATATCCTGCGCGCGGTGCGCGAAAGCTGCGATCTGCCGCTGGCCGCGTACCAGGTCAGCGGCGAGTACGCCATGATCAAGGCGGCGGGGCAGAACGGCTGGGTGGACGAAGAGGCGGTCGTGCTGGAATCGCTGCTGGGCATCAAACGGGCCGGGGCGGACATGATCATCACTTATTTCTCGTCCGACCTGCTGGCGAAAAAACTGGTGTGAGCGCGTCATGAAGCAACATCCGCACCATGCGCGCGGCCCGGCCGCGAAAGTTTTGCCGGACGGCAGCCCCGTGCTGCGTCTTGTGGCCTGGGAAGTGACCCGGTCCTGCAACCTGGCCTGCAAGCATTGCCGCGCGGAAGCGCACAGCGAGCCCTATCCCGGCGAATGCGACACCGAAACGGCCAAGCGGCTTATTGATACCTTCCCCGAAGTGGGCAGCCCCATCATCATCTTTACCGGCGGCGAGCCCATGCTGCGGCCGGACATTTACGAGCTTGCCGCGTATGCCACGGCCAAAGGGCTGCGCTGCGTCATGGCGCCCAACGGCACGCTGATCACGGAAGAAAGCGCGCGGAAAATACGCGAGGCCGGGGTGCTACGCTGCTCCATTTCCATTGACGGGGCCGATGCCGCGTCCCACGACGTGTTTCGCGGGGAAATCGGGGCTTTTGCCGGGGCCATGCGCGGCATAGAGCATTTGAAAGCGGCCGGGATTGAATTTCAGATCAACACCACGGTGACCAAGGACAATCTGGCCAGCTTCAAGGATATTTTCCGGCTTGCGGAGCGCCTGGGCGCGGCGGCCTGGCATATTTTCCTGCTGGTGCCCATGGGCCGGGCCGCGCGGTTGAACGACCAGGTCATCAGCGCGGCGGAATATGAGGAAACCCTGAGCTGGTTCTATGATTTCCGCAAAACCACGTCCATGCACCTGAAAGCCACCTGCGCCCCGCACTACTACCGCATCATGCGCCAGCGCGCCAAGGCGGAGGGGGTGGCCGTGACGCCGGAAAGTTTCGGCATGGACGCCCTGACCAGGGGCTGCCTGGGCGGCACGGGGTTCTGCTTTATCAGCCATACCGGCCAGGTGCAGCCTTGCGGCTATTTGGAACTGGACTGCGGCAACGTGTTCAAGACGCCTTTTCCGGAAATTTGGCGCACGTCCAAGCCCTTTTTGCAGTTCCGGGACCAGAAGGCCTACGCCGGCAAGTGTGGACCATGCGAATACCACAAGGTTTGCGGAGGCTGCCGGGCCAGAGCCCACAGCCTTACCGGCGACCACATGGCGGAAGAGCCTTTGTGCAGCTATGTTCCGGCCAAAGCGAAGCCCTGTGGAGGAGGTTGCGGATGAGTGGACCAGCCCATGGCGCGGCTGCTGACGGGGCCGCCATTGACGCCGCCCTGGATACCCTGCTGGACGGACCGGACAGGGCCATACTCGGGCTGATCCAGTCTGGCTTTCCGCTGGAGAGCCGCCCTTACGCCGTCATCGGCGCGGCAGTGGGCCTGCCCGAGCAAGAGTGCCTTGAACGTGTGCGCGCCATGCGCAAGCGCGGGCTTATCCGGCGCATCGGGGCCAATTTCCAGTCCGGCAAGCTGGGCTTTTCCAGCACGCTCTGCGCCGCCAAAGTGCCGGAAGACAAGCTGGATGGCTTCATCCGGGCCGTGAACGCGGAAAAAGGCGTCACCCACAACTATTTGCGCGACCACGCCTACAATGTCTGGTTCACGCTCATCAGCCCGTCCAAGGACGCGGCCCGCGCCACGCTGGATGCCATCAGCAATGCCACGGGCGTGGCTATTCTGAACCTGCCCGCCAGCGCTCTGTACAAGATCAAAGTGGATTTTCAGATGGATGCGTGAGGCCCGCGGAGTATCCTTTCGCGCGCTGCCATAAAACCCGCCGCAAAAGCTCTTCCGCCGGTTCTTGGGTGGAAAACGCCTCGAGCGTCGACACGCCTCTGGCCTGCGGCGCGCTTCTTATTTCTCGCCTGTCCCGGGCAGAAAAAGCCCCAGGTCCACGGCCTGGCCCATGGCGAGGTGCCCCGCGTGGTTGGGGTGCAGGTAGTCGCCGGGGCCGCCGCTGGTGCTGTTGGGCGCGAATTCCGGTTTCAGGCCGCCGCTGGCCGGGTCCTCTGTGGCGGCGGCGAAATCGAGCACCCCGTCAAAGAGCCTGGAACCGCGGATCAAGTCGTTGAGCGCCCTGCGCCGGGCGTCCTGCTCCGCAGAGCCGTGGTTGGGGTTGGTGCTCCCGATCGCCGGGGGCAGCGTCGCGCCCAGCACGCGTATGCCGGGCCGGGCCGCGCGCAGGCGGGCCACGCCTTTTTCCATGCCCGCCCAGACTTCCTGGGCTGAAAAATTGCCTTTCTTGCCGAAATCGTTGATGCCTTCCAGCCAGATGCAGTGGGTGAGCCCGGACAGGCCCAGCACGTCACGCTCCAGGCGGGAGACGGCGGACGGCCCGCCCGCGTAAGGCGAGGCGGCGGAATGGGCGGCGGGCCCCAGCACCAGGTTGCCGCTGATACCCGCGTTGACCACGCTGTACACGGGGCCGTGGGCCGCCTGCAGGCGACGGGCCAGCACGTCGACCCAGCGGTCCGCGCCGTTCAGGGTGGTGTTGGCCCCGTCGGTGATGGAATCCCCCAGGGCGGCGACCACCTTGGTGCCCGCGGGCAGGCGCATGTCCACGGCATCTAGGAAAAAGCAGGACGTGGTGCTGAAAGCAAAGCCTTTTTCCGCCTCGGAAACGCTGACGGCCTCCGTGCCCGGCGCGGTTAGGTACGAAGTGTTCTGGGCCAGCGCGTGCCAGGTCATGGGGCCGCTTTTGCCCGAGGTGTAAAAGCTGACGGCCAGGTTGCGGCCGCTGAGCAGCGTTTCTTCCTCCGGCCGCACAAAGGGCAGAGTGACGGGGTCACTCCAGACGGAGTCGCCCGGCGCGATGATTACCCAGCTTTTGCCGCCGAAAAGCACGGGGCTGTTCGTGCCCTTGACCAGCGCGGGACCGGCGGACTGCAGGCCCGCATAGGCGCGGTCCAGTAACAGAGGCCGCGTGCCGAAAACATTGGAAAAGCGCAACCGGGTTTCCCTGCCCCACAGGCTGGGCCGGACCATGAGCCGGAAAGTCTGGTCAAAGGTCCCGTTGGACGGGTTGGGCAGGGCAAAGTCCAGGTTGGGCTGCGCGCGGGCGTTGCCGCTGGGATACGGCCCCTGAGCGGAAGCGGCCCAGACCGCCGCCCAGTGAAAAGCGGGGGCGTCCGCCGCCCAGGCGGCCGGGGCATGGAACAAAAACAGCAGCAACACCAGCGGCAGCAACAACAGCATACGGCACTCCTTGGCACGCGAACTGCCGCCACTGTGCCGCCAAGGCCGCAGGCCGTCAAGCCGCCCGCACGCAAGATAGAAAAACCGCCGCAACACGCGCTGACGGGCGTTGCGGCGGTTTGCATGGACGCTGTGCGGCCTTACTTGCGCTTCACTTCAAAGCTGGAGATTTTCTCATAATAGCGGACCAGGGCGGAGTGGTCCGCATCGCCCATGCCGTCCACTTTGAGGGCCTGCATCATTTCCAGCACCTGAGCGGAAAGGGGCAGGGGAACCCCGACGCCGTGGCCGGTGTCCATGATGTTGCCCAGATCCTTGATGTGCAGGTTGATCTTGAAACCGGGCTTGATGTTGCGGTCCAGCATCATGGGCGCTTTGGCGTCCATGACCGTGGAACCGGCCAGCCCGCCCCGGATGGCCTGGTAGACCAGTTCCGGGTCCGCACCGGCCTTGGCGGCCAGGGTCATGGCTTCCGCCAGGCCCGCTATGTTCACGGCCACCACGATCTGGTTGGCCAGCTTGGCGATGTTGCCCGCGCCTATTTCGCCCACGCGCACCACGCTCCCGGCCATTTTGTCCAGCACGGGCTTGGCTTCGTCAAAATCGGCCTGCTTGCCGCCGATCATCACGGACAGGGTGCCGTCAATGGCCTTGGGCTCGCCACCGGAAACGGGCGCGTCCAGCATGCGCACGCCCTTTTTGGCCAGGCCGTCGTGAATGTCCCGCGCGGCCAGCGGCGCAATGGAACTCATGTCCACCAGCAGCGTGCCGGGCTTCGCATTATCCGCAATACCGCCTTCGCCAAGCGCCACTTCCGCCACCTGGGGGGAGTTGGGCAGCATGGTGATGATAAAGGCGCACTGTTTGGCCACGTCCGCCACGGAAGAAGCGGCTTTGGCGCCGGCCGCGGCGACTTCGTCCACGGCGGCTTTGGTGCGATCATAGCAGATAACCGTATGACCGGCTTTGAGCAGGTTCTTGCTCATGGGCTTACCCATGATGCCGAGACCGATGAATCCGATTTGCATGGCGTCCTCCTAAAGGGAACAAAAAAGTGTCAGTATAATGATGCGCCGCCGCGCGCGTTGCGGCAGGGAACACAACATGCCTACAGGGAAAAGCCGTGGGCCGGGATCCACTGCAGCGAAGCCACGGTGTCCGGGGCGGGCTTGTACTCCAGGCCCACCCAGCCTTTGTAGCCCATAGCGTCCAGGCCGTTCAGCAGATTCTTGTAATGGATCTCGCCGTTGCCCGGCTGGTTGCGGCCGGGGTTGTCCGCGATCTGGATGTGGCCGATACGGGCCAGGTTGTTCTTGATGGTTTGCAGCAGTTCGCCTTCCATGCGCTGGGCGTGGTAGACGTCATACTGCACCTTGGCGTTGGGGCGGCCCACCTCGTCCAGAATCTGCAGCGCCTGGGCCGTGTAGTTGAGGTAGAAGCCCGGCATGTCAAAGGTATTGAGGGGCTCCACCAGCAGGGTGATATTGTGGGGCGCGAACTGGTCCGCCGCGTAGCGCAGGCGTTCCACCAGACGGGGGCGGACCACGGCTTCCGGCTCCACGGCCTTGCCCACCAGGCAGTTGACCAACGGGACGTTCAGGGCCTTAGCGTAGATTATGGCCTTGGCCACGCCTTCCTTGAACTCGGCTTCCCGGTCCCCAATCACCGCGATACCGCGCTCGCCGCCGTCCCAGTTGCCCGCGGGCAGGTTGAACAGCACCTGGCTGAGGGAGTTGTCGCGCAACAGTGCGGCGAGCTTTTCCGCCGGATAGTCGTAGGGAAACATGTACTCCACGGTTTTGAAACCGGCCTTGGCGGCCGCGGCGAAGCGCTCTTCAAACGGCAGTTCGGTGAACAGCATGGATAAGTTGGCGGAAAAACGGGGCATGGGTCTCTCCTTGTTTGCGTATCAACAGCTACTTGTTTCTAAATAAGAAACATTGTTTCCTAAAAAAATTTATAGCATGGACAAAGGAGCGGGGCAAGCATATTTTTAGGCCAGCTTTCTTGTACGCCGTCCGCCTCCGACCGGCAACGGGACAAAAGGCGGGGCGCCCGGAAAAAGAAAAGGGGAGGGCTTGACTTTATCACGGCGCGAGGGTAGAAGCCTCTCTCTTTGTGTATGGAGGAATCACATGTACGCGATTATAGAGTGCGGCGGCAAACAGTTCCGCGTTGAAGAAGGCGGCAAGATCCGCGTGGAAAAACTGAACGCGGACGTCGGCGGCGAAGTGGTTATCGACAAGGTGCTGCTGTACAGCGGCGCTTCCTTTGCCGTGGGCAAGCCCTATGTTGCCGATGCCAAGGTCACCGCGGAAGTGGTGGAACACGGCCGGGGCGACAAGATCGTGGTGTTCAAGAAGTGGCGGCGCAACGACTCCCGTCGCACGCAGGGCCACCGTCAGGATTTCACCACCCTGAAAATCAAGTCCATCACGGCGTAACAGCCGCGCAGGAGATAGAACCATGGCACATAAAAAAGCAGGCGGCAGTTCCCGCAACGGACGCGACAGCCAGGGGCAGCGGCGCGGCGTGAAGCGCTTTGGCGGCCAGCACGTGCTGGCCGGCAACATCATCGTGCGCCAGGTGGGCACCAAGGTGCACCCCGGCGAAGGCGTGGGCCTGGGCCGCGACTACACCATTTTCGCAACCTGCGACGGCGTGGTGGCTTTTGAAAAGTACACCCGCAAAAAGCGCGTGCTGACCCGCGTGCACGTCCGTCCCGCCGGAGCGGCCGCGTAACAACGCGCGCCGGGCGGAAAGCCGGAAATATTCTGGGCGGGAGCGCTAGCGCTTTCGCCCTTTTTGGTGTCTGCCCACGCGATACGGACAGTCACAACCGGACGACAGCGGTTCCGTATTTCTAGAAGAACCGCCGCACCCTCCTTGTCAAAGTTCTTGGGAAGGAGGATGGGGGTCCGGGGGAAGGGGGAAACCTTTCTTCCAAGAAAGGTTTACCCCTTCCCCCGGCCGCCGGAGGCATTCATTCCATGCGATTTGTAGATGAAGCGACCATAACCGTGCAGGCGGGCAAGGGCGGCAGGGGCTGCGTTTCCTTCCGGCGGGAGAAATTCGTGCCCCGGGGCGGCCCGGACGGCGGCAACGGCGGGGACGGCGGCAGCGTGTATTTACGCGGCGTCTCCCGGTTGCACTCGCTGTACGACTTCCGGGTTAAGCGCCGCTACGAGGCGGAAAACGGCCAGCCCGGCCAGGGCTCGCAATGCCACGGCCGCAACGGCCAGGACCTGGTGGTGGATTTGCCGCTGGGCACCCAGCTGTACGAAGTGACCCCGGAAGGGGAAAGGCTGCTGGCGGACCTTTCGGAAGCGGACACGCCCGTGCTGGTCTGCGCGGGCGGCCGGGGCGGCAAAGGCAACGAGCACTTTAAATCCTCCACCATGCGCGCCCCGCGTTTTTCCCAGCCTGGGGAACCGGGAGACGGCCGCACCCTGCGCCTGGAATTGAAAATCCTGGCGGACTGCGGGCTGATCGGCCTGCCCAACGCGGGCAAGTCCACGTTCATCAGCAAGGTTTCCGCCGCGCGGCCGCGCATTGCGCCGTACCCGTTCACCACGCTGACGCCCAACCTGGGCGTGCTGCTGGACGACAATGATTTCGACCGGCGCATGGTCATCGCGGACATACCGGGCCTGATAGAGGGCGCGCACACGGGCCTGGGCCTGGGGCACCGCTTTCTGCGCCACGTGGAGCGCACCCGTTTCCTGGTCCACATCCTGAGCATAGAGGACATGGGCGACGACGACCCCTGGGCCGGGTTCGCGCTGATCGACACCGAACTGGCCCTGTTCGACGAGGAATTGTCCCTGCGCCGCCAGGTGCGGGTGGTGAACAAGATCGACACGGCCGACCCGGAGCGAGTGCAGGCGCTGCGCGAGCGGGCGCAAGCCGACGGGTTGCCCGTGTTCTTCATTTCCGCGCTGAACGGCGAGGGCATTGAAGACGTGGTGGCAGAAATGTGGCGGCTCAAGGAAGAGCTGATGCCCGGCGAGGCCCTGGTGCGGCCGCGCGAGGCGGCGGAACCGGAAGAGCCGGCAGACGAAGATGTGGAAGTGATCTGGACCCGCGAATAAAGAAAGCCGGGTCAGTGCAAGAACAATGCAGCGCGCCGCCGCGGGAAAGCGACCCCGTGGCGGCGCGCTTTTTCCGTGCCGCCGCTCCTCCCGCTTGTGCCCGGAGCAAAGTCCCGGTACAAAGGCGGTACAAACCGTCTGCAAAGGAGCCGCCATGAACTGGCAGGAAGAGAAACGCCGCCACCTGGCCAAGGTGCGGCGGGTGGTGGTGAAAGTGGGCAGCGCCGTGCTGGCTTCCAAGGAAGGGCTGGACCATTCGCGCGTGGAACACCTTGCGGCCCAGATCTGCACCCTGCACGACCGGGGACTGGACGTGGTGCTGGTGACTTCCGGCGCGGTGGCCGCCGGGCGCGGGGTGTTGCGCAAGCGCTGCGAAATAGCGGGCCTGCCGGACAAGCAGGCCGCCGCCGCCGTGGGCCAGAGCCGGCTCATGCACGTCTACGACCTGGCTTTCGCGGCCAGAGACAAAGTTTCGGCCCAGGTGCTGCTGACCAGGGAAGACCTGCGCAGCCGCCAGCGTTTTCTGAACGCCCGCAACACCTTTGCCGCGCTGCTTTCCTGGCGGGCCATTCCCGTGGTCAATGAAAACGACACCGTGGCCGTGCAGGAACTGAAGTTCGGCGACAACGACTGTCTGGCCGGGCTGCTCCTCAACCTTACGGAAGCGGATCTGTTCGTGAACCTGACCTCGGCTTCCGGCGTGCTGGATTCGGACCCGGACAAAAACCCGGATGCCAAGCTGCTCACCCACATCGACAACGTGCAGGCCCTGAAGCTGAACGAACTGTGCGGCGCCAAAACCAGCTTGGGCAGCGGGGGCATGCACTCCAAGATGCTGGCGGCCCAGCGCGCGGCGCAGTTGGGTGTGCCCACCAGCATCGTGCCGGGGCGGGAGCCGGGCATTCTCATCCGGGTGCTGGACGGGGAAGACGTGGGCACCTGGGTGCGGGCTTCCGGCAAATCCGTGTCCCGGCGCAAGTTCTGGCTGGCCTACAACGCGGAGCCTTCCGGCACGCTGGTCATTGACGCGGGCGCGGCCAAGGCCGTGGTTTCCGGCGGCAAAAGCCTGCTGCCCGCCGGGATCGCCAAGGTGGAAGGCGGGTTCGGGCAGGGCGCGCTGGTGCGCATAGCCAACGCTGGCGGAGACGTTTTGGCCGTGGGCCTGTGCAACTATTCCGCCGCCGAATTGAAACGCGTCCTGGGCAAAAGCCTTGCGGGCCGTGCTGCCGAGGGCGAGGAAAAGGCCTACGCGGAAGCGGTGCACCGCGACAACATGCTGCTGCACGCGGCCGTCTGAGCGGGAACGGGCCATGGCCGCGACAGCCCTTTGCGTGCTTCTGGTGGAAGACGACCCCGTGGCCGCGCTGATGCTGCGCCGTCTGGTGGAGAAAGAAGGCCACCGGGTCTGCGGCGTGGTCGCCCGTGGTTCGGAAGTGCGTCCCGCCGTGGTTTCGTTGCGGCCTGACGTGCTGCTCATGGATATCCACCTGGAAGACGGGCAGGACGGGCTTTCGTTGACCCGCACCCTCAGCCGCGAAATGCAGGTGCCGGTCATCGTCATCACCGGCACTTCGGACCAGAAGGTCATGGCCGGGGTGGCGGAAAGCGGAGCGCTGGGCTTCATCCAGAAACCGGTGAGCGCGGACGCCCTGAAGGTGAACCTGCGCCTGGCCGTGCACCGTTCCAACCTGGAGAAGAAGCTGCGGGCCAGCGAGCGCCAGCACCGCAACATTTTCGACAACGCGGCCGTGGGCATTTACGTCTGCCACCCGGACGGCTATTTCCTCACCTGCAACCAGGCCTTTGCCGCCATGCTGGGCTACGACGGCCCGCAGGAGCTTATCCGCGCGCTGCCGCTGCCGGACGAGCAGCTCTATGACGACGCGGGCCGCAGGGCGGAACTGCTCGCACTGCTGCGGGAAAAGGGCGAGGTTTCCGGGTTCGAATCCAAGGTCTACGGCCGGGATGGGGACATGCTCTGGATAGAAGAGCATTGTTCCGCCGTGCTGGACGAAAGCGGGAACCTGGCCAGCTACGAGGGCGTGGTCATCAACGTGACCGCCCGGAAACAGGCCGAGGAGGCCTTTCAGCTGGCCTATCTCCTGCTGCAGAGCACCATGGACGCCGTGCGCGAAGCCATTCTGGTGACGGACCTGCACGGCTTTCTGATCATGGCCAACAAGGCCGCGCGGGACTTGTTCGGCACGGCTCTGGAAGAGGGCACGAAAATACCGGCCGAGGGTTTTGACGCGCCGCACACCCCCTACGCCCGTTTTCTTCAGGACAAGGGCGCCCATTCCGGGGAAATGCGGCTGGGCAAGAGTGATGTGTTTTTTCTGGCCGAGGTCGCGCCCTACCACACCCCGGAAGGCGCGGTCATCGGAGCTGTGCATACGCTGCGCCGTCTCTCCGGCGAACAGAGTTGCTAAAGGGTTTGTATGCGTAAACACCAATTCGTGAAAGAAGATTGCAACTGCGCGCGCAAGGCCACCTATTTCCGCTGCAAGTACTGCGGGGCCATGGAATACAAGAGCGTGCGGGAAATCCGGGCCCTGCCCGCCGTGCAGGCTTCCTGCTTCAATCAGGAAGCGCCCCAGGTTCCGCCGCAGGATGTGTTCAAGGGCCTGATGGGCGGCACCTTCGACTGCCTGTCCCCGGACTATGAAACCTACTCGGCGCAGCAAAAGGAAGCGCTGCGCAAAGAAAGTTCCGGCTGACGGCGGGCCTTGCGGTAGTTTTTTTGCCCGCCCCGGTGTACAAAGAAGGCGGGGCCGCCTTTGCGCGCCCTATGACGGTATTTCAAACTCCACTTTGGAGGCATGTATGGCGATATTGAAAATGGCCGATCTCGCCCTTGGCGGCAAACGCGTGCTGATCCGGGAAGACCTGAACGTGCCCGTGAAAGACGGCCGCGTCACCAGCGACGCCCGCATCCGGGCCGCCCTGCCCACCATCCGTCTGGCTCTGGAAGCCGGGGCCAAGGTCATGGTGCTCTCCCACCTGGGCCGCCCCACGGAAGGGGAGTATGCGGAAGAGTTTTCCATGGCCCCGGTGGCCGCGCGTCTGAGCGAGCTTCTGGGCCGCCCCGTGCCCCTGGTCAAAGATTACCTGGACGGCGTGAACCTTGAAGCCGGTCAGCTGGTGCTCTGCGAAAACGTGCGTTTCAACAAGGGTGAGAAAAAGGACAATGAGGATTTGGGCCGCAAGTACGCGGCGCTATGCGATATTTTCGTGATGGACGCGTTCGGCACGGCCCACAGAGCGGAAGCCACCACCAGCGCGGTGGCCAAGTTCGCGCCCGTGGCCTGCGCCGGTCCCCTGCTGGCGGCGGAGCTGGAAGCCCTGGAAAAAGCCGTGGCCAATCCGGCCCGGCCGCTTATCGCCATTATCGGCGGTTCCAAGGTTTCCACCAAGCTGACTATTCTGGACGCCCTGTCCGCCAAGGTGGACAAGCTCATTGTGGGGGGGGGCATTGCCAACAATTTCCTGGCCGCAGCGGGCTACCCCGTGGGCAAATCCCTGTACGAGCCGGACCTGGTGGCGGAAGCCGCGCGGCTGATGCAGGCCGCCAAAGCCAAGGGCGGGGAAAGTCCCCTGCCCCTGGACGTGGTGGTGGGCAAGGAATTTTCCGCCGACAGCCCCGCCACGGTGAAAGACGTCAAGGACGTGGCCCCGGAAGACATGATTCTGGACATAGGCCCCAAAACCTCGGCCCTGTATCGCGAGATGTTGCTCAAAGCCGGCACCATTGTCTGGAACGGCCCGGTGGGCGCGTTTGAACTTGAACCTTTCAGCGCGGGTACGAAAGCGCTGTGCAAGGCCGTGGCGGACAGCCCCGCCTTTTCCATAGCCGGCGGCGGCGATACCCTGGCGGCCGTGGACAGCTACAAAGTGGAAGACAAAATATCCTACCTCTCCACCGGGGGCGGCGCGTTTCTCGAGTTCTTGGAAGGCAAGACTCTGCCCGCCGTGGCCGTGCTGGAAGAGCGCGGTAAATAAGCGCGGCAGATATACGTGAATAAGCGCCTGCCCTGGTATCGCGTATCAGGGCAGGCATTTTTTTGGAGCAGATTGACATTGAAAATGTTCATCTGCTCTGCAAGGATTTGTCCTCAAATCCTTGCCGCGAGATTGGCGTAGGCGGGCTTTGCCCGCCGTTAAGCGACAATCTCAAAGCGAAACTGCTCTGGTTGCCGAAGCCAATGAAGAGTGAGAGCAGGGCGCAATGCGGCACGTCCTGTGCCGCCCCCTACGGGCGTCGCTACGCTCCGTGCGCAACCGCTTCCTGCGGTTGCGTTTTTCCCTGTACCAGCCAAGGGGCACGCCCCTTGGAACCCATTCAGGGTGGATACGGGAGTATTGTCTTTTACTACCCGTCATCCTGAGCGCAGCGAAGGATCCATCTTAATGTTTTCCGCTTTTTCGTGCGCAGGAAAAGGCAAAAGGCAGAGAAGATGGATCCTTCACTGCGCTCAGGGTGACGTGCGGCAAAAAACGGCGCTCCCTTCCCCACCCTGTCGCGGGGTCAAGGGGGCTCAGCCCCCTTGCGGGTGCGGGGCAGCGCCCTGCTTTCGTTTTTGGATGGCTTCGACAGCTATTTTGAACAGTGTTAGCGCTGATTACGGCGCGGGCCGGAGCGTTTGGTGGCGTTGGCCTTGGGCGCGGCGCTCTGGGTGGCGTTGGCCGCGGGGGCCAGCGTGGCGTTCTTTGTGGCGTTGGCCTGGGGCTGAACGGTTTTTCTTCCGCTCTGTTTAGGCGGGGTGGTTTCCGCTTCCGCCAGGGGCGGCAGAGGCGCTCCCAGGGCTTTCTGGAAAAAGTCCGTGAGAAACGCGGTTCTGGCCTGCCGCGCGGCGTTATCTTTGGGAGTGTTCCTACCGCACATGGCCGGGAAGGATTCTATGAGCGACTGCGGGCACATGGACTGCACGGAGTAATGGCTGGCGCCGGGAATGGACAACCACTGCGTGCCGGGCGGAAACTGGCCGCGCAGCCGGGCGGCGTTGGAAGAGGGGGGGTAGAGCTCGTCATTTTCCACGCTGACAATGGCCATGGCTACCGGCAGGGAACGCAGGTCCTGCCCCTGGAACAGCGCGGCCAGGCCGGGGGTGAGCAGGGCGGCCGCTTTGACGGCCCGCGTTGCGGCCGGGCGGCGAGAGGTTTTGGCGGGGACGACGCGCACGGGGCTGGGCAGGGGGGAAGGCATGGCTTCCGGGTTTTCCTCTCCGGTTTCTTTGGAAGCGGCCTCGGCGGGAGCAGGGGGCGGCGCGTTCTGTCGAGGCGGTTCCAGGGGGGCGGGTTTGCTCAGCGCGTCCAGGCGGGGGGTGAGCACGTCGGTCCCCAGTTGGGAAAGCAGCAAAGCGGCTTCCTTTTCCAACTGGGGATACTGTGCTTTGGCCCAGGGTGTGCAGTAGGGATCAATGCCGGGATCTTCGGCGCAGTACGCGGGAAGTTTGGTCACATCCGGCCGCGCGCCCAGAAGCTGCAGCACCGTGGCGCTGCCGGAGCCGACACCCAGAAGGCCGATACGGCTTTCATCGATAATAGCCGAGAGTTCCGGGTGCGCGAGCAGGGTTTCCAGCGTCAGCAGCAGGTGCAGGGGGCGGTCCTGAAGCAGGGAGGCCCTGTAAATGTCGGAGGTGTCGTCCATGTTGTCATGGGGGTGGGTGGGCGCGGCCACCACAAAACCCCGGCGCGCAAGGGCTTCCGCCAGGTCATGCAGGGCGAGGCGGTTGGAGGCCGCGCCGTGCGAGATCAGGATCAGGGGGTAACGGCCCGCCACTTCGCGGCCGTTGCGGCTGGCCGTGATGGTCCAGCCGTCCAGGCGCACTTCGCGGGAAGCGCGCAGGGAAGGGTACCACACCGCGGCGTCCAGGCGCAGGCCCAGCACGGGGTCCCATATGCCCAGGGTGCGCAGGCCGGGGTGGTACTGCTGCGCCCTGGCGCCCTGGGCCAGGGCGGGAGCGGCGCAAAAAGCGGGTCCCAAAAGCGCGGCCGCGCAAACGGCAAAAAGAACGCGGCGAAAGGCGGCGCAAAAGGAGAGGGAAAAAGAGGCGCGCTTCATGAAGAACCGGGAGCTTTACCCCAAAGCGGCAGCAGCGGAGCGAAAGGCGTGAGTTTTTCCAAAGGGATGTGCACTTCCTGGTACCCGGACGCATACGGGGCTACCTGGTAAGGGGGAAAGTGGACGACCAGGCCGCCGGCATTCAGCGAGAAGAGGTCGAAATTAACCATGTCCTCTTCCGTCCCGGCCTTGATCATGGAGCCTTCCGGGCCGTCGCCCAGTTTTTTGGTCAGCTCCGCGCGGCAGTAGCTGCTGAGAAAGGGCAGCAGCCCTTTGGTGTCACGGAAAATATCCGCGTAGGAGAGCAGACGGCCGTTGGAAAGGTCGTAGACAAAAGTGGCCATGCCCGGTTCCGGGTGCGCGCCGCCCGTGTAAGTGCTGATGGTGAAAATAACGGAAGCCACTCTGGGGGAGGCGTTCTGCAGGCTGTAGCTGATGGTGAGCTCGTACGGGAAGGCGGTGGGCAGGTCTTCTATGCCCCGGATGAACAGCGTGGACTGCCCCGTGGCCCAGATGGCCAGCTCCGTGTCCGCCACCGTGTTGCCGATGGAAGGGTAGGAGATGTGCACCCGGTATTTGTCGCTGCGCTGGGTAATGGTAAAGGCTTCCGTCTGGACCCTGTCGGTCCGCGCGGCCGCCGCCTGCGCGCCCAGCGGGGCGCAGAGCAGCCCGGCCGCCATTATGGCGGCGATGACGCGGAAAAGCGTGCTGACCGGTGCGCGGGACATGGCGATATCCTTTAGAGCAGTTTTCGCTTCAAATAGTCGCTTAACGGCGGGCAAAGTTGATTCGGGCCGTCTTGGCCCTCACCCCTTCGGGGCGCCGGGGGAGGCCCCCGGCGGGCAATTCCGCCATCCTGCGGAATTGTCGCCTGCGTCTATTTGGCGGCAAGGGTTTGGGGGCAAATCCTTGCGAGCATTTCAAGTGTGAAAGACTCTATAGTTACAGGCTGCCTTTGCTGTGCAGAGTTGTTATGACCCAGCGCAGGGCGGCCGTCAAATCGACCATGGCAATGGGCTTGGACAGGTAGTAGTCAAAGCCCGCCTCTAGAAAGCGTTCCTGGTCGCCGGCCATGGCATGGGCGGTCAGCGCGATCAGGGGCGTTGTCCGGGCTTTCCCGCTCAACGCCGGCAGGCCGGATTCCGGTTCCGGGCCGCTGAGGCGAAGCAGGCGGGCGAACTCCATGCCGTCCATGACCGGCATCTGGATATCGCTGAGCACGCAGTCAAAAGAGCGCGCGGCCAGCGCTTCCAGGGCAAGCCTGCCGTTTCCCACGCAGTGGACCTCGTGCCCCAGGCGCTCCAGCAGCCCCTTGATGGTAAAGCGGCTGATGGCGTCGTCTTCCACCACCAAAATACGCAAAATTTTTTCGCTGGCAAGTTCCGGGGCGGGCCGGGCCGCGGGCCGCGCGGGCCGTTCCGCCTTGGGCAGAGGCAGGGGAATGGAGCAGTGCGCGGTGCTGCCGTGACCGAATTCGCTTTCCATGCACAAGGAACCGCCCATGAGCGTCAGCAGGCGGTGCACGATGCCCAGCCCCAGCCCCGTGCCCGGATAGGCCCGGGTGGAGGAGCTGTCCAACTGCGTGAAGGCGTCGAAAATGACCCCCAGTTGGTCGTCGGGAATGCCTATGCCCGTATCCGCCACCGCCAGGTAAATGTGGGCCGAGCCGTTTTTGACGTGCGGCAGCAGGCTGCAGAAAACATCCACCTGACCCTGCTCCGTGAATTTTATAGCGTTGCCCACCAGGTTGAACATGATTTGCCGGATGCGGGCGTCGTCCCCCAGAAGCTGGAGCGGCACCCCGGGGTCCATGTGCAGGGAAAAGGCCAGCTTTTTCTGCCGGGCCTCGTGACGGAACATGTCCATGACGCCCCGCAGGGTCTGCTCAATGGAGAAGCTCTGCCTGCGCAGTTCCATCTTGTCCGCTTCCAGGCGCGAAAAATCCAGAATATCGGAAAGGATGCGCAAAAGGCTCTGGCCGGAAGAGTTGGCCGTTTCCACAAATTCTCGTTGGTCCGGCATGAGCGGGGAGAGGCGCAGCAGTTGGAGCATGCCCAGAACCCCGTTGAGCGGGGTGCGCAGCTCGTGGCTGACGTTGGCCAGAAACGCGCTTTTGGCGCGGCTTGCCGCTTCCGCATCCTCTTTGGCTTTTCGCGCGGCGTGCAGGGTCCAGCGGCGGCGGAGCACCAGCCACATGCCGTGGATGAACAGCTCCAACTGGCGCAGGTCGCTGTTGTTGTATTCCTTGTGTTTGTTGGCCACCCCGGCCACACAGAGAACTTTGCCTTCCTGGGCCACGGGAGCGAGCATGAAACGGCGCGTCAGGGGCGCGAAGCCCGGGGCGGGAGCAGTGAAAGGGTCTTCTTCAAAAATGCCGAAGGCGTCCGAATCCGAACCGCTTTGGGCGGCTTTCTGGCACACGGAGAGCGCGTAACGGGAGAGAAACTCCGCTCCCTCGTGATGGGCATCCCGGTGCGTCCAGAAAAAGCGGGCGTCGCCGTCCCCTTCCGCGTGGGCCAGGTACAGGCAGCCCACCTCGCTTCCCGTGAGGCGCACGGCCTCGTCCAGGGCAAAGCGGATAATGGCCTCGTCCGGGGTGTCGTCGTCCATCTGGGTCAGGCTGTTCAGCGCGGCGAAGCGCGCTTCATTGAGCCGGGCTTCCTGTTCGACGGCGATGACGCCGGTCACATCCGTGACGATGCAGGCCACCCGTTCCGGTTCCGGGCTGTAGGCCGTGATTTCAAAATAGCGGTCTTCCTCCTCGTCGTGCAGCGAAGCGCGGGCCGTTTCATTGGCCAGCACGCAACTGCAGACGGACTGCCAGCCGGGCGCGTTGCGGCCCATAAGCTCGGAAAGCCGGCGGCCCGTGTCCGCGTCCGGGGAAAGGCGGTGCATGGAAGCAAAGGCCGGGTTCATGATCAGCAGCGCCATGTCCGCGCGGCCGTCCGTAAGGGCCGGCACGCGTTCGAAAAGGGCGAAGCCGTCCACCATGCTGGAAAAAAGCGCATGGTAACTGCGTTCCATGCGTTGCTGCAGTGAAATGTCGCGGGATTGAATGATGATGGAGAGTATTTCGCCGCGCGCGTCGAATTCCGGCCAGAAGCGCGCGTCGATCACGATATCCATGCCCAGGGAGGAGGTGAAGTTCAACTCCGCCTGCACGGGGTACTTCAGCTCCAGCACCCGGGACATGTTTTCCTGAAGAAAGTTTTTATACTCCGGGCTGGCGGGCAGGTCCCGCAAATACTGCCCCGGCGCGGTCGCCGGAGCGATGCGGGAATAGCCGCTGATGTGGGGGCTGATATAGATCACCCGGCCGTCCGGCGCGAACTGCAGCGTGGTGTCCGGGGAATGTTCCACCAGGGAGCGGAAATTGGCGGCGGCGGATTTGAGCACGCGCTCATGCCCGGTCTGTTCCGAAATATCGGCCACCGTGCCCGCGATAAGGCGCGGCCTGCCCGTTTCGTCCGGCAGGCACACGGCGCGGATGCGCAGCCAGGCGGTGCCGCCGCCCTCCTCATCCAGGGGGATGATGATGGTGACATGCTCGCTTTCGCCGCGCAGCAGGGGGGCCAGCGCCTTTTCCACCTCGAGGCGGCAGTGCATGGGCAGGCCGTGCCAGAAGGGATCGGGAGGGACGCTGATGTTGAAAGACTGCCGGAGCACGGCCTGGCAGAGCGGGGTGCAGTGGACGGTGCCCTTACGCAGGTCCCATTCCCAGACCCCGGAATTGGTATACTTCACGTCCGCTGCGTTGCGCGGTCCGGGTCTTGGGGAATCGTTGCCGCCGGAAGGGGGGGCGGCGGGAAAGGGGCCAGGCATGTCTGCTCCGGGAAGTGGAATAGAGAGCGCGGAAAGAACGCCGCGCGTCGCTGTTACTCTATGTCTTGTATAGGCTTTACGGGGAAAAGCAAAGCCGCGCGTCAGTCCTGGCAGAGTATTTTCGCTTTAGGAGGCTTGCTTAACGGCGGGCAGAGCCCGCCTGCGAGCATCCAGCTGTAAGGATCTGAGGACAAATCCTTACAGAGCGGTTTAACTTTTTCAACGTTAAGCCGTTCTACGGAAGCTCTTTCCCCGCCTGTTTTGTTGCGTGGCGCATCTGTCTGCAAATGCCCATGAACATGTCAAATTCGTGTCGTTGCAGCGCGGCGCGGTGAAAAAAGCGGCGCAGGGGCAGCATGAACCAGTCCGGGTTGTCGGCGGGGAAAAAATCGATGTCCAGCAGCAGCTCCCGCAGGGCGGCGAACAGCGTTTCCTGCTCCGCCAGGGTAGCCGGCCGCGAACCGGCCTTCCCCTTGGGCTTTTTGTCCGGATGGAACGAGTGGCCGAGGGACGCGGTAAAGCATTCGTACAGCACCAGCAGCACGGCCTGGGCCAGGTTAAGGGAAGAGGCTTCCGGGGCCGTGGGAATGGTTATCAGCCGGGTGCAGAGTTCCACTTCGGCATTTTCCAGCCCCCTGTCCTCCGGGCCGAACACCAGGGCCGTTTTGCCGGAGGAAGCCGGGAACGCGGCGATTTCCTCCGCCGCTTTCCGGGGGGGCAGAACGCCCCGCCGCCAGCCGCCGGTGCGCGCCGTGGTGCCGTAAGCCCTGGAAAAAGGCGTCAGAGCATCTTCCAGGCTGGGCACAATGCGCAAGGTTTCCAGAATGGCCGCGCCTTGGGTTGTGGCCAGCGGCAGGGCTTTGTCCTTTTCCCATCGTTCCGGCTCAACGAGAATAAGCTCACCCACGCCCATGTTGGCGCAGGCGCGGGCCGCCATGCCGATGTTTTCCGGAAAGCGCGGCCGGACCAGGATTACGGAAGGGGTATGCATGGAAAAAGAGCCTCAGACCATCCAGCTGGAACCGGAAAGGGGCCAGCCCGGCCAGATGCGCGGGGCGGCAAGCGCGACCATGGCAAAGCCTAAGGCCGCTTTCAGCACTGTGCCGCCGAAGCGGCCCACCATAATGCCCCAGGCGGCGGAAAGGGCCGCTTCCTTGGGCACGCCCCGGAGCAGCTCCACAATAAGCGCCGCCACGTATGCGCCGAGCAAAGCCCCGAAAAACGCGCCCACGCCCAGGAAAAAGGGCGCGCCCAGTATGGCGCCTACAAAGGCGCCCAGCATGCCGGCAAAGGTGGCCTTGCCGGATCCGCCGTATTTTTTGCCCCCCAAGTGCAGGAGCAGCATCTCCAGAATTTCCCCGGCAAAGGCCAGGCAGGCCAGAACGCCGATAAAACCCAGAGAAAGGGTGGAACTGGGCACGCTGAGCGCCCATAGGCCAGCCAGTCCCAGAATGACCCAGTTGGCGGGCAGGCCGAACAGATGCAGCGCAAGCGACAAGACCATGAGGACGATGCACAGCGCGGCGAAAAAAGCAATCATGCGCCACGCATACGCTATTTTTCCCTCCAGGAAAAGAGGTCTGCCCAAGTGATGAAAAGCGCGCCCCGCCGCCAGAAAGGCGACAGGGCGCGTTACGTTTTCCCACAGATTCTCGGACGGTTTTGAGCAGGCGTCCGGACGGAACCGGCTAGATTTTGCCGGAGCAGCCCAGCACGTTCTTGATCTTGTGCTGGACCATCTTTTTCACCGCCTCGCGCGCGGGCTTGAGGTACGCGCGCGGGTCAAAGTCTTCCGGGTGTTCCACAAAATGCTTGCGGATGCACGCGGTCATGGCCAGGCGGATGTCCGTGTCGATGTTGATCTTGCACACGCTCATCCCGGCGGCCTTGCGCAGCAGGTCCTCGGGCACGCCCTTGGCGCCGCCCACCTTGGCGCCGTACTTATTGGCCATGTCCACGAACTCCTGGGGCACGCTGGAAGAGCCGTGCAGCACCAGGGGGTAACCGGGCATGAGTTTGCCGATTTTTTCCAGGCGCGGGAAGTCCAGCTTGGCGTCGCCGGCGAACTTGTACGCGCCGTGGCTGGTGCCGATGGCAATGGCCAGGGAGTCGCAGCCGGTGCGCTGCACAAATTCCACGGCCTGGTCCGGGTCGGTGTAAATGGACTTTTCAGAGGAAACCTCGTCCTCAACCCCGGCCAGGCGGCCCAGTTCCGCTTCCACCCAAATGCCCCTGCCGTGAGCGTATTCCACCACTTGCTTCGTGACCTTGATGTTCTCCTCAAAGGGCAGGTGGGAACCGTCGATCATGACGGAGGTGAAGCCGCCGTCAATGCAGGCCTTGCACAGCTCGAAATCCGGGCCGTGGTCCAGGTGCAGCACCACGGGCAGGTCGCTTTCCATGAGCGCGGCCTCAATGAGCTTGACGATGTAGTTTTGGCCCGCGTATTTGCGCGCCCCGGCGGAAACCTGCAGGATAAGCGGCGCTTTTTCCTCCGCCCCGGCCATCATGATGCCCTGGATGATCTCCATATTGTTCACGTTAAAGGCGCCGATGGCGTAACCTTCTTTGAAAGCCCGAGCGAACATGTCTTTAGGTCCTATCAGCGGCATGGAGTTTCTCCTTGTTGAGGGTAGGGGAAGGCCGGGCACGCGTCCCGGTACGGCCAGAGTATAGACCAGCCTGCAGAAAAGGGCAAAGGCCGGAAAAAATACTCCCGGCAGGGTGCTGTTTTTCCTTTCGTTTGAGGTAAAATTGTGCGTAATTCTAGAAAGAAAATACGGCGCTATGGGGCTGTTTTTCAGATCGGCAAGAAGTATCAAGGAAATTGCAGGAAGGGGAAACAGTTCCTTATGGAAAGATTTCCCCCTCCTGGAAATGAAGCATGCACCCGTTCACTCAGGGCAGAAAGCGCGCCAAGGCGGCCAGGGTATCCTCGTCCGTAAAATCGAAACGCAGGGGCGTCAGGGTGATCCAGCCCTGGGAAAGGTAGGCCCTGTCCGTGCCGGGCGCGACTTTTTCCTCGGGAATCTCGCCGTCCAGCCACCAGTAGGAATTGCCCCTGGGGTCTTCGCGGCGGTGGTACCAGTCGCGCCAGATGGCCGTGGTCTGGGGGCAGAGCTTCAGGCCCTTGGTGTTGGGCAGGGGGCAGGCCGGGAAATTGAGGTTCAGGACCCGGCGCTCGGGAATTTGCGACCAGGGCAGCTTGGAAAGCAGTTTCGCGGTGTAGCGGGCGTGTTCCGTAAGGTCCGCGGGCTTGAATTCGTCGTAGGAAACGGCCAGGGCCGGGAAACCCAGGGCGGCGGCTTCCCGCGCGGCGGCCACGGTGCCGGAATACATGATGTCCGGCCCCACGTTGGCCCCCGCGTTGATGCCGGAAACCACCACGTCCGGCTTTTCGCCGATCAGTTCGCCAATGCCCAGTTTGACGCAGTCCGCCGGGGTGCCGTGCACGCCTATACCGGAAAAGCTGTTTTCCTTGATGGGCCGCGCCCGCAGGGGGCCGTGCACGGTAATGGCGTGCCCCACGGCGGACTGTTCCGTAAGCGGGGCCACCACGTGCACGCTGTGCCCGGCTTCCTGCAAGGCGTGGTACAGGGCGCGCAGGCCGGGGGACTGGATGCCGTCGTCATTGGTCAGGCAGATGATCATGCGTTTATTCTCGGTTGTGTGGACGGTTTCGGCCGGAGCCGTTTGACAAGACGCCGCAAACAGGCCACCATGCCGGGCTGACAGCGAGAACCCCCGCCCGGCGGCCCCGATGAGGCGGCACGGATAAAGGCGTACACTGAAGATGGACAAAACACAATTCATAGCCGACCTGCAAAACGGCCGCGACGTGGCCGGCGTGTTTCTCATTGCTTCCGCCCAGCAGGGCCAGGCCCGCAACGGCCCCTTCTGGAAGCTGGAACTGCGCGACATGAGCGGCGGCCTGGAAGCCAAGATCTGGAGCCCGCAAAGCCAGGCCTACCCCAGCCTGAGCGCCGGGGACCTGGCCGAGGTCACGGGCCGCGTGACCATGTACCGCGAACGCCTGGAAATAGCCGTGGACAGGCTGCGCGTGCTGGAAGCCGACGAGCGCGCAAGCCTGGATCTCTCCCTGTTCATGGCCGCCAGCGAGCGGCCGGGCTCGGAACTGCTGGCCGAACTGCGCGAACTGTGCCGCGCCAATTTCCTCCACGGTCCCTGGAAGAAACTGGCCCTGTCCTTTCTGCAGGACGCGGATGTGGCGGAACGGCTGCTGCTGGCCCCGGCGGCTAAGGGCATGCACCACGCTTACGCGGGCGGCCTTTTGGAGCACACGCTTTCCGTGTGCCGCCTCTGTCTGCGCCTGGCTGACCACTACCCGGAACTGGACCGCCAGGCCTTGCTGGCCGGGGCGCTGTTCCACGACATGGGCAAGCTCTGGGAACTCAGCCAGGGCCTGTCCGTGGACTATACCAGCGAAGGCCGTCTCCTGGGCCACATCCAGATCGTCGTGGACAAGCTGGCTCCCTTTCTGCGCAAGTCCGGGCTGGAAGAGCCCCTGGCCCTGCACCTGAAACACCTTATCCTCAGCCACCATGGGCTGCTGGAATTCGGTTCCCCGCGCCTGCCCGCCACGGCGGAAGCCCTTCTGCTGCACTACGCGGACAATATCGACGCCAAAATGAACCAGGTGGCCAACGCGCTTTCCGGCCTGGCCGAAGGGGAAGAGGGCTGGTCCTCGTACAACCCCGGCCTGGAGCGGCATTTGTACCGTTCGCCCGCCACCCCGGCACCCCCGGCGCGGGCCGCGAAAACGCGCGCCGCCACGCCCGTCCGCGAGGAAGAGGAAGCCCCAAAGCCCGCGTCCGGGCCGTCCCAGTGGAGCCTCCTTTCCGGAGAGTAACGTCGAACCCAAGGTACACCATGTTTATCAGCTTTGAAGGGATGGAGGGCTCCGGCAAAAGCACGGCCCTGCGCGGCGTGGCCGCCTGGCTTGAGCAAAAGGGCCGGACCGTGCTGTGCACCCGCGAGCCCGGCGGCACGGCCCTGGGCCTCTCGCTGCGCGCCCTGCTGCTGGACACGCGCAACACCGTCATCACGCCCGGCACGGAACTGTTTCTCTATCTCGCGGACCGCTCGCAGCATGTGGCCGAGGTCATCCGGCCCGCCCTGGACCAGGGCAAGGCCGTGCTCTGCGACCGCTACGCGGATTCCACCATCGTCTACCAGGGTTACGGCCGGGGCTTTTCGCCCCAGGAATTGCACAGCCTGAACAACACGGCCGTGGGCGGCCTGTGGCCGGACCGCACCCTGCTTTTTGACGTGGACCCTGCCGTGGGCCTGGCCAGGGCCAGGGGCCGCAACAGCCTGGAAGGCAAGGCCGAGGCCGAAGGCCGCTTCGAAGCCGAGGCGCTGGCCTTTCACCAGCGGGTACGCCAGGGCTTTCTGGATTGGGCGGTTCAGTTTCCGGAACGCTTTCGCGTCATCGACGGCAACGCGGCCCCGGAAGCCGTGCTGGCGCAGGCGTTGGACGCGCTGCGTGATTTTCTTCCCTGAGCGGCTCCCCCCGTCTTGGCATAAACCGAAAATCCCCGTAGTGTAGCGGCATGTTGGGGCCTTCCCGCGCGGGGCGGCCCTTTCCTCTATCGACCTCACAAAGGAGCGCGCCATGAGCCCGGCCACAACCGCCCGCGAGCAGTACTGGAAAATACGCCTGGAAACCGCGCAGGAAGCCCTGCAAAGCAACAATTTCGCCGTGACCCAGATGCCCACGGCCCAAGAGGCGGGCCGTTTCGTGGCCGAGGAAATGCTGAAACCCAACGGCGTGAAGCTCATAGGGTTCAGCGGCTCCGTCTCCGTGCTGGATTCCGGCGTTTTGGACCGTATCCGCGCGGATTCCTCCGTAACCCTGCTGGACTCCGCCGCCCCCGGCATAAGCCAGGAAGAGCGCGCGGAACTGCGTCGCCAGGCGCTCCTGAGCGATCTTTTCCTCAGCTCCAGCAACGCCGTGACCATGGACGGCAGGCTGCTGAACCTGGACATGGTCGGCAACCGCGTGGGTCCCATGCACTTCGGGCCGCGCAAGGTCATCCTTTTCGTCGGCCGCAACAAACTGTGCGAAAATCTCGATCAGGCCCGCACCCGGATCAGAGACTACGCCTCGCCCATGAACGTCATGCGCATCGGGTATAAAAACCCCTGCATCAAAACCGGCCGCTGTATGGACTGCAAAAGCCCGGAACGCATTTGCAACGTCTGGACCGTCACCGAAAAATGCTTCCCCGCGCAACGCATCCACATCATGCTCATCAATGAGGACGCGGGGTATTAAGAATGCCTCCGGCGGCCAACGCGGGCTCCGCCCTCTTTGGCCTCTCCCGCCAAGGGGCGCGCCCCTTGGAACCCATTCAGGGTGGATAGGAAGATAGCGCGTGTTTGTCATCGCGTGCGGTCTTGATGGCTGAAAGAAGCACAACAAGTCAATACGGCCCTTCGTTACATCAACGAAGGGCCGTGTTATTTACCCTGTTAAAGTTCTTTGGAAGAGGGATGGGGGTCCGGGGGAAGGGAGAAACCTTTCTTCCAAGAAAGGTTTCT
>JAVBNC010000108.1:0-15874 GCA_031551765.1 Desulfovibrionaceae bacterium
TTCAGAAGCAGAGCGGTTTTGGTGGCGTCTATGTCGATGCAAAAGCACTCAATAATTTTTCCAACTTTGTATCGACTCAACTTGCTGTTTGCAAACATTTTTCTAGCCTACCAGGTGATATCCTGATGGTCTAGAGCCTTCCAAAAACTTTGTCAGGTGTGTATCCCTGAAAGTGAATGCCCGTGCGCTTTTTCTGGCGGTTGATAATTCTCTTGCATCCAATTTCCGGAGAGTTCATACTCGGATTATCTTGGTCGTGTCGACATTCATCATCCATACAAAGGAGAGAGAAGTATGACCGCACCCGCCCGCATCAAAGACGCCTTCACCCGCCTGCTGGCCGATCCCGGCATCCAGAAAGCCCTGGCCTACATCAAGGACGACCACGCCAACATGGTCAAAGAGCAGAAGGAAATGACCCTGGTTTCCGGCGCGCCCTGGTCCGAGCCGGAAATACGTTCGCCCATGTACATTAAAAAGCTGAAAGAGTATGGCCTGGCGGACTGCTACACCGACGAGGTCGCCAACGTGTTCGGCTTTGTGCGCGGCACGGAGAAAGGCAAAGGCCCGCTCATCCTCATGGAAGCCCACCTGGACACGGTGTTCCCCCTGGAAACTAAGCTGGAAATCAGGGAAGAAGGCAGCCGCATTTACTGTCCCGGCATCGGCGACGATACCGCGGCCATGGCTACCCTGCTCTGCGTTATCCGGGCCATCCGCCACGCGAATCTTACGCCCTGCGGCGATCTGATGCTGGGCGGCACCGTGGGCGAGGAATCCCCCGGTGAAGCGCGCGGCACCATCCACCTGATGGAAACCCTCAAGGATAAAATCGACGCCTATATCGCCGTGGAAACCTGCTGGACCCACCGCGTCACCAGAGGCGCCGTGGCCTGCCAGCGCTACGAAGTCATTTTTAAGGGACCCGGCGGCCACAGCTGGGGCGCTTTCGGCCTGCCTTCCCCGCTGCACGCCGCTGGCCGAGCCATTGCCAAAATCTCGGACATCGTGCCGCCCAAAGAGCCCAAAACCGTCTATAACGTGGGCCTGATCAGCGGCGGCACCTCAGTCAACGCCATTGCCAACGAAACCCGCATGCGCGTGGACATGCGTTCCATCAGCACCCAGGAACTGCACAAGATAGGCGACACCATAGCCGCCATGATCCACGAAGCCGTGGCCGAGGAAAACAAGCGCAAACCCGCGCAGGAAGGGGTAAGCGTGCATATCCGCACCTACAACGTCAAGCCCGGCGGGGACCAGCCCATTGAGGCGGACGTGGTGCAGATAGCCGCGGAAGCCACCCGCGCGGTGGGCGTGGAACCCAAGTTCCTGCCGCCTTCCAGCACCAACGCCAACTTTCCCATCGACCTGGGCATTCCCGCCCTGTGCATAGGCGCGGGCGGCGACGCGGGCGGCACCCACGCCCTGGACGAATGGTTCGACCCCACAGGCAGCCACGACGGCCCGCAAAAGTGCCTGCTCATGCTTTTCGCCATGGCCGGGCTTTCCGGAGTCACCCAGCCGCTTATGCCCAAGCGCAACGGTTGACCCCCCTCCCTGACGATGCCTAACGTATCACGGGCAGGAAAAGTAGCGGGTAATACGCTATTTTTCCTGCTCTTTTTCTTCACATCCCATTGTTTTTTTTCATCCAATAAAACAGCATGCCACTTTATGAAAATACTTGCGCTGGGAGCCAGTTGCCTATACAGGAATAGAAATCGTTTTGTAGCGGTTTCTTATTGTTGCCCCCAACATATTCCTGCCGGAGGACTTGCCCAATGAAGCACTCGAAACTTCTTGCATCACTCAGCTTTGCGGCCGCCCTGTTGTTCGCCATGCCCGCCCTGGCCGCCGATACCTTTGTGCGTATCGGCACCAGCACGGTGGGCGGCGGTTTCTACCTGATCGGCAACACCATTGCCCAGCTCGGCCAGGCCAAAATGCCGGGGGTCAATTTTACGGCCATTACCGGCGGCAGCATCAAGAACTGCATAAACCTGGAAAAGGGTGAGATAGAGCTGGGCCTTACCCAGTCCTCCACCCTGGCCATGGCCACAGCCGGGCAGGACACCTTCAAAAAGCCGCTCAAGAAGCTGCGCTACGTCACTTCCATTTACCCCATGCCCGGCCATATCCTGGTCAGCACGGATTCCGGCATCAAGACCGTGGGCGATTTCAAGGGCAAGCGCGTGGACTACGGTTCCGTGGGCCAGGGCATTGAAGTCAACGTGCGCGAACTGATGAGCATGTGGAACCTGACCGACAAGGACGTCAAAATCGAGCGCTTCGGCCGCGCGGAATTTGAAGAGGCCTTCAAGACCGGGCGCATGCAGGCCACGCTGTGGACCACCACCACGCCCAACGCGCAGATTTCCGACCTTATCCGCACCGGCACCGTCCGGCTTATCGGCATGGACCAGGCCAAAATCAAGGAAATGCTGGCGCGCTACCCCCACTATATCGCCACAACCATTCCCGGAAAAACTTACGAAAATACCCCCAACGACACGCACACCATCGGCGCGGTGGGCTCCTTGCTGACCCACTCCGACGTGCCTGAAAAGCTCATTTACGACATCACCAAAATGCTGCACGAAAACCCGGCTTTTCTGCGCGAGCGCCTGGGCACCTACTTTGCGGGCTTTACCCCGGAATTCGCCCTGAACGGCATGGGCAAAACCCAGCTGCACCCCGGCGCGGCCAAGTACTATAAGGAAAAAGGGCTCATTAAATAACGGCCTGCCTTGCTTCGCGTCCGGGTTCGAAAACGTTTTATGGACCGGCAGGCGGGTCCCCCCGCCTGCCGCGCAACAGTCAGCATTTTACGGAGACCCCCATGACCCAGGCCGTTCCCAACACAGCCCCCGCAACCCCGCCCGTCGAAGTGCTGGAAGGGCAGGAAGTCAAAAAGAAAAAGAAAGGCAAGCGCCGCGTGTTCGGCGGCCGCATGAAGCTGTTTATCACGGTGCTGACCGTGACCCTGGCCTGCTTTCACCTCTACACCTCGTTTTTCGGCCTGCTCCCGGCCATGCTGCAGCGCAGTTTCCACCTTTCCTTCATCCTCCCCCTGATTTTCCTGCTGTACCCGGCCGGTCCCAAGTCGCCTTCGGAACATCCTTCCGTCCTGGACTGGATTCTCGCCGCCGCGGCCGCCGCATGCACGCTGTACATCTGCCTTTTCTACGAGGATATCGCCAACCGGGCCGGCATGTTCGAGGACTATGAAATCTACCTCGCCGCCGCCATGACCCTGGTGGTTTTCGAAGCCGCGCGCCGGGTGCTGGGCTACATTCTGCCCAGCTTCTGCCTGTTCTTTCTCTTTTTCGCCTATTTCGGGCCGTACATGCCCGGCCCCTTTGTGCACGCCGGGCTGTCCATACCCCGTATTCTGGAAGAGCTGTACCTGACCACGGATGGTTTGTTCGGCATGGTCACCGGGGTTTCGGCCTCGTACATCTTCATGTTCATTCTCTTCGGCGCCTTCCTGAACTCCACGGGCACGGCCAACTTTTTCAACGACTTCTCCATGGCCCTCACCGGCCACCTCAAGGGCGGCCCGGCCAAGATCGCGGTTTTGTCCAGCGCGCTCATGGGCACCATCAGCGGCAGCACCTCCGCCAACGTGGCCACCCCCGGCACCTTCACCATCCCGCTGATGAAAAAGGTGGGCTATCGCCCCCATTACGCGGGCGCGGTGGAAGCGGCCGCCTCCACCGGCGGGCAGATCATGCCCCCGGTTCTGGGCTCCGCCGCCTTTATTATCGCGGATACCGTGGGCACGCCGTACATCAACGTGGTCATCGCCTCGCTCATGCCCGCCCTGCTCTATTTCTTCGGCATCTGGTGCAGCCTGAGCGTGGAAGCCAACCGCCTGGGCCTCAAGGGTCTGCCTAAAGACACCCTGCCCAAGATCGGTTTCGTGATCATGAAAACGGGGTACAAATCCATCCCGCTTTTCGCCATCGTCACCCTGCTGTGCATGGGCAGAAACCCCCTGTTCGCGGCCTGCGTGGGCATTGTCTGCTGCGTGGTTCTGTCCTTTGTGAACAAGGAAGACCGGCTGAACCTGAAATCACTGGTCGAAACCCTGGAATCCGGCTCCAAGTCCGCCCTGTCCGTGGCCATCGCCTGCACCATCGTGGGCGTGGTCATCGGCATGATGGGCGCGACAGGCATTGCCCTGCGCATAGGGGACGCCATTCTGGCCTACACGGCGGGCGCGCTCATACCCACCATGATCGTGACCATGCTCATCTGCCTCTTGCTGGGCATGGGCATGCCCACCACGGCCAGCTACGTCATGGCCAGCGCCGTGGCCGTGCCCGCCATGATCAAGCTGGGCTGCAACCCGCTGGACGCGCACTTTTTCGTGTTCTTCTACGCGGTGCTCTCTTCCGTAACGCCGCCGGTCTGCGTGGGCGCGTACACCGCGGCGGGCATAGCCGGGGCCGCGCCCAACGAAACCGCCTTCACTTCCGTGCGGCTGGCTCTTTCCGGCTTCATCATCCCCTTTGTGTTCATTCTTTCGCCGGAACTTTTGCTGACCAACGTGACTTCCTGGCCCATGTTCTGCATCACCCTGGTTTCGGCCATGCTGGGCATAGCCACCCTGTCCATAGGGCTGGAAGGCTACCTGATGGTGCCGCTGCGCTTCTATGAACGGGCGGCGCTGGTGACGGGCGCGCTGTGCATGATCGTGCCCGGCGTGTATACCGACGGCATAGGCCTTGGCCTGCTGGCCGCCGTGTTTCTGCTGGCAAGGCTGCGGCGCGGCGGCGCGGCCGCCCCGGCTGCGGACGCCGAAGCGGCCTGACCGGCCTCTTTCACGCTTACCGTAAAGCGCCCCGGAGCGTGGACCGCAAGGTCCCCTTCCGGGGCGCTTTTCTTTCCCTCTCACCGATAAAAGGCTCTGGTCTTGCGAAACCCAGTGCAGCAAGGCCCGCGAGATTGGCGCAGGCTGCTTTGCACGCCGTTAAGCGGCAATCTCAAAGCGAAACGGCTCTAGAACAGAAGCATGAACACCAGGATGGGGCAAGCCACGAACATGGCGGCCATAGGCACGATCATGCGCTTGGCCACCTGGAAGGGCGAAACCCCCGCCATGCCCGCAATGGCCACGGTGGAGCCGAACACGGGGGACACGGTGCGGCCGAAGGCGCTCATGAAATCCAGGGGGATCATCATGGCGATTCCCGCAACGCCCATGGTGGCGGCGAAATCCGGGATAAGCGCGGCAAAAGAGAAAAAGGGCGCGTTGCCGGAACCCATGAGAATGGCGGAGACGAAAATGATGATGCAGGCGGCCATGGTCATGGTCTTGGCGCCCAGCCCGGCGCTTTGCGCGCCTCTGATCAGGGTCTCGATGGCGCCCACGGTCACCAGGCCCCGGGCGAAAATCTCGCCGGCCACGATCAGCGCCACCACAATAGTGAACTGCTTGCCCATCTGGTCAAAGACCATGCGCATGCTGGCCAGCACGGCCATGATGTTGCGCGAGCGGATGAGTTCCACCAGCATGGCGATAATGGTGGACAGGAACATGGCCGTGCCCACGTCCAGCTTGATCCGGGGCAGGCCCAGAGCCTTGGTCACCATGGGGCTGCAGGTGATGATGACCGCCAGCGGCAGAATGGGCAGCAGCGCGTACAGGCGCGGCGGCGGGGACTCTTCTTTTTTCAGGTTCATCTGGGCCAGCATTTCCAGGGCTTCGGTGTCCGGACCTTCCTTCTTGTCCCAGTAGCGCTGGGTCAGAAAGTGGACCACGAACAGCAGCGCCAGCAGCGGCACGGCAATGGGCAGCTGATACTGCAGAAAGTAGGTGGCCGGGTCCGTCTTCAGAATGTTGGACCCGAAAATGGCGTTGGGGGAAGCTGGCCCCAAGGTGAGGCAGCGGCCGCTGCCGATGATGGCCAGCGCGGAAAGGCGGCTGATGTTGCAGCGGATGAGAATGGGGTAAATGGTGACCATAAGCAGCAGGGAAAAGCCCGCCGCGCTGGGAATGAACATGGAGAGGAACTGCGTGACCAGAAAGGAGGCCATGAGCAGCGCGTAAGGGTTCCTGATATAACGCAGGGGCGCGGAAACCACGGAAAACAGCGCGTCGCTGGCCTTGACGTGGTCCATGTACCGGGAAAAGCCGGCAATGGCCATGATGGTCAGGCCCAGCGTGGCCAGCCTGGTGCTGAACATGCGGCGGATGGCGTCGAAGAGGTCAAAAAAAATGATCCCTGTGGAGTCCTTGGGCGGCAAGAACTTGCCCAGCCCGAACAACACGCCGAGCACCATCAGGATGACCCCGGCGAACAGCAGCACGGCGGGCGCGTAACCTTTCTTGCCTATGAAATAGGCGACGCCGACGGTCACAATTCCAGCAAAGCACACTCCCAGCATAGCTCCTCCTCATTCGGGCTGTCAGGTTTTCTATTGATCCCACGGAGATACGGCGCCCAGGCGGAACGCCCGGATAAAACAGCAAAAATCATTCCCAACAACAATAGTCCGATATCATTACATTTATTTCACCCATACGAAAAAACACAAAAGCGGGCATCCCATAGTTGAGATATCCGCATAAGACGCATGCCACGCCCGACACAACGTGCCTTTTATTATAGGGAAACTAGGCTAAAGGGCCACCTTGCAATACGCACAGAGCCGCATCTCATATTTGAGGTGCGGCTCTGTATGCCTGGCAAAGCTCCGTGTCGCGGCCGTCTGTGCCGCGTACGGCCTATTTCTTTCTGGGCAGTTCGGGAACGCCCCCGGCGTGCGGCGGGATATCGAACACTTTCAGGGTGACGGAAATCAACGAGTAGTAGCCGACAATGCCCGTCAGGTCGACGACCCCGCCCTCAGTCAGCAGGGACACGGCTTTGGCGTAGAGCGCTTCGCCAATCTCACGAGTTTCGTGCAGGGTGGTGACGAAATCATAAACCAATTCTTCGTCCGCCTGTGCAAAGCGCGGCCGCACCCCGTCACGGATGGCGTCGATGATTTCCGGGGCAATGCCCGCTTTCAGGGCGAAAGGCTTGTGCGCCGCCCATTCGTATTCCGCCAGCCAAATGCGGCCCATGAGCATGATGGCCAGCTCGGAAAGCCGGGGGGGCAGGCAGGTATCATAGCGGCAGTAGCGGCCCAGGGCCTGGGCGTGTTCCGCCAGGCCGGCACGATGCAGCCAGGCCAGGAACGGCCCCCGCACGCCGCCGCGCGGGCCGCTGGCTATGTCGTTGTAGATGGCCTGCTGTTTGGCGTCCAGTTTGTTCAGGTCAAGAGGGGTCAAACGCGACATGGGTGCCTCCTTGGCTATGTGGCTGTGTCAGACTCCGCCTCTGCCGAAGGTGCCGTATTTTTTCCCCAGCGGCCAGAGAAATCCGCACCGCAAGGCAACGTCCCTGAACGCGGGGACGGGGCCGAGGAATTCGCTTCCGCGGCACCGCCCCCGTGCGGCGGGAGACTAGGCGGCCGCGTCCTGCAGCAAGGCCTTCTTCTGCTCCACCAGCTTTCTTTCGCGCACGATGACATATGCCGTCGCCAACGCGCCGATGATGCTGGTGATGATGCCCAGGTACCAGATACCCAGGAATTCCGTGTAGAACGCGCCGCCCTTGATGGAATAGCGCACGGCCATGAAGCCGCTGACGGAAAGGGCGAGCGCCCCGGAAAACTGGCCCACGGTGTTGATAATACCCATGCTGAACCCGGCCGTGCGCACGGACCACAGTTCAGCGGTGGACGCGTTGATCAGCGGGAAGATATTGATGACCACGCCGCTGACAAAGGCCAGAAGGCCCATCAGGAAGGGCGAGGGAATGGGCGTCGTGTACAGGAAAAAGATAAAGGCTATGCCCACCAGGCCAAGCCCGATAACCACGGAACGCGGCACCTTGTAGTGCTTGAGCAGGTAGTCGGAAATCTTGCCCACCACGGGGGTGCCGAACACGCGGCCCAGCACATACAGGGTGGCCATGGCCCCTCCGGCCACAATGGCCGCCTCTTTGCTCATGTTTTCATGCTGGATGTAGAATTCCGTGGCGTACAGGGGGAGCCAGCCGGGCACCAGGCGGGTGGCCACCATGTAGCAGGACCAGACAATGGACATCAGCCACAGCGTGGGGTCTTTGACCACTTCTTTCAGCGTGTCTTTGTAGTCCATGTCCTGGTTGCTGTCTTCCGCCTTCTGAATGGACGGCAGGCCCATGTCGGAGGGGTCGGCGCGCAGCATCCACAGGCTGGCCAGGGCAATGGCTATCACCACCCCGCCCATGATAAAGGTGGAACCGCGCCAGCTCTCCAGGCCGAACACGCCGTTCTTCATCACCACCGCGATGATGGGGATGAGCAGAAAGGTCAGGGCCTCGCCCATGCCGCCGCCCACGCCGGAATACATTTCCATGGCCAGGCCGCGTTCTTTGATGGAAAACCACTTGGAGAGCACGGAAGTGATGGGCACGTACCCGGCGGCGGCCACCACGCCCATCAGGGCGCGCCAGACCATGGCCTGGGTGTACGTGGCGCTGAAAGCGAAACCGGCAAGAAAAAAGCCGAGGATACCAATGCCTATGGGAATAACCCGGCGACCGCCGAACATGTCCGTGGCCACGCCCCAGGGCACCTGCGCAACGGCATAGGAATAAAAGAACGCCGACCCCAGCAAGCCCAGTTCGGGTTTGCCTATATGCAGGTCGGTAATCAGGTACTTGGTAATACTGGCATAGTTCCAGCGGACCAGTTGCGAGGTGCAGTACACCAGCATGCAGGCCAGCAGAATCACCCATTTGTAATATTTCTTGCCGATCACAAAAACCTCCAATTGTTATTCGGGTGGAACGGCAACGCCGCCCCAGCTCATGCCAGGACGGCGTATTGCACTATCACGCGGCATCCAAGGGAATGCCCGTCATCCGCCGCAGCGCGTCAAGGGTGAGCCCGTGCGCCATTTCCAGTACGACAACGCCTCCCGGGCGTACCTCAAACACCCCGTGGTCCGTATAAATGCGTTTCACGCAAGCAATGCCGGTCAGGGGGTAGCTGCACTCCTTGACCAGCTTGCTTTCGCCCTGCTTGGTCAAGAGGTCCATCATCACGAAAATATTCTTGGCGCCGATGGCCAGGTCCATGGCCCCGCCCACGGCCGGGATGGCGCCCGGCGCGCCTGTGTGCCAGTTGGCCAAGTCCCCGCGCGCGGAAACCTGGAACGCGCCCAGCACGCAGTAGTCCAGATGGCCGCCGCGCATCATGCCAAAGGAGTCGGCGTGGTGGAAAAAGGACGCTCCGGGCTTGACGGTCACCGGCTGCTTGCCGGCATTGATTAAATCTTCGTCCTCCTGGCCCGGAGCCGGAGCTGGCCCCATACCCAGGAGGCCGTTTTCCGTGTGCAGCAACACTTCTTTGTCCTCGCCCAAAAAATTGGCCACCATGGTGGGCAGGCCGATGCCCAAGTTCAGGTACGCGCCGTCCGGTATATCCTGGGCCACGCGTTTGGCCATGTCTTCGCGGCTCATGCGCTGAATAGCTGCGCTCATGTTTTCCTCCCGCTTAGGCGGCCGCCTGGGCCGATTTTGGTATTTCCACGACGCGCTGCACGAAAATGCAGGGGGTCACGATATGTTCCGGATCCAAGGCGCCCAGTTCCACCACCTCGTCCGCCTGCACCACGGTGCAGACCGCCGCCGTGGCCATGACCGGCGCGAAGTTGCGCGCGGTCATGCGGTAGACCAGGTTGCCCCAGCGGTCCGCCTTGCGCGCCTTGATCAGGGCGTAGTCGGCATGGATGGGATACTCCAGCACATAGTCCCGGCCGTTGATGTTCCGGGTTTCCTTGCCTTCGGCCAGTTGCGTGCCGTAGCCGGTGGGCGTGAAGAACGCGCCTATGCCCGCCCCGGCCGCGCGAATACGTTCCGCCAGGTTCCCCTGGGGCACCAGCTCCAGCTCAATCTTGCCGGCACGGTAGAGTTCGTCGAACACGTAGGAATCCGACTGGCGCGGGAAGGAACAAATCACCTTGCGCACCCGTCCGGCCTTGATCAGCGCGGCCAGACCGGTTTCCCCGTTGCCCGCGTTGTTGTTGACGATGACCAGATCCTTGGCGCCCTGGTCGATAAGCGCGTCGATAAGCTGGCTGGGCATGCCGGCCATGCCGAAGCTGCCGATCATGATGGTCGCGCCGTCAGGCACGTCCGCCAGGGCCGCCGACGCGGAAGGCATAAGTTTATTGATCATGGCTCCCTCTGAAAACGCGGCGCGTTGGTTGTGAGGCGGACCGCCCCGCCGCGAGACGGTCCGGATACCTGTAAACATATTTCAGATGTAAAACGGCTATACCCGCTCCAGCACCATGGCTATGCCCTGCCCCACGCCTATGCACATGCTGCACAGCGCATAGCGCTTCTTGCTGCGCTGCAGCTGATACACGGCTGTGGTGACCAGACGCGCGCCACTGGCGCCCAGGGGATGGCCCAAAGCAATGGCGCCGCCCAGGGGGTTGATGCGCGGGTCGTCATCTTTCAGGCCCAGGCCGCGAATGACCGCCAGGGACTGGGCCGCAAAGGCTTCGTTGAACTCGATGATATCCATCTGGTCCAGGTTCAGGCCCAGGCGGGGCAGCAGCTTCTGCACCGCGGGCACCGGGCCTATACCCATGATGCGCGGCGGCACCCCGGCCACGGCCGTGCCCAGGATCCTGGCCTTGGGCGTAAGACCGAAGCGCTTGGCCGCCTCTTCATCGGCGACCAGCAGCGCGGCCGCGCCGTCGTTCATGCCGGAAGCGTTGCCCGCTGTGACCGTGCCGTCCTTGCTGGTCACGGCGGAGAGTTTGGCCAGGGCTTCCAGGCTGGTGGCGCGGGGGTGTTCGTCCTTGGCGACAACAATGGGATCGCCCTTGCGCTGGGGAATGGTCACGGGCGTGAGCTCTTCCGCCAGAGAGCCGTCGGCCTGGGCCTTGGCCGTCTTTTCCTGGCTGCGCAGGGCGAAACGGTCCTGGTCCCCGCGGCTGATGTTGTGCTCGCGGGCCAGGTTTTCCGCCGTCTCCGCCAGAGGGTCCACGCCGTACTTGGCTTTCATCTGCGGGTTCACGAAACGCCACCCCAGAGTGGAGTCATACATCTGCGAATCCCGCCCGTAGGCGGAAGAAGCCTTGCTGAGCACGTAGGGCGCGCGGGTCATGCTTTCCACCCCGCCGGCGATAAGCAGAGAGGCTTCGCCCACGGCAATGGCCTGCATGGCATACGAGACGGCCTGCATGCCGGAACCGCAAAGCCGGTTCACGGTGGCGCCGGGCACGGTGTGGGGCAGACCGGCCAGCAGCAGTGCCATGCGGGCCACATTGCGGTTGTCTTCTCCGGCCTGGTTGGCGTCACCGTAAATGACGTCGTCCAGCTGTTCCCAGTCCACACCGCCGTTGCGCTGCATAAGGCTCTTAATGGGCACGGCCGCCAGGTCATCAGTGCGGACCGGGGCCAGTGCGCCGCTCAGACGACCGAAGGGGGTACGGATGGCATCGCAAATGAACGCATTTTTCATGTCTAAACTCCTTCAAGGTAACAAGTAGGCCTACAACCGCCGGAGAAAAGCAAAAACCGTTCCCAGCCAGACTGACTGGAATTATTAAGTATTTTATTTTATATGCGATCGAAAAATAAAACACTGCGCCCCAATATTGGGGCACAGTGTTGCCAAACAAGGATGGACCGCACCCCGCGCGCGGAACGGTCAGCCTTTGTTGCCCGCGCCGCTCTGTTCCGGCTGCCGCCCGGCCGCCAGCACCCGCCACAAGGTGTTGTAACTGATGCCCAGATCCCGCGCGGCCTGCCGCTTGTTGCCGCCGGCAAGGCGTATGGCCTCTTCGATCATCTCCCGCCGCCGCGCGCCCAGCACTTCCTTGAATGCGCCTTTGTCTCCCGGTTCTTTTCCGACCGGCTCTTTACCGGGTCCTGCCGGGCTGTCGCCGGTCAAAGGCAAGCCGGTGCGTTCGCAGAATATCTCCGCGAACAGGGTTTCGTCCGGCCGGTTGCCTTCCAGCAGCGTGCAGTAGCTTTCCATCACGGCCAAAAGCTCACGGACGTTGCCGGGCCAACTGTGTCCGCGCAGCAGCGCCATGGCGCGGGGACCGAGGCAGGCCGGGGTTTTCCCGTGCCGGGCCAGCGTCCCTTGCGCCAGCGAGGGCAAATCCGACAGACGCTCGCGCAGGGGCGGCACCGCGATATGCAGCACGGCCAGACGGTAGAAAAGGTCCGCCCGGAAACTCCCCTGGCTGACGGACTGCATGAAGGGGCGCTGGGACGCGCTGACGACCCGCACGTCCACGGGCAGGATACGGTCCCCGCCCACGCGCATCAGCTCTTTGGCTTCCAGCACGCGCAGCAGCCGCAATTGCAGGGCGGGGCTCACTTCCGTGATTTCGTCCAGGAACAGGGTGCCGCCGCCGGCCATTTCAAAAAGCCCGGCCTTGCCCCCGCGTTTGGCCCCGGTGAAGGCGCCCTCTTCGTAGCCGAACAGCTCGCTTTCCAGCAAGGTTTCCGGCAAGGCCGCGCAGTTCACGGCCACAAAGGGCTTGCCCCTGCGCGGGCTTTCCTGGTGCAGGGCGTGGGCCACCAGCTCTTTGCCCGTGCCGGTTTCGCCCACAATGTGCACGGAAGCGTCCGAAGGGCCGTAGCGCTTGATTTTCTGCACCACCCGCCGCATGGGCGGGCTTTCCCCCTTGATGTCCGCGCAGGAATAGCGGGCCACAAAGCCCCTCCGGTACAGGGCCGCGCCGATCTTGCGGCTGATGTTCTGCAGCGAATCCACGTCCCTGAACAACGCCACCGCACCCTTGCGCATGCCGTAGGTAAACACCGGAAAAGCATCCACGATGATCTGCTTATTTTTTACAGCCACGATACGCTCGGAATCCACGCTTTCCCCGGCAATAACCTTTGAGAGCATCAAATCATCGTAATGCCGCCGCAGCGCGCCCTCGCCCTCCCCGGCCTGGATGGAGAGCATGCGCAAGGCGGCCTGGTTGGAAAACACCACCTGGCCGTCCATGTCGATGCAGACCACGCCGTCGTCCACGTGCCGCAGCACCGCCGACAAATCGCTGCGCATGGCCGCCTCGATGCGCTTGTTCCGGGCCAGCTCCAGGACCTGCCGGATGGCGGCCTGAATATTATTCTCCGTGGGCGTGACGATGACGCTGGAGCCGCCGCACTGTTCCATGAACTGGCGGGTGGCGCCCCCGCCCACGGCGACGCGCACGCCTTTGGCGTAGGCCTGCTCTATGCCGGACTTCAACTCCTCCCAGCTGCCCCAGGTCACGATGTGCACATGCATGTCCAAAAGCGACTGGAGAAGCTCCACGTCGTGCTCTTCCGCCACGTAGCTGGTCAAGGCCACCTGGCGCGAGATTTTACGCACCTCCAAAAGAGCGCGGATGATATCCATGTGCGTGCGTTCCAGAGGCGCCGCGGAGCCGCTCAATTCGGTGAACACGGGATGGCGCGAGTTGCCGTGGTAAATGATGCCCTCGTACCCTTCCGCCAGCAGGTTTTTCGCCTCCAGCAGCATGTTGTCCAGGTTCGGCACCAGAGCGAAAAACTCGCAATTGTAGCCCAGCATGGCGCGCTGCACCAGATCGCACACCTCCGGCGAATGCGCCAGCAAAGCTATTTTATAGCGGGGGTTTTCGGAAAGCTGCGGCAACACGGGACCTCCGGCGGGCTGACAACAAAAAAAGCCGCGCGCGGGCACGGCAGACGGCCGGAAAACGCGGTACGTCAAGGTACGTGGAGTCGGACGTTTCGTCCAGGGGGCGGGAAAGGAGACGGATTTCGGCGGGCGGTCACTTAGCGACGTCAAAGAAGGAGGCGCTCCACTCCACAGCTTTCACATAGGCCAGGGACAGCTCTTCATCCTTCAGCTTCAGCGTTTTGGCTACCCGGGCCACCGCCTGCCAGTCCCCCTGCTCATGCAGGCGCACAAGGCTCAGCCAGGGGCCATAGGCGCTCTTTTCGCCTTTCAGGGCCGCGGCCACGTCTTCGCTGAGGGGGATATCCTCCAGCACCTCGTCCACGGACATGCCCAGCAGCGAGTCCAGCAGGGAAAACAGGCCGGTGAGGAACAGGTCCTGGGGCAGCACGCCCCGCCCCAGAGCGCCGCGCCGCTGCAGCGTGACGCCCAGCGTTTCCAGAAACTTGGCCCGTTCCGCGGCAAGATAGGCCATTTCGCGGGAAACCGGGCCGGATTCCAGCGTGGCCAGCACGTTCACGCACAGCCACTGCATAAAGGTATTTCTGCCCAGCATAAGCAGCGCGTGCTGCACGCTGGTGACTTCCGCCGCCAGGCCGAAATAGGCGGAGTTGCTAAAACGCAGGAAGTGGGAAGTAATGACCGCGTCATGCAACACCGCTTCAGCCAGGTCGGAAAGCTCCACGTCCGACCTGGCGCAAAGCGCCAGCAGCCGCGTGCGGGCGGCGTGGGAAGCGGAAACCTTTTTGCCCCGCATGGTTTCCGGCCGGCTGAAGAAAAAGCCCTGAAAAAGCCCGAAGCCCAAACGGCGGCAGAGTTCCGCCATTTCGCTGTCTTCAACCTTTTCAGCCAAGAGCTTACAGGGATACGTGCGTGCGGTCAGCGCAAGCCGCGCCACGTTTTCCGGCGAAAGGCCCAACACGTCGACCTTCACGATATCCGCCAGCGGCAGAAAGGGGCGCAGGTTATCCTGCCCCACGTAGTCATCCACCGCCACCTGATACCCGGCGGCTTTCAGCGAGGCCACCGCATCCAGCAGCTTGGCGGAAGGAACCGCGTCCTCCAGAATTTCCGCGATGCAGACTTCCGGCGGCATGAGCTTGAGCACCTGCGCTTCCAAAAGATCGCTGGTGAAGTTGATGAGCAGCTTCTGGCCCTGGCGCATGCCGGGCCGCACGGCGCTGTAGCCGTTCACAATGACGCTGGCCGTGGCCACGGCGCCGCTTACGTCGCCAATGCCGGTCTGGTCCGGGCGGCGGTATAACAGCTCATACCCCCACACAACCCCGTTGGTATCGAAAATCGGCTGTCTGGCCACAACGGTCTGCTGCGCCGGTTGCCATCCTTCAGGCGCGGGCGCGTGACTGTTGCCGAGGTGGCTTTCAAGAATAGCCGCTATGGACTCGTTCATGGCTTCCCCTGGTGCCGCGAAAATTGCCGTAACAGTCTCCTTTGAAAAGAGCCGCCACGGGCGGATCCGGACCGGTCGCACTCCCCCCGGAGTTCGGCATGCGGTCCGGCGCATCCAAAACAATGTGCGCCCCTGGGCGACGCACTCTATACTGAACGCAAAGCGCGCGAAGCAAAATTCAACGCGCGTGCATAAGAAGTATCATAGAAAAATGGTTAATGCACTAAAAACGTCAAAAAAGAAACTCCTATTTTTATCCATAATTATATGGAGAAGCTCTCGGCATGCACCCGAAGGAATCAAAAGTTTTCGCAATGCCGGCCATGCTCTTGCCACGCCGACGCAGTTTCTGTGTTTCCGGCAGCCGCCGCTCTGCGCCGAGAATATTTTCCGCGCCAGTCTTTAATTTTACGTCATATTCCCCAAAAGAAACGCGCAAAAAAAGAAAACTGTGCCGGTCTTCTTGACACCCAGAGCAGCCTGGCGTAAAAAGCTGATTCCCATTGAGCGGGAGTAACTCAGTGGTAGAGTGCAACCTTGCCAAGGTTGAAGTCGCGGGTTCAAATCCCGTCTCCCGCTCCAAAGACCCGGCGGCATAGCCAAGTGGTAAGGCAGAGGTCTGCAAAACCTTTATTCTCCAGTTCGAGTCTGGATGCCGCCTCCACATGATGCGGGAGTAACTCAGTGGTAGAGTGCAACCTTGCCAAGGTTGAAGTCGCGGGTTCAAATCCCGTC
>JAVBNC010000136.1:0-11028 GCA_031551765.1 Desulfovibrionaceae bacterium
TAAACCCGCCCCCATGACCCTTTTAATTGTTATTTGGTGGTGGGTTGGTTGGCGGGGGTATGGGAGTACCCTTACTTCCTGGATTGGTTCCCCCCTGCCCCCGGGCGTCGCGTCACCGCACACTAAGAGGATTGTCGGCCATGAGTATTGAAACGACGAAAGACCTGCAGCAGGAACACCAGCGCTTTATTGAACCTCTTGGGGACTGGCGGCGCAGCCATTCCTGCGGCGAGCTGGGCATGGCGCAGAACGGCGAGACCGTGTGCCTGATGGGCTGGGTGCAGTTCCGGCGCGACCACGGCGGGCTTATTTTCGTGGACCTGCGCGACCGCGCGGGCCTGACCCAGATCGTGTTCAGCCCGGAAATAGCGCCCAAGGCGCATGAAAACGCGCACATCCTGCGCACGGAATACGTGCTGGCCATCAAGGGCAAGGTGCGGCCGCGCCCGGAAGGCATGGCCAACCCGGGCATGAAAACCGGCGAAATCGAAGTGGTGGTGCACGAGTGGAAACTGTGCAACACCTCGAAAACCCCGCCCTTTCTCATCGACGAGCGTGGCGAAATCAACGAGAACGTGCGCCTGCAGTACCGCTATTTGGACATGCGCCGTCCCAACATGGCCGCGAACTTCATTCTGCGGCACAAGGCGGCCCAGTCCGTGCGCCGCTACATGGACGGGCAGGGCTTTCTGGAAGTGGAAACCCCGGTGCTCACCAAATCCACGCCCGAGGGCGCGCGGGACTTTCTGGTGCCCAGCCGGGTGAACCAGGGCCAGTTTTTCGCCCTGCCGCAAAGCCCGCAGATTTTTAAACAACTGCTGATGGTGGCGGGCCTTGACCGCTACTTCCAGATCGTGCGCTGCTTCCGGGATGAGGACTTGCGCGCGGATCGCCAGCCGGAATTCACCCAGATCGACATCGAAATGTCCTTTGTGGATGAAAGCCAGGTCATGACCATGGCGGAAGGGCTTATCGCCAACGTGTTCAAGGACGTGATGGGCGTGGACGTGGCCCTGCCGCTGCCGCGCATGACCTATGACACGGCCATGGGTGACTACGGCGTGGACAAGCCGGACACCCGCTTTGACCTGAAACTGAAAGACGTGACGGATATCGTGCGCGGCAGCGGTTTCCGCCTGTTCAGCGCGGCCCCGCTGGTCAAAGCCATGAAGGTGCCCGGCGGCGAGAGCCTGTCCCGCAAGGAAATCGACGACTTCACGGATTTCGTGAAAATTTACGGCGCCCAAGGCCTGGCCTGGATCAAGGTGCGTCCGGACGAATGGCAGTCCCCCATTGCCAAGTTCCTGTCCGACGCGGAGCGTGAAGGCCTGAAGAAAGCGCTGGACCTGCAGGTGGGCGACATCGTCTTTTTCCAGGCGGGCGCGCCGGACATGGTCAACGCGGCCTTGGGCAACCTGCGCGTGCACATCGCGGAACACCTGAACCTGATTCCGGAAAACAAGTACAACCTGCTCTGGGTCACGGATTTCCCGCTGTTCGAATACAACGAGGAAGAGAACCGCTACGTGGCCTGCCACCACCCCTTCACTTCCCCGGCCATCGGGCACATGGAGCGCATGGCTTCGGACCCGGCTTCCTGCAAGGCGCGGGCGTACGACATGGTGCTCAACGGCTGCGAATTGGGCGGCGGGTCCATCCGAAACCACTCCGCCGCCGTGCAGCGGGACATGTTCAAGGCGCTGGGCTTTACGGAAGAGGAATACGAAGGCCAGTTCGGCCACCTCATCCAGGCGCTGGAGCACGGCGCGCCGCCCCACGGCGGCATTGCTTTCGGCTTTGACCGGCTGATCATGCTGCTCACCGGGGCCAAGTCCATCCGCGACGTCATCGCTTTCCCCAAAACCCAGAAGGCCACCTGCCTGCTCACCCAGGCCCCGTCCGTGGTTTCCAACAAACAACTGCGCGAACTGGGCATACGCCTGCGGGAAGAAGCCAAGGACAAAGAAGCGTAGTATAAACGCAGAGTTGCATTTACCGCCGGGATCTTTGGGTTCCGGCGGTTTATTTTTTTATGAAAGACCCTATAGTTTTTTTCCGGGAGGCCGATACGGTGTTCAGGCGTGTACCGCCAACAAGCAAGGAGGCCTTTTATGAGCAGCACAAGCCCTTCCGATATCGCCGCCCTGTCCGCGACCACGCAGAAGGCGGTTATCGGAGCCGAGATCATCACCAAGACGCTTGATACCTTGAACCAGTACGGCGGCACCAGCGGCAGCGGTTCCTGCGACAAAAGCGGGACCAGCGGCGATATGGCCGCCAGCTACGACTTTCAAAAGTCGGTTTTGTCCGCGGCATACAGTCCCAAGGGGGCTATCGCGGATGTCTCAAGCTGAGGCGCTCAGGCACGCCAAACCCCCGGCACGCAGGTTCCGGGGGTTTTTTTGTGCTTTACCCTGGCCTTAAAGCGCTATACGCTGTATGGCCATTAAGAGGTCGTCATGCCGCGTGTTGTGTTGTTCTGTCTCCTGCTCGCCCTTTCCGGCTGCGCGCAGCGGAGCACAGTGATGGTGGACTCCGTTGTGAATGCGACGGTTGCCGCGCATCAGGATCGTTGCTATGCCGTTGCATCCGGCATGCCCGGCGTGCGGTCTGACGATGCGCGGTTTATGGTGTACAAGGAACAGCTGGAGAGTGTTTTGGCGTCACTGGATTACTGCCTTGCGCGGGACGAAAGCGAGGCCACGGCCCTGGTGCTGCTTTCCTACGGCGAAGAGAGCTGGGGAGCGTACCAGGAAGAGCCCAGAGTAGGCGTGGGCATGGGGATGGGGTCCGGCACCGGGCGGGGCGGCTCGTTTTTCGGCCTGGGCGTCGGCGTCAGCCAGCCTTACGGGGGCGCATCCCCTTCCGTTACCAGGCGCATAGATCTGGACGCCGTGCCCGTCGGCGCGCCGGATAAGCCGGGCAGCCTCTGGAGCGTGAGCCTGACCGCCACGGGCCGGGGCGGAAACCTGCGCGCCGCCTTCCCGAAAATGCTGGACGCGGCCCGCCCGTATCTGGGCCGGGACAGCCATGGTCCGGTGACCGTGACCCTGGACGGAGACATATGGTAACCCCCGCCGCGCTGCCCCCATGTTACGCCTTTATCCCGGCGCGCTATGCGTCCACCCGCTTTCCCGGCAAGCCGCTGGCGGATATTCTGGGCAAGCCCATGTTCTGGCATGTCTGGAACCAGACCAGGCGCTGCGCGCTGCTCAAGCAAGTGACGCTGTGCACGGATGATAAGCGGATCATGGACGCGGCCGCCTCCCTGGGCGTGCCCTGTTGCCTGACGCGGGCGGACCACGCCAGCGGCACGGACAGAATTTTTGAGGCCGCCACGGCCATGGACCTGCCGCCGGAAGCCGTGGCCGTCAACGTGCAGGGGGACGAGCCCGCGCTGAACCCGGCCATGTTGGACGCGCTGCTCGCGCCTTTTCAGGACCCCGCCGTGCGCGCCGCCACCCTGGCCCATCCCATAGGCGCGGAGGAAGCAGCTCCCCCGGACCGGGTGAAAGTGGTGACCAGCCTGGCGGGCGACGCGCTGTATTTGTCCCGCGCCCCCATCCCTTTTGACCGGGACGGGGAGGGCGCGGCGGATACGGCCCCTTATCTGCTGCATCTGGGCATTTACGCGTTTCGCATGGACGTGCTGGCCGCGTTCACGCGCTTTGCTCCCACCCGCCTGGAACAGCGGGAAAAGCTGGAGCAGCTCCGCCTGCTGGAGCACGGCATCCCTTTGCGGGTGGTGCACACCCCGCACCGCTCGCACGGCGTGGATACCCCGAAGGACCTGGAAGCCATTCTGCCCCTGATCCGCGCCGGTTTACACGAAGAATAAGAACGGTCGCCGCCGGCCGACCGTAACGCCAAGGAGAACGCATGTCCCAGGAATTGACCAACGCGCGCCGCAACCTAAGTCAGATCAACTCCCTTTTGCGTCAAGGAAAGCTCCAGTCCGCCGTGCAGAACCTGCACAGCGCGCTGTCGCTGGTGGCGGGGCGGGCATTGATGAAGTCCGAGCGCGATGAGTTTGACCGGCTGTTCGACAGCGCCGTGAGTAAACTCAACGAAGACCCGCACCTGCGCAAAATCTACCCTCTGTCGCTGAACTACGTGCCCGGCGGGGAAAAGTTGTTCCTTGATGATATTAAAGAGCTGCTTAGTGTGCTTGAGGACGCAAGCCTGGAAGAAGCGGAAGAAGCCGCGCGCCAATTGGCGGAGGAAAAGTCCCAGGCCCTGGCCGCGGGCCAGGAGAAGCTGGACGCCGGGGAACACGACGAGGCCAGGGCGCTGTTTTCCGCCTTGTCGGGCGAACACCCTGACGACGGCGAGCTGAAGGCGGACATAGGCGAACGGGTGCTTAAAGCGGGCTTGTACGAGGACGCGGCCGCCTACCTGTCTGAGGCCGTGGCCATAGACCCGCATGCGGCGTACAACTACAACCGTCTGGGCATGGCCCTGCGCAAGCTGGCCCGTTTTGAAGTGGCGGAAGGCTATTACCGGAAGGCCATGGAACTGACCCCGGAAGACCCCAACCTGATGTTCAATATTGGCAGGCTATACCTGGAATGGGAAAAGTGGGACAAGGCCGTGGAATTCGGCGAGCGCGCGGCAAACCTGCAGCCGGAATTCATGGAAGCCCGCAAGCTGGCCTCGTTCGCCCGCAAGAAAATGGGTAGTTAGTCCGGCGAGAAGGAGTTTTTCGATGAAAGTTATCGCCTGCAACGGAAGCCCGAGGAAAAAGGGCAACACCGCCACCCTGCTGGAACACGCGCTGCAGGGCGCGGGGAGCGTCGGCGCGCAAACAAAGCTGGTCCAGCTTTATGACTACAGCTTTAAAGGCTGTACCAGCTGCCTGGCCTGCAAGTTGCTGAACGGGAAAAGCTACGGCGCCTGCGCCATGCGGGACGGGCTTACCCCGGTGCTGGCGGAGGCGGCGGAGGCGGACGTCATTCTTCTGGGCGCGCCCATCTACCTGGGCACTGAAAGCGGGGAAGCGCGCTCGTTTATGGAACGCCTGCTCTACCCCTACCATACTTACGCGCAGGAACCTTCCACGCTGTTCCCGCGCCGGATCAAGACCGCCATGGTCTATACCATGGGCCTGCCGGAGGCTGTGGCGCTCAAGCGCGGCTACGACAGGCTTTTCGAGCGGGCAACGTATTTCATGGGCCGCGTGTTCGGCCACTGCGAGCTGTTCGTGTACGACGAAGCCCGGCTTTTTGCCGAGCCATCCAAATACTTCTGCCCGAAAATAGACAGCAAGGCGCGCCAGGAACACCACGAGCAGATCTTCCCCAAAGAATGCGAGCGGGCTTTTGAACTGGGGAAGCGGCTGGCTTCCTGATGCGGGCGAGCGTGAAAAACCGTGCGTCCGAAGCGCGGCTTGCGCCGAAAGCCCCGGCTTTTCCCGCGTATAATTATTGAGAATGTTTCCCTGATGCGGTAAAAGCATGCCATTTCCCCAGGAGGGCCGCATGGGCCGTTCAACGCGGTATTATTCAATGCGCACGCTCGTGCTCATCGCGCTCGGCGGCACCTTGCTCTTTTTTTTCTCTCTGGCCGTGTATCTGCTGTACCACAACATGTCCGGCATGCTGACCCGCGCGGAGAACCGGCATGTCCAGGAACAGGGCGAAACCGTCATCGGCGCGCTGGAAGCCGCCCTGCAGAACGCCGAGGCCGTCACCCGGGATTATGCCCGGCGGGATGAAACCATGTCGTTCATTCTGGGGAAGCAGCGGGACCGCTCGGTATTCCGGAGCATAGGCTGGACGCAGCAAAAAGAGAATTTCGACCTGGTCTTCATCAAAGACCTTTCCGGAGCGGACCTGCTGGCTAACTTCTATACCGCCGACGGCCAGACCATCCCGGTGCCGGACGGCTTTTCCGGATACCTTTCCGGCTACACGCGGCGGGTGCTGGACCGCTTCAACACGCAGGGCGCCCGCCACGAGGGGGATTCCGGGAACTACGGCGTACTCATTTACAAGGGGGTGCCCTATTACGTCTGCATCATGCCCGTGCCCAGGCCGAACGACCCGGGAACGCCCGCGGGCACGCTGACTTTCGGCTACATACTCAACAACCAGCGCCTGCAAGGCCTTATCCATTCCAGCGACATGCAGTTTTTCCCGCAACCAGCGGCCAGCCTCGGGGCGGTGGATTTCGGCACTATTTCCGTAACCAAAGACACGGTCTCCATTGCCTTTCCCCTGAAGGGGCTGAGCGAGAGCGACAACCTCGTCCTCAATGTTTCGCGCTATCGGAACATCCACAAAACCGGTTCCAACATCATTCTGAGAACCATTTTCGCGTTGTTCGTGGTCATGGTTCTGTTCGCGGCCACGCTGTTTTTGCTCATCCGCCGCTATGTGCTGCACCCCATTGTGCACCTGAGCACGGACGTGGGCTCCGTGGCCAGAAGCTATACTTCGGGGACGGGAAGCGGCGGCATCGTCAACCGCGAATTTTACGCGCTGTGCACGTCCATCACCGAGCTTCTGGAAAACCTGGAGCGCAGCCGGGAAGCGGAAGAGCAGTCCCAAATCTCCATCGGCGTCCTGCAGAGCATTCTGAACGGCATGGACGCCTATCTCTACGTTTCGGACCCGGAAACGGACGAAATCCTGTTCATCAACGACAAAATGCGGGAGCATTTCGGCCTGAAAGACGGCGGAGTGGGCCAAATATGCTGGAAAGTGCTGCAGCAGGGCTTTGACCGGCGCTGTTCCTTTTGCCCCAACCACACGCTGATAAAGGACCCGGATACAGCCGTGGTCTGGGAAGAACACAACACGGTCACAGGCCATTACTACAGAAACACGGACCGTCTGATCAGCTGGGTGGGGGGCCGTAAGGTCCACCTGCAGCATTCCGCGGATATTACGGAGAGCAAACTGGCCGAGGCCGCCTTGCAAAAACGCCTGGAGCAGCAGGAACTTATGTCTGCCATCACCCAGGGCTTCATCAGCAGCGGCAGCATGGATGAGTTCATCAACCGTTCGCTGCGGCTGGCGGGCGAGTTTCTTGGGGTGGACAGAATACGTCTGGGCCACCACGATGGCAGCCCCTTCCTGCCGGTGCAGTATCAATGGCGCGGGCAGGCGCTGCTGGAAGCGGGCGACGAAGACCTGCCGCTGTTTTTTGACGAAAGCACCCCGTTATATTATCGCCTGGTCCGGGACAGGGTTCCGTATATCGCCGTGAACGACGTGGAAAACTCTCCGGAATTCCAGCAATTGGCGGGGCACGGGGCCAGCTCCTTCCTGGTTTTGCCCCTGCATGTCGGCGAGAGCTTCTGGGGGCTGATCAGCTTTACCAAAACCCAACCCTACGCCTGGACCGAGAGCGATATCCACCTGGCCAGACTCATCGACAACGTGCTTTCCGGCGTCATCAGCCGGCGGCATATGGAAGAGCGGCTCGTGCATCTTTCTTCCGTGGTCAGTTCCTCGCCCCAATATGTCGCGTACATGAACACGGGCCTTGCCTACGAATACGTGAACGATTCCGTGTTGGACCTGACCGGTTACAGCCGGGAAGAGCTTATGGCCAACGACTTCCTGTCCATTCTTGATGGGGGAACCCGCGCGGAATTCGAGGAAATTTACTTTCCCGCGCTGCTGGAACTCGGCAACCTTTCTCTGACCATGCCCATCCGCTGCAAAAGCGGCGAGCAGCGCCACCTTTCTTTTTCCTTTTTCCCGCTGGACGACTCAAGGCAGCGCATAGGCGCCATTGCCGCGGACATAACGGAAAAGGTCCGCCTGGAAAAGGAAATGCTGGAAGCCAAGGAACAGGCCGAAAAATCCAGCCAGGCCAAGGGCGAATTCCTTTCGCGCATGAGCCATGAAATGCGCACGCCCATGAACGCCATCATCGGCATGACCAATATCGCCAAAAGTTCCGACAGCCCGGAACGCAAAGAGTACTGCCTCGACAAGATAGCCGACGCGTCCCAGCACCTGTTGGGCGTCATCAACGATATTCTGGACATGTCCAAGATCGAGGCCAACAAGTTCGAGCTTTCCTTTGCGGAATTCCGCTTTGAAAAAATGCTCACCCAGGTCGTCAACGTCATCAACTTCAAGGTGGACGAGAAAAAGCAGACCCTGATCGTGGACGTGGCCCCGGACGTGCCCCAAAGCCTGTTGGGAGACGAACAGCGGCTCAGCCAGGTCATCACCAACCTGTTGTCCAACGCCACCAAGTTTACGCCGGAACAGGGCACGCTGACGCTGACCGTGCGCAAAAGCGCGGAGGAAAACGGCCTGTGCACCCTGCACCTGGCCGTGCGCGACACCGGCATAGGTATTTCTGCGGAGCAGCAGGAACGCCTGTTCCGTTCTTTTGAGCAGGCGGACGGCGGCATTGCCCGGCGTTTCGGCGGCACGGGCCTGGGCCTGGCCATCTGCAAAAAGCTGGTGGAGCTGATGGGCGGCGAAATCTGGGTGGAATCCGAACTGGGCCGGGGGGCCACGTTCCATTTCACCCTCAAGGCCCAGCGCGGCAAGGACGACGCCCCGGTGCGCCTGGCGCGGGATATCCGGCCGGAAAGTCTGCGCGTGCTGGCCGTGGACGACGCGCCGGAAGCCAGGGAATACATGCTGCACGCCATGGAACTCTTGCACGTGCCCTGCGAAGTGGCTTCCGGCGGCGAAGAGGCCCTGGAGCTGATCAAAAACGCGGGCGAAAAGCCCTACGACCTCATCCTGGTGGACTGGATGATGCCGGGCATGGACGGCATAGAGCTTTCCCGGCATATCCGGGGCATGGCCGACGTCAACTCGGTCATCATCATGGTTTCCGTGGCCGCCTGGAGTGATATTGAAAAAGAGGCCAAGGCAGCGGGCATTATGCACTTTATTCAGAAACCCATTTTCCTGGCCCAACTCGCGGAAGGCATCAACAAAGCCCTGGGCCGCGCCGTAACGGGCTCCGGCGCGGAAATAGCCCAGACTCAAGAAGTTCCCCGTTTCCCGGGTAAGACCATCCTGCTGGCCGAGGACAACGAAATCAACCGCGAAATAGCCCTCGCTCTGCTGGAAGAAAGCGGGCTGGCCATTCACTGCGCGGCGGACGGGCGGGAAGCCGTGGACATGTTCCAGCAAAATTCCGGGTTGTACAGTTTGATTTTTATGGATATCCACATGCCGGAAGTGGACGGGTACGAAGCTTCCCGCCGTATCCGCGCCCTGCCGTTGCCCCGCGCCCGGACCATCCCCATCGTGGCCATGACCGCCAACGTCTTCCGCGAGGATATTGAAAAATGCCTGGCGGCGGGCATGGACGCCCATATCGGCAAACCCCTGGACACGGACGAACTCCACGCCGTTTTACGCCGTTTTTTACAGGATTCCTGACCCTTATGCCCAAAAACAACGCCATACAGCGCGGCACGGCCAAACGGGCCGGGCACGACCCCCGCGCCGCCGCCCTGCGCATCCTGGACCGGGTGCTGCACGGCCAGGAAAACTCCCAGGCCGCGCTGGACGAAGCCCTGCGCGAATCCTCCCTGGTGCCCAGCGACAAGAACCTGTGCACGGAACTGGTGTACGGCTATCTGCGCCGCTCCATCCGCCTGACCTGGGCCGTGAACAAACTGCTGCGCGACCCGGACAAGCTGCCCGGGGAAATGCGCCTCATCCTGGGCCTGGCGGCCTACGAGCTGGCCCATCTGGACCGCGTGCCCGGCTACGCCAGCGTGGACTGGGCCGTCACCCGCATCCGCAACCGCTTCGGGCAGGGTCTTTCCAAGGTCGGCAACGGTGTGCTGCGGGCCTTTCAGCGCCAGTTGGACGCCTATCAGGACCCGGCCTTCCACGACGCCGTCCCGGACGAAGACGAGCGTCTCGCCCTGTTCCACTCCCTGCCGCCCTGGGTCGTGCGCCTGTGGCGCAGCCGCTACACGGAAGAACAGGCCGCCGCCTATCTGCGTTCCGCCTCGGCCCAGGCCCCGGCGGCCGTGCGCGTCAACGCCTCCAGGCCCGGAGCCGAGGAACTGCGCCGCACCCTGATGCACAACGCGCACGGTCTGGCGGCGGGCGCCCAAGGCGTTGCCTTTCCCCAGGGTCTGCCCTACGAGGCCAAAGCCCTGGAGCGGGAAGGCAAGCTCTCCCTGCAATCCGCCGGAGTGCAGGAAGCCCTGGCCGCCCTGGGACCCGCCACCTGGCAGGGCCCCATCTGGGACTGCTGCGCCGGTCGCGGCGGCAAAACCGCCCTGCTTTTGGAGCAGGGCCTTTCCGTGACCCTGGCTTCCGACACCTCCGCGTCCCGCGTGGGGGCCCTGTCCGGCGAGCTTGCCCGGTTGGACCTGCCCGCCATCACGTCGCAAGAAGGGGACGCCACGGACCCGGACGCGGATTTCGGCGGCCCCTTTGCCACCATTCTCGCGGACGTGCCCTGCACCGGTCTGGGCACCCTGGCCCGGCGGCCGGAAATACGCCTGCGCCGCGCTGAAGCGGACATGCTCCAGCTCGCGCGCACCCAGGACCGCATTCTGGACGCGGCCGTCACCCGCCTGATGCCCGGCGGCCGCATCGTCTACCTCACCTGCACCCTCACGCCCCTGGAAAACGAAGAGCGCGTCGCCGCCTTTCTCGCCCGCCATCCCGGCTTTTCCCTGGAACGCCAGTGGGCCACGCCCCCGGATTCGCCCTGGAACGAGTTTTTCTTTGGGGCTGTGCTGCGTCTTGATTTTGTCGAAGCCATCTAAGAGTGAGAGCAGGGCTCTGCCCTGCACCCGCCAAGGGCTGGCGCCCCTGGACCCCATACAGGATGGCTAAGAAAATGGTGCGCATCTGCCGTTCCGCTCGCGCCTGCGGCGCTCACATACTGGCGGGTGCGGACTTGGCTGGCTGAAAAGGGCCAAACAAACCAAAACGGCTCCTCGTTTCATCAACGAAGAGCCGTACTTTTTTTACCTCGTCAAAGTTCTTTGGAAAGGGGATGGGGGTCCGGGGGAAGGGGAAAACCTTACATGCAAGAAAGGTTTTCCCCTTACACCGGCATTCTTTACAAGCACAC
>JAVBNC010000031.1:0-23854 GCA_031551765.1 Desulfovibrionaceae bacterium
GGGGGTGGGGCCCCGCCCCGCGGCGTTTAGCCTTTTTCTTAAGGTGCCTGCTGGCCTGTCGGTCTCACGGGCTGCATGTCGCTCAGCCGCACGGTGAGCTTGCCGGGCCCGTTGCCGTCCACTTGCGGCACCTGCAGGCCCAGACGGGCTTCGTGGTTGATCAGAATGGGGCCGCTCAGGCTGAGCACGGTCTCTTCCGGCTTGCCGGGTGGAATGGACACGGTGACCAGCACCGCCACCTGTTCCCGGCTGTCTATGCCCAGCAGCTTCTGCTCGGCATCGCTCACCCGCACTTTGTAGTCGGGCACAAAACCGTAAGGGTCCGCCACCATAAGGCCCAGAGTGGGTTCATCCAGGCTTTGCAGCACCAGAAAGGGCACATCCGGCCGTATCTGCAGCAGGGTGAACTCTTTCTTTTCCTCAAAGCCGATGATGCCGCGCGGAAAGTGGATAACCTTGTCCATGCGCACCACCTGCCGCCCCAGGCGGGTGTCTATTTCTCTTTCGCTGTGCTCTGCCATAACCGGGTCGCCGCCAGTAAGTCGTTGTTGCTGATTTGCAGGGCCTGCCTGTTCTCTTCCTTGATACGCAGGTACACCTCCTCCCTGTACACGACCATGTCGCCGGGCACTTCAAGGCCCAGCTTGACCTGCTTGCCCTGCACGCTGAAGACGGTGATCTTGATATCATCGCCCAGATACAGGCTTTCGCCGGATTTACGCGTCAGGATGAGCATAAAGGGGGGTCCTGAAAGGTTGCTGCGGGTTAGATAAAGTTCATCAGGCTCATCTGCATGATCATGGACGAGGATTTGAGCACCGTGTTGTAGGCCAGCTGCTGCTGGGCCAGTTTGGTCATCAGCGCGGTCACGTCCACGTCTTCTATTTTGCTCAACGCGTCGCTTTCGTCAAGCTCCCGCATGGTCAGGGTGGAATAGACCACTCCCAGCCTGTCTTCCCGGCCGCCCACTTTGGCGACCTGGGTCAGCACCACGTTCATGCAGGCGGTCAGTTCGTCCAGGGCCTTTTGCATGCCGTGCTGGCTGTTGGTTTCCGCGTACATGATGGCCCGGCCCACCACTTCAAAGACGTTGCCGCCGTTTTTGCTGTCCACGGGCTGGGCGGAAGCGAAAAAGGGATCGAAAGTGGTCGGATCCTGCAGACTGGCAATGCCCATGGGGTCCTGAAACAGGCCGCCGAACACGTCCTTGCCCACCAGGTTCACGGTAATGGTTTCGCCCGGCGAAACTTCAAAGTTGATGTCCGCCCGGCGCGGGTGCACGTTGAACTGGTCGCCGTCGGCCAGTGTGCCGGTTACGTTCAGAAAGCCGCCGGGAATGGGCAGCTTGGTCGTGCCTGGGGGGGCCGTGACCTGGGTCCAGTTGCTGCCGTCGTCCAGGCTGTAGGAATATTTCATGGGCGGGCCGGTGGCGTCGTCTATGCGCACCGCCACGTCGCGGGTGAAATAGCCTGTCCCCGTGGCCGTGGCCGTGGAACCGTAGGGCTGCACCGGGCTGACCCGGTTCACCTGCACGCCGTTGTCGTCGCCCACATACTGGGCCGTCGGACGCACGTAAAGCCAGGTGCCGTTGTCCGGGCCGGCGCCGTAGTTGTAGCCTTCGTTGGCGTTGTCGGTATCCACCGCCGTCACGGTGCGGCCCGCGGGCAGGGTCACCTGCACGCCGCCGCCGGAAACTATTGTGTTGCCGTATGCGTCCAGGGTGGAAGTCCCGGTTTGCCAGGTTGTTCCCCCGTCCTGGCTGTAGCGATACGTCAGGCCCGCGGTGTCCGTGTTGCCGTCGGAAGTGAACTGGAACAGCGTGGTGTAGCTGGCCCCGCCGGAAACGATGTACTGCGCGTCTTTGAAGTTGGGGTCGTTGCAGGTGGCGCCCAGCACTTCCACATAGGCGGCCTGCCCGGTCTTGTGGCCGGCAAAAATGTGCTGGCCGTCAAATTCCGTGTTGGCAAGCCCCAGGAGCTTGGCGAGCTGCTCGCGCAGGTCGTAGCTGATCTGCTCGCGGTTTTCCGCCGTCATGGTGCCGTTGCTGGCTTCCTCCACCTTTTCCTTGATCAGGGCGAGCACTTCCTGCACCTGAATAAGGGTGCTGTCCGCTTCGCTCAGCCAGCCGTCGGCCGTCTGCACGTTCTTTTTGTACTGGGTGATATTGTCCAGGGACTGACGAAACATCAGCACCCGGGCCGCGCCCGCCGGGTCGTCGGAAGGCCGGTTGATCTGCTTTTCCGTGGCGCCCTGGAGGTTGGATTCCATAAGGGCGGCCAGGCTGTTGTTCATGTTGCCGATGAACGAGGAGTACATCTGGCGCTGGGATATGCGTATGCTCATGGTATCTTCCTCCGCCCTTATTGCTTGAGCGAAAGCAGGGTCTGCAGCATCTGGTCGGCCGTGGTGATCAGCTTGGCCGCCGCCTTGTAAGAGTTCTGGAACTTCACCAGGTTGGTCATTTCCTCGTCCAGGTTGACCCCGGAACTTTCGTCCTGGCGGTCGCTCAGGTCCTGGGCCATGGCCCCGTACAGGGCGGTGTTGTACTTGGCCGCGGCCGTGTCGCCGCCCACCTTGCTGACGATGGTGGCGTAATAGCCCACCAGGGTCTGGGAAGTGGCTTTTTGGGTGGCGGTGCCTATTTTTATGGCCTTGTTGGCCAACTGGGCCATTTCCAACGCGGTGATGTTGTCGCCGCTGTTGGCTTCCGCCCCGCCGTTCACGCGGCCCGCGTTGATCAGGTTGGTGTTGTTCCGCACGTCGTCGCGCACGGCCATTTTGCTGGCGTGCTCGCCGTCAAAAAAGGTGTTGATGCCCAGGCCCGCCAGCAGGCCGGAAGTATCCGCGGCAAAGGCGAAGCTTCTTGTGGGGTCGGTGGAGGCAACCTGCAGCCGCCCGTCCACAATGCTGGCCGTCAGCATCTGGTTGCCTTCGGAATCCAGCGTGCCGTTGATCCGGGTCACCAGGTCGTCCAGGCTGTCCACGGCCGGGTCGAAGTTGACGTCCAGCATCGCCTGGGTGCCGTCGGTTTTCAGCACCGGGTCGCCCGTGGTCTTGTCGTACATGGCGATGGTGATGTTGCCCGCCTGAAGCCGGTCCGCCCAGACAAGACCCGAACTGCCGCTGCCCAGCGGCACGGTGGTGTTTTGCACCTTGTAGGTGCCCAGCGCGTAATCAAGCTTTTCCAGGCCCACGCCCTGGCTGTGGATACGGTTCACTTCCCAGGTCAAGGCCTGGGCAAAGGCGTCCAGGCGTTCCCGGTACTGGCCGAGCTGGTTGTCGCGGAAATCAAAGTACGCGCCGATGCTCCCGCCCGTGACCCGGCGCGAGTTTTCCGTGCCGTCGGCGGCGGTCTGGGGGGTGATGTTTTCCAGGCCGTTGGCGGAGGTGGCAAGCCACTGGATGGGGTCCCTGGATTTGGTCACGTCCACGCCTATGGTGGGGGACACCCAGTACAGCCCGGACTTGGGCACGATGGTGAACTTGTCGCCGGCCGCCATGGGCTGGGTGGCGCCGGAGAAATAGATCTGCAGATCCTTGACCTGAACCTGGGTGTCCTCGCTGTTGGCCGGGAAGAGCATATCGTTCCCGTTGTCGTCCTTCAGCCAGCTCTTGCCGCCGTCCAGGGAGACCCGGAACATGGCCGTGCCCGCCGGGGCCGGTACCATTCCGGTATCGTTCACGTCGCCGCCGGTCACCACTTCCAGGGTATACTCGTATTCGTCGTTGCCGACAAAGCCCAGGTCGCCGTCAAAAGCGGAGCCGGGCTTGAGGTCCTTGAACGACGCCGCCCCGGAGTAAAACAGGGAGTAAGCCACGCCTTCTTCCACCAGGGGCTTGCCCCCGGCGGTGGTGATGGTGTAGTGCCCTTCCCCCCGGTCGATGACGTCGATGTCGATCAGCGTGGCCAGTTCGCGCACCTTGAGGTCGCGCTGGTCCATGAGGGTGTTGGGATTGTTGGACCCGGGAATGCTGTGGGCGTTAATCTGCAGGTTGAGGGACGCGATCTCCTTCATCAGGGTGTTGGCCTTGCCCACATCCTGGGTGATCATCGTGTCCATCTGGCTCTGCATGTACTGCATGGCGGCGTCCGTCTCGCGGACAAAGCCGGCCAGCGTGGTGGCGTAAGAAAGCAGCGCTTCCCTGCTGGAAGAGCTGGCGGGGTTCTTGTACACGTCGTTCCAGGCATCAAAAAACTTTTGCATGGCGGAAGCGATACCCGGGGAGTTGGACTCGTTGAACAACGATTCCACGCTTTGCAGCAAGTTGGTCTGCGTCTCCCAGCGATCCGCCTGGGAAGCCTTGTTCAGGTAAGCCTTTTCCACAAAGCGGTCGAACATGCGGTACACTTCCGCCGCCCGCACACCCTGGCCCATTTGGCCGGGGCTGTAGTCCAGGGAAGGATACTCCTCAAAGCGCACCTTCTGACGCGAATACCCTTCGGTATTCACGTTGGCGATGTTGTTGCCCGTGGTCTGGATAGCGGCCTGGTTGGCAAAAAGCGCCCCCGCGCCGATATTGAGAATGGCGTTGATGCTGCTGGCCATTAGAGCCTCCCGCTGAGCAAGGACGCGCCCAGGCGCGGTTCCTTGAACTGCCCTTTGGCGCTGTAAACGTTCTGCTGCTTGGGCACCACGGCGTCGTGCAGGTGCGTGAGCAGGGCGTGGCTTTGGTCAAGCAGGGCCAGGGAAAGTTCCGCGTTGTGGGAGGCCATGCGCGCGCAACGCTGTTCCGCGTTGTCTATGGCGGCGATAAGCCGGCGCACTTCGCCGCCTTCTTCTTCCGGGAGCAGGTCCGCGTATTCCGCCAGTTTGGTGCCCTGCATGGCGTTTTTCACTTCCATGCGCTCCACGGCCAGCTGGCGCAGCAGCTCATGGATGGAAAACTCCAGCGAGCTGACAGCTTCGGTGTCTCTCGCGCGCAAAAGGCCGAACTCCTCTTCCAGAAGGGATTCCAGAAGCTCAAGGCCTTTCCACTGCCGGACAAGGTTGCCATGAAGTTGCGTAAACATGGTGTGCTCCCCGCGTTCGTCGTCTCTGTGGCGGCAACTTTATCCGCCCGGAAAATTTTTATCGCTTGCTCCGGCCCTTTTTCAGGCCAGGCCCGTTTCAGCCCTGAACCCGCTCAAAGCGGCTTCCACAGCCCTTTCAGGGTTGACGGCCAGTTCGCCGCGCCGCAATTCAAAGTGCAGATGCGCCTCGGAGGCGTCCGTGGTTTTAGCGCTCCGCATGGCGACTATTGCAATTTTTGCGCCAGTATCCACAGCGTCGCCCACGTTGACCCCTTCGGCCCTGGCGTTGCCGTAATAGCCGCGCGTGCCGTCCGCATGTTCCAGCACCGTCAGGTGCCCGTATCCGTCTTGCTCCCCGGCAAAAATGACCGTTCCGGCCTGCAGGGCGGCCACGGCCTGCCCTTCCCCGGCGGCAATATCCACGCCGCTGTGCCAACGCTTTTCGCCGGAAACCTGGTCATGGCTCCAGCCGTAGCCGTTGCTGACACTGCCCGGCCCGGCTTGCCCGGTGGTCGGCCCGGTCGTCTGCCCGGTTTGTCCGGTGGCCTGGCCAGCCTGGCCAGCTTGACCGGCGGGAGACGCCTGCGGGCTCTGCATGGCGGCGGAGCGCGGGGGCGCAAAGGCCGAGGAAGGAGCGGGGGCGGAGGAAACCGCCGCCGACTGTCTGCCCGCACCGGGGCCGCCGCCTGCCTTGGAAACGGAACGCCGCACGGGCCGCGCCTTGCCCGGAGCCAGCACTTTGGCGGGCATGGCCGGGGGCGGCGCGACGCGCTCAGGCGCCGCCTGAACGCTCGGCTGCAGGGCGGGCATGGTCGCCGCAAGCGACTGCGCGGGTTTCATTTGGGATGGGTCCATGGTTCCCGCGTCCTGTTCCTGCTCCCGCTTCAGCTCGGAAAGCGCCTTGAGCACTTCCGGGTTGGTGGCCGGTTCTTCCGGGGCTTCTTCCACGGGGCTGTAAAGCTCTTCCGCATTCATTTTCGGAGCGGCGGCTTCACCTTTTGCGGGAACCCGCGCCCCACCCGAGGTATGTTTGCTGGAATGGTTCAGGCGCTGGGTAAGCTGCTGCTCCAGCATGTCCGCCAGGCCTATACCGCCGGCGGACGTCATTTTTTTGGCCAGCTCCTGGTCGAACATGGACTGGTAGAATTCCTCGTCCTTGCTGTGCAGGTAGCCTTCTTTCTTGACGTTCTTGCGCATCTGTTCCCACATCTTCTGCACGAAGATGCTCTCGAACCCTTCGCAAGATTCGCGCAGCTTTTCTTCTTTGGTGCGGGTGTCGCCCAGGCGGTGGCGCAGGTTGTCCATGGCCAGCTTGCGCTGGGCCAGTTCCTGGGTGCTGGCCGCTTCCATGGCCAGGCGCGGGTCGACGGGCGCGGTGGTCATTTACATTACCTCCAGCGTGGCATGCAGGGCTCCGGCCGTTTTCAGGGCCCGGAGTATGGAGATCAGGTCGCGGGGCGTGGCGCCCAGAGAGTTGAGACCGTCCACCAGTTCCTGCAGGGTCGCGCCTTCCACGATATTCAGGTTGCGCTGCTCTTCGCGGGCGTTGATGTCCGTGCGCGGGGTGGCCACGGTGGTACCGCTGCTGAAGGGGCCGGGCTGGGAAACATCCATGCCTTCCTGCACCACCACCTGGAGATTGCCGTGCGCGACGGCCACGCGGGAAATGCGCACGTCCCGGCCAAGCACCACAGTGCCGGTCTTTTCGTCCACCACGATGCGCGCGGCGGAATCCGGGGTGATTTCCATGTTTTCCAGGGAAGCCATGAGCGGCACCATGTTGCCGCGAAAATCGTTGGGGATGTTCAGTTCCACAGTGGAAATGTCCACAGCCCGCGCAAAATTGCCCCCCAGGGCCTGGTTCAGGCGCTCCACCACCTGGTTGGTGGTGGAAAAGTCCGCGGCGTGCATGGCCAGGGTCAGCTTGTCCTGAGCGTTGAACTCAAAGGGCACCGCCCGTTCCACAATGGCCCCGCCGGGGATCATGCCCACGGTGGTCACGTTTTTCGTGGCCTGGGCCGCCGTGCCGGTAACGCTGTACCCGCCGATGGCCAGAGCGCCCTGGCCCAGGGCATAGACCTTGCCGTCCACGCCCTTGAGAGGCGTTTGCAGCAGCACCCCGCCCAGCAGGCTGGTGCTGTCGCCTATGGAGGAGACGGTGATATCCATGCGCGCGCCGGGCTTGGAAGAAACCGGCATGCGGGCCGTAACCATGACGGCGGCCACGTTCTTGGGCTTCATCAGCTTCTGGTCCACGGCCACGCCCATTTTTTCCAGCATGCTGACCATGGAGCGCATGGTGAAGGTGGAGTCCTTTTTGTCTCCGGTGCCGGAAAGCCCCACCACCAGGCCGTAGCCCACCAGCTGGTTGTCACGCACGCCGCTGAAGGAGGCGATATCCTTGATGCGCACGGCATGGGCCGGAGAAGCCAGCAGCAGGCCGAGAAGCAGCGCCCCGAGGATGAAGCCTATCCTGCGCCACTGGCGGACAAAGGGAGTTGTGGAAAAGAAGCTCATAACAACCTCACTACGCAACACGGTATACTTCGACAGGCCAGGCGCTTAAAAAGGCCAGGCATTGTCCAGAAGGCGGGTGAGCCAGCCGGACTTTTGCTTATCCGCAAGGGTGCCCTTGCCGTAGTAGTCGATCTTGGAGTCCGCCATCTGGGTGGAGAGTATGGAGTTGTCCGCGCCCACGTCGCTGGAGCGGATCAGACCCTGCACCACCATGTACTGGGTTTCGTCGTTGACCCGTATTTCCCGGGCTCCGGCCACCTGCATGACCCCATTGGGCATGATCTGCACCACGCGCACGCCTATGGTGGCGGTGACATAGTTTTCACGCTTGGTTTCGCCGGTGGCGTCATTTTTGGTATTAGTGGTGGAGGACAGCATGGGCGTAGCCCCGACCTTGCCGCCGGCTATGCTCTTTATGCCGAACGCGGCGCTCACGCTTATGTCGTTCTCGGCTTTGCGTTCCGCCGTGGTGTCGGCCTTGTTCTTGGCCTTGGCGGTTTCCACGATCTTCACCAGCACGATATCGCCCACGTTCCGGGCCCGGTTGTCCGCGAACAGATAGTTGGACGAGGCGGAATCGCTGTACAGGGAACCGGGGTTGGCATAGCGAGATTCCGGCTCCGTGTAAGCCTGGGGCGGCACCATGGGGGGCATGGGCGTGGGCTGGCTGGAAGCGCCGTTGCACCCCGCCAGCATCAGGCCCGCCATCAGAACGGCCGCTGTTCTTCCTGTTTTTTGTATGCTCATCTTCCGCTTCATGTCGTATTCTCCAGGCCCGCGGGCGGGCAAATTCCGTGTCAGCGTACGACCACCGTCAGGGCGTCGCGCACCACGGCACGGGTTTGTTTCTTGCTATGCAAGTTGCGGACCACTATGCTTTCACCCGAAGCTCCGTCGGAAAGCGCTTCTCCCGCGGCGGTAAGCCGCAGGTTGCCCGTTTCATACAGCATGGTGATGGTGGACCCTTTTTTGACCATAGGCACCACGGAAAGGTCCGTCTGCAAAATGGGCTGCCCGCCGCCTATGGGCCGCATCACGCGCCAGGGGCCGCCCCGGCCGTTCCAGGGTTCGCCTTTCAGGTGGGCCAGATTTTTGCGCACAAAGGTCACCCGTTCCGGCCCCAGGGTCTCGTCCCGGTTCAGGGGGGAGGACGCGCAGGGCACTTCCACCCAGGAATCCACGAACACCGAGCCGGTAAGGCGGCGCACCACGCTGCCGTCCAGGTCTTTCACGGCCAGGCGTAGGGACACGCGGCCGGGGTACAGCGCCAGCGGGCCTTCCAGGTCCACCTGCTGCCCGGCATGGCTGAGAAAAATGTGCTGGGGCAGGCGGAAATCCTGCATGGAGCTTTCGCCGGGCAGCGCGCCCAAGTGGGGCGTCAAAGCCTTGACGACCACGGAACGCAGGGCGTCTTCGCCCAGCACCAGTCCGCCGCGCTGCAGGGTCAGGGTGGCCGGATACACGCACAGCGAGGAAAGTTCCCCGAGGTAGGCGGCCATACCCTGCTGCACGCGGGCCCTGGCCATGCTCATGGGGCGGCCCTCCGGCGGGGAAGGCCACAGTTCCGTGGCGGCGAGCTTTTTCCAGGTATCCGGGGGCACAGGGCCCACGGGCTCGGCTATTTCGCCCAGCTTCACGCTGGGACCGGCCACCACGGCCACATCCTTGATTTTCAGACGCCAGTTGCCGTCCAGGTCCGCGGCCCAGGCCGTGCCTGAAGCCAGAACCAGAAAAAGCACCAGCAGCGCGCGTTCCAGCACGCCCCGGCAAGCGGATTTTTGTTGCGGCGCGAGTTGCATGTTTCCCTCCTCCCCTGAAACTAAAGGCTATCCGTCGTTAACGTTTGAGCTGCACAGCGGTCTGCAGCATCTGGTCGGAAGTCTGGATGGACTTGGAGTTCATTTCATAGGCCCGCTGGCCCACGATCATGTTCACCATTTCGTCCACCACTTCCACGTTGGACATTTCCAGAAAGCCCTGGGCAATGGTGCCCACGTTCTGCTCGCCGGGCACGCCTTCCTGCGCGTCGCCGGAAGCTTCCGAGGGCATGTACAGGTTGCGGCCCCGCGCTTCCAGACCGGCCGGGTTGATGAAGGTGTACAGCGGGATGTCGCCGGAGGCGATTTCCTGGCCTGTGGAATCCAGGGCGGAGAAGTGTCCGTTTTCCGTCACCACGATGTTTTTCGTTTCCGTGGGCACGGTGATCTGCGGCTGGAGTATGTAGCCGTTGGCCGTCACCACCACGCCGTCCTGGTTGAGCTTGAAAGCGCCGGCGCGGGTGTAGACCTGCTCGCCGTTCACTTCCACCTGGAAAAACCCGTCGCCTTCAATGGCCAGGTCCAGGGGGTTGCTGGTGTTCTGATAGTCGCCCTGAGAAAAGAACTTGTGCACCGTGGTGGGGCGCACGCCAAGGCCGACCTGGATGCCGGTGGGGATACGCTGGTCCCCGGCCGTACCGGTAATGGCCCCGGCTATTTTGTGGTTCTGGTACATCAGGTCTTCGAACTCGGCCCGGCTTTTCTTGAAGCCGATGGTGTTCACGTTGGCCAGGTTGTGCGAAATGACGTCGATGTTGAGCTGCTGGGCCACCATGCCCGTGGCCCCGGTCCAAAGGGAACGCATCATATTCCGTATCCTCCTCGCTCAGTAGAGCGCGTGTTGCTGGTTAAGCCCTGCCCCGGCCGACTTTAGTGGTCGCTTCCCGGTCAATGGTGTCGCTGGTCTGCATCACTTTCTGGTAGGCTTCGAACTGGCGCTGGGCCTCAATCATGTTCACCATCTCGTACACGGCGTCCACGTTGGCGGCTTCCAGGAAACCCTGGGCCATCCAGCTGCGTTCCGTCACTTCCTGCTCGGCCACCGCGCCGGCGCCGGGGCGGGCGCGGTAAAGGTTGCCGCCCAGTTTTTCCAGGGCGTTGGGGTCTTCCACGTCCACCAGGGCTATCTGACCTATCAGGGTGCCGTCCGCGAACAGGCGGCCGTCTTCCGCTATGTTGATGTTCTTGTACCCGGCGGGCACGTTGATGTTGCCGCCCTCGCTCATGACGGGCCAGCCCTGCTCGGAAATGAGGGTGCCTTCGGCCGTCAGGCGGAAATGCCCGTTGCGGGTGTAGAAAATGCCGTCCGGCGTCTCCAGCTTGAAAAAGCCTGAACCGCTTATGCCCACGTCAAAAGGCGCGCCCGTTACCTTAAGCCCGCCCTGCTGAAAATCCGTCTGGGCCACCGCAATGCGGGGCCGGGCAATATGCACGGGGTCCGGGAACATCTCTTTGGCGCGGATACTGTCTTTGGCCTCCATGATCACGTCGTTGGCGTACATCACAAAGGTGTCCCGGAAAGCCAGCATGTCCCGTTTATAGCCGGTGGTATTCACGTTCGCCAAATTATTGGCGATGCTGTTGAGCCGGTGCTCGTTGCTGAGTGCGCCGAAAAGCGCGCTGTACATAGCATTTTGCATGGTTCCTCCTGTAAGCCCGGGCAGGTGTTTTCCCCGGACTTTACCCCTCTCGGCAGGCTCTCTTGCAACTTGCGGGCCAAGTGCTCGCCGTTGAAAAACAAAGGCGGGATTGAAAAGGCGGGGGAAAAAACAAAAAGCGCTTGTCCAGTGCGCGTTTTCTCTTGACATAAGCAAAAGTCGGCAGTACATAGCCGCCTATCAGAGGGAAAACCTAAGGCCCAGCGCGTGAAACGCCGTTCCGGCGAGGCATGCGAGCCTGTTTTCCCACATCCTGGAGGCCGCAAGGCCCCTTCGGGGTGGCCTGAGGGCCTCCCCTTTTTTTGGCGCTTCGTTCCGGCAAACCCAACGGACGGCGCCCGCGAGACAAGCATATGAACGCGTCATCCCTGCCTGAAACCCTCACCCGGCTCATCAGCCCGCTGGCCGAATCCCTGGGCGTCTCGCTCTGGGGGCTGGAGCTGGCTTTCGGCGGCAAAAGCCTGGTGCGCGTGTACGCGGAAGGGCCGGAAGGCATTACCATAGACCAGTGCGCGGAACTCTCCCGCCTTATCGGGCTGACCCTGGACGTGGAAGACTGCGTACCCGGCGCCTACGTGCTGGAAGTCTCCTCCCCGGGCCTTGAGCGGGTCTTTTTCCGGGCGGACCAGTTGCTCCCCTACGTGGGTAAGGTGCTGGAAGTGACGCTGTTCGAACCCGTGGCCGCCTATCCCGGCCGCAGAAAATTTGTGGGGGAATTCAGCGCCCTGGAAGGGGATTGCATTACGCTGGCCCCCTTTGATGCGCCGCCGGGAGCCGACAGCGCGCCCCCTGTCGCCTTTATGTGGGGCGACGCGCGCAAGATACGGCTGATAGAATTTGTTCCCGAGCCGGAAGCCCCCGCCAAGGGCAAGAAAAGCCGTCCTCAGAAACCGCAGACCCGGGCATCGCAGACCCGGCGGGACCCGGAAGCGACCGAATCCCCGTCCGAGTGATGACCCCGGAGGATAACCGCATGAGTATGGAGCTGAAAAAAGCCATTGACCAGATCAGCAAGGACAAGGGCCTCGACCGGGGCATGCTGGTCGACACCCTGGAAGAGGCGGTCCGCACTTCCGTTCTTCGCAAATTTGGCGACGCCATTGATGTGGAAGTCTCCTTTAACGAGGAAACGGGCGAGATCGACGTCTACCAGTTCAAGATCGTGGTCAAGAAAGTGGATGACCCTTCCAGCCAGATCACCCTGGCGGAAGCCCAGAAGCACGACCCCAACGTGCAGCTTGACGACGAAATGGGGTTCCGGCTCAAGGTGGAAGACCTGGGCCGCATAGCCGCCCAGTCCGCCAAGCAGGTCATTATCCAGCGCATGCGCGACGCCGAGCAGGAAATTATCTACGAAGAATACAAGGACCGGAAAAACGAAATCATTTCCGGCATTATCCAGCGCCGCGACAAGTCCGGCTGGGTCATCAACCTGGGCCGCACGGAAGCCCTGCTGCCCAAAGAAGAACAGATCCCGCGCGAACACTACAAGCGCGGCGACCGGGTGCAGGCCATTCTTATTGACGTGAAAAAGGAAGGGCGCGGCCCGCAGCTCATTGTTTCCCGCTCCCACCGCGACTACATGGCCGCCTTGTTCCGCCGCGAAGTGCCGGAAGTGGACGATTCCACCGTGCAGATCATGGGCGTCGCCCGCGACCCGGGCAGCCGGGCCAAAGTGGCCGTACTCTCCCGCGACCGCGACGTGGACCCGGTGGGCGCTTGCGTGGGCATTCGCGGCTCCCGCATCCAGAACATCGTGCAGGAACTGCGCGGCGAGCGCATCGATATCGTGGTCTGGAGCGCGGACGTGGCCACCTACGCCCGCAACGCCCTGTCCCCGGCCGTGCTCACCCGCATCATCGTGGACGAGGAAGAGAACCTGCTGGAAGTCATCGTGCCGGACGACCAGCTGACCAACGCCATCGGCCGCAAGGGCCAGAACGTCAAGCTGGCCGCCAAGCTTCTAGGCTGGAAAATCGATATTTACACCGAAACCCGCTACCAGGAAGTCAATTCCATAGGCCAGGGCCTGGAGCAGTTGGCCAGCGTGGCGGAACTCTCGCCGGAAGCCTTCCTTGACGCGGGCTTTACCACCGTGGCTTCCATCCGCGAGGCGGACGACGCGGCGCTTCTGGCCGTGGCCGGGCTGACCCCGGAAAAAATAGTGGACCTGCGCACGGCCATCACCTTCCTGGCGGACACGCCCGCTGAAGAAGCGCCCCAGGAAGCCGACGCCAAGCCTGAAGAGGCATCCGAGCCCGAAGAGGCCGCCAAAGCCGAAAAAGTCACGGGCGCTGAGTGACGGACGCGGAAAAAGAACGGCACATCCCCATCCGGATGTGCGCCATTTGCAGGAAGCGCCAGCCCAAAGCGGAACTAGAGCGCTTCATTACCAGGCAAGGGAGCGCGCCGCCCCTTGCCGACCCGCGCCAGGTTCTTCCGGGACGCGGTGTGTATGTGTGCGCGTCCGGCGTTTGCCGGGAGAAGTTTATCGCCAAAAGCGTACGGAAGTGCAAAGGGGTTTAGTGCATGACTGAGGAAAAGGTCAGAGTAAAGGAACTTGCCGTTGAGCTGGGCATCACCAACAAGGACGTGCTCGGCGCTCTGCGCGAACTGAATATCGCGGCCAAAAGCCATATGACCGCCCTCTCCACTGAAGAGGTGGCGCGGGTCAAGGCGCGTTTTTCCGCGGGCAGCGGCGGTCCTGAACGCAGGGAGACCAACAGCGGCGTTATCGTGCGCCGCCGTCGCGTGGTGGAGCCGGAAAAGGCCCCGGAGCAGGCTGCTCCGGAAGAAGCCCCGGCTCCGGCTGCAACCCCCGAGCAAGAACCCGCTCCCAAGGCCGCCGCGAAACCGGCTCCGGTCAAGGCGGAAGAAGCGCCCAAGCCCAAGGCCGCCCGCGTTATCCGCCGCCCCGGCGACACGCCCCCGGAAACGGCCAAGCCCGTGACCGAGGAAAAAGCCCCGGGAGCCCCAGTGGACGCGAAAGCGGCGGAAAAGGAAGCCAAGCCCCAAAAGGCCGCTGAAAAGCCGGCTCCGGCGGAAAAAACCGTTGCCCCGGAAAAACAAGAAAAGGCCCAGGTGCGCATTATCCGGCCCGCCGCCCTTTCCCCCAACCTTTCGGCGGAACCGGAACGCGGCGCGGACGGCCAGGCCCTTTCTTCCGCGCCCGTGCTGGCCCCCCGCTCCGAGCGGGAAGATGAAGGCGGCGTGTTCGACGGCGACAAGGAAGGCGCGGAACGCCAAGCCCCCTCTTCCCAGGTCCGGGTCATTTCCCGGCCGGACGCCACGCGGCCGCAGCGCGAAGGCGGCTACTCCCGCCCCGGTGGTCCCCGGCCGGCAGGCCCCGGCGGTCCCCGTCCGGCAGGCCCCGGTGGCCCCCGCCCGGCTGGCCCCGGTGGCCCCCGCCCGGCTGGCCCCGGCGGTCCCCGTCCGGCAGGCGGCCCGCGCCCGCCCTTTACCCCGGGAGCCCCGGCTCCCGGCAGCGACAGCGACCAAAGCCGCAAAAAGCGCCAGAAAGGCCGCCGTACCGTAGACTTTGCCGCTGGCGGAGCGGAGGATTTCAACCGCCGCCGCAAGGAAGACCTGGGGGACGACGGCTCTTGGGGCCGCAGCCGCAAGGGTAAGGGCCGCAAGGTTCGTGACGCGCGCGCTACGTCCGTGACCCAACCCATCAAGGCGGCCAAACGCAAAATCCGGGTGGACGAATTCATCCGCGTGGCGGACCTGGCCCACCAGATGGGCCTGAAGGTCAACGAAATCATCAAGGTGCTTTTCGGTCTCGGCATCATGGCCACCATCAACCACGCCCTGGACGTGGACACCGCCACGCTTGTGGCCGCCGAGTTCGAATACGAAGTGGAAAAGGTGGGCTTTTCCGAAGAAACCTTTGTGGAAGAGCAAATCGAGGACGCTCCCGAATCCCTGGTCACCCGGCCCCCGGTGGTCACCATCATGGGCCACGTCGACCACGGCAAGACATCGCTGCTGGACGCCATCCGCAAGTCCTCCGTCGTTTCCGGGGAAGCGGGCGGCATTACCCAGCACATCGGCGCCTATCACGTCAAAACCAAGAAAGGCGAAATCGTGTTCCTGGATACCCCGGGGCACGAGGCCTTTACGGCCATGCGCGCCCGTGGCGCGGAAGTCACGGATATCGTGGTGCTGGTTGTCGCGGCGGACGACGGGGTCATGGAACAGACCCGCGAAGCCATCAACCACGCCAGGGCCGCCAAGGTGCCCATCATGGTGGCCGTGAACAAAATGGACAAGGAAGGGGCCAACCCCGACCGCGTCAAGCGCGAACTGGCCGACCAGGGCCTGGTGCCGGAAGAATGGGGCGGAGACACCGTGTTCTCCTACGTTTCCGCCAAAACCCGCCAGGGCCTGGACGAACTGCTGGAGCTCCTCGCCCTGCAGGCCGAAATTCTGGAACTGAAGGCCAACCCGGACAAGCCCGCGCGCGGCCACATTGTGGAAGCCAAGCTGGACAAGGGGCGCGGTTCCCTGGGCACGGTGCTCATCCAGCAGGGCACGCTCAAGCCGGGCGATTCCTTTGTCTGCGGCGTGCACTTCGGCCGGGTGCGGGCCATGTTCGACGACCAGGGCCGCAAGGTCAAAAGCGCCGGACCCTCCATACCCGTGGAAGTCCAGGGCTTTGAAGGCGTACCCGAAGCCGGGGAACCCTTTATCTGTATCCCCGACGAAAAGGCCGCGCGCCGCATTGCGGAAACCCGCGCCATGAAGCAGCGGGAAAAAGCCCTGGCCAAGGAGTCCAAGGTCACCCTGGAAACCTTTCTGGCCCGTTCCGCGGACGCGGTGGAAGCCCTGGTGCTCAACCTGGTGGTCAAGGCCGACGTGCAAGGTTCCCTGGAAGCCATTACCGAAGCCATGCACAAGCTTTCCACGGAAAAGGTGCGGCTGAACATCATCCACGGCGGGGCCGGGGCGGTATCCGAATCCGACGTGCTCCTGGCCACGGCTTCCAGCGCCATCATTATCGGCTTCAACGTGCGTCCCACGCCCAAAGCCAAGGAACTGGCGGAACAGGAAAACGTGGACATCCGCTTCTACGACATCATTTACAAGCTCGTGGAAGAGATGAAGAGCGCCATGACCGGCATGCTCGCGCCCGTGTCCAAGGAAGTCTACCTCGGCCAGGCGGAAGTGCGCGAAACCTTCACTGTGCCCAAGGTGGGCACCATCGCGGGCAGCCACGTTTCCGACGGCAAAATCCTGCGCAACGCCCAGGTGCGCCTGTTGCGCGACAGCGTGGTGGTGTACACGGGCAAGATCAGCTCGCTCAAACGCTTTAAGGACGATGCCCGCGAAGTGCTCAAGGGCTACGAATGCGGTATCGGGCTGGAAAACTTCAATGACATCAAAATCGGCGATGTCATAGAAGCCTTTGAAATGGTGGAAGAAGCCGCCACGCTGTAACGGCGCGGCTGGAACTTCCCGTCCGTCTCCGGCGCGCTGCGCGCCGGAGACGGCGGATACCCGCAAAGGAACGGACCATGCACAGCCTCGGCGCGCTGTTCGGCGCGTATCCCCCTATTTGGGTTCCTCTGGCGCTGGGTGCCGTGGGCGCGGCCTGCGTGCTTGCAGGGGGGGTGCTGCGGGGGCGCCTGCACCCCGGTCTGCGCTTGTTGGGGGCCTGCTTCTGCGTGACGGGCCTGGGCCTTATGAGCATAGGGCTGCTGTGCCTTTCCAGCCGCCTGGCCCCGGCCTGAGCGGGAGAAGCCATGCTGCTGGGGCTTTTGCGCGTGGAATACCGCCTGCACGGCAACACCTCCCTCAAGGACAAGCGCCGGGTGGCCAACAGCCTCAAGCAGAAGGTGCGCAACAAATTTAACGTGTCCATCGCGGAAACCGGCAGCGAGGACGACATGGACCGTCTTTCGCTCACCGTGGTCAGTGTAAGCAACGACGGCACTCACTTGCAAAGCCGCCTCACCAAGTGCCTGTCCATGATGGAAGCCGTATGCCACGAAGAAATGGTATACAGCGACATGGAATTTATTACTCCAGACTAAGACGTCTTTAGTTGGCAAGATATGTCCACCTTCACCTCCTCCCATCCCCCGGCCCCGCTCATTCAGGCCCTGCGCGACGCTTCCCGCGTGCTTATCGCCACGCATGAAAACCCGGACGGCGACGCCATAGGCTCCACGGCCGCCCTGGCACATCTTGCCCTGGCCCTGGGCAAGGACGTGCGGCTGTACTGCGTCACGGAGCCGCCCACGCAGCTTTCCTGGCTGCCCCTGCCCGCCCCGCTGGTTTCCTCTTTTGCCAGCCTGGACGGCTGGAGCCCGGACTGCCTCCTGGTGGCCGACTGCGGGGACGCGCACCGGGCCGGGCCGGAAATGGCCGCTTACTGCGCGGCCTGCGCGGGCAACGGCGCTCTCCCGCCGGGCGCGCCCCCGGCCTGCCTTACGCTGAGCATAGACCACCACCTGGGCAACCCCGGTTTTGCCCGGCACAACTGGGTGGATCCCGGTTTTTGCGCCACCGGAGGCATGGTGGCGGAACTGGCGGCCAGCCTGGGCGTTCCTCTGGCCGGGGACCTGGGGGAGGCGCTGTACCTGGCCCTGGTTTCAGACACCGGCTCATTCAGCTTTTCCAACACCAACGCCCACGCCCTGTCCCTGGCGGCCGAAATCGTGCGAAGCGGCCTTTCCCCCGCCGATTTTACCTCCAAGTATGAAAACAACTGGTCCATAGCCCGCATGCACCTTTGGGGCGCGGCTATGAGCGAAGTGCGCATGGAGTGCGGCGGCAGCGTGGTGGTCAGCGTGGTGACCGGGGAACATCTGGAACGCTTTAACGCGCTGCCCACGGACCTGGAAAACTACGCCTCCTGGCTGCGGCGTCTGGAAGGCGTGCGGGTGGTGCTGTTCGCACGTCTGCGCGAAGAGGGCGGCAGCAAGATCAGCCTGCGCTCCATGGGCGACGTGGACGTGCGGGCCGTGGCCGCGCAGTTCGGCGGCGGCGGGCACCGGGGCGCGGCAGGCATCACCATGCCCCAGGAACCGCACGAGGCCGCGCGCCGAGTGCTGGAAGCCGTGTGTCTCGCCCTGCAAGCTTGCTGAGTGTTTTCCGGGACTTCCCGGACCATTCTCCGTGCTGTTTCTAAGCGCCTTCACAAATTCCCATAAAAAACTATACTTGGTATAGAACCAGGCTTGTTCCGCCATCAGAACACGTTTTTTCCCTTATGGGCGTATGCCCGGCGCGGAAAAAAGCCCTCTTGCATGTGCACCACCTGCAGCGGAGGGAAATACCCGTATGAAACGCACCCCATTTCGCCCGCGCAACAGCGCGATTGCGGCGGCGCGCGGCACTGCCGGCGCGCTGTCGCGTCTCTGCCTTATAGTTTTGCTTATCCTTTTGGCTTGCGGCATGCCGCATCCCGCCCTGGCGCAGGATGATTCCTGGCAAACGGCGCAAAACGCCCTGTTCCCGGAAGCGACGCCGCCGGAACCCGCCGCCCCGCGGGAAGAGGGCATTCTGCCGCGCTTCGGCCGCCGTCTGTCCCAGGTTTGGCATTCCTCGGTCTGGGACCTGTATTTGCCGTTTTACATGTGGCACAACCGCCTGATGTACGATGACGACCACATCCGCCGCTACAACGAAACCCCCTGGGGCGGGGGCCTGGGCAAGTCCTTTATGGATGAGGACGGCGACCGGCATTTTCTCTACGCCATGAGCTTTCAGGATTCGCACAACAGGTTCGAGCCCATCATAGGCTACGCTTTCCAGAAAAACTGGCGGCTGGACGAAAAGGGCGACTGGCGCGCGGGCCTGGGCTACACCATGGCCATTACCGCCCGCGAGCAATACGATTATATCCCCCTGCCTTTGATCCTGCCCCTGGCCGGGCTGGAATACAAGCGGCTCGCCGTGCAGGGAACCTATATCCCCGGCACCCGCAACAACGGCAACGTGCTTTTTCTCTGGGCCCGCTGGCAGTTGACCGCTGACTGACGCGCCAACGGCGCCGCATGAAAAAATATCGCCGCGCCCGCGCCGTATCCCGGCAAATAGCTGGACAGATTCCCGCGTTTCAGCGTATGAGCAACAGTTCCGTATGCATGATGCCAGCCCTATCCCCTCGCAGCAGGACGGCGTCCTGGTGCTCGACAAGCCCAGGGGGCCGACCTCGGCCGCCTGTATCGCCGCCATCAAGCGGCGTTTGGGGCAGAAAAAGATAGGGCACGCGGGCACGCTGGACCCCATGGCTTCCGGCGTGCTGCTGGTGCTGCTGGGCCAGGCCACCAAGCTTTCCGGGCACCTTATGGCGGACGGGGAAAAAGTCTACGCGGCCACCGTGCTGCTGGGCCAGACCACGGACACCTGGGATGCGGAAGGCGCGGTAACGGGTAACGCCGACCCTTCCTTTGTCACCCAGGCCATGCTACAAAAAGCCATTGCCGCCTTTATCGGCGACACGGAACAGGAAGTTCCCCCCTATTCCGCGGCCAAGCACGAGGGCAAACCCCTCTACGCCCTGGCCCGCAAGGGGCTTGAAACGCCGGTCAAAACAAGGACCGTGCATATTTCCCGCGCGGAGCTTGAATGGGTCAGGCTCCCGCATTTTCGCTTCCGGGTGTCATGCGGTTCCGGCACCTATATACGGTCCCTGGCCCACAGCTTGGGGATTCGATTCGGGTGCGGCGCCGTTCTGACGGAACTGACCCGGGAGCACAGTCACCCCTTCGGCCTTGACGCGGCCCACGACCTTGAAGAGGTCCTGGCCCGGCCGGAGAGCTTTGCCCGACGCGTCGTGCGGCTTACCGACGCCTTGCCCGAATGGCCCCGTCTGCGCCTGAGCGCGGAACAGGAAGCCATGGTGCGCAACGGCGCCATGCTGCCCCACGATGCCGTGGAGCAAGGCGCGCCGCTGGACATGGGCGCGCGGGTCTTTTTGCTGGGCCCCACGGGTTTGCCCGTGGCGCTGGCCGAAAAGACCGCCCCTGCCGGGAAACCGGTTTGGGCCGTGATGCGGGGACTGTGGAACTAGGCATACCTTGTGTATGCGTAACCTGGAGGATAGCGCTGTGGTTATGGATGGCGAACAGAAAAAATCGGTTATTACCGCCCACGCCAAACATGAAGGGGATACCGGTTCCCCGGAGGTGCAAGTGGCCCTGCTCACGGCCCGCATCGAATACTTAACCGAGCATTTCAAGTCCCATAAAAAGGACTTCCACTCCCGCCAGGGCCTGCTGAAACTGGTGGGCAAGCGCCGGAACCTGCTTGGCTATCTGCGTAAAACAGATGTGCAGCGCTACCGGGCGCTCATCGAAAAGCTGGGTCTGCGCAAGTAACACGGCTTTGTACACCGGGGGCGGGACTTGTATCCCGCCCCCTGGTGCTTTTTTCACTGGCGGGTTTTCCCGCCGCAACCACGCAAGGGGGGTCCGGGCAAAGGGCCGTCAACACGGTATTTTTCCCGGAATCCCCTTCAGAGGATCAGAGTTATGAGTATGTTTCCCGCAACGCGCGTCACCGGAACGGTAGGCGGCAAAGAGTTCATTCTGGAAACGGGGCGCATGGCCAACCAGGCCGACGGCGCGGTTTGGGTTCAGGTGGGCGGCACCGTGGTGCTGGTCACGGCCTGCTCCCAGCCGCTGGCCATGGACAAGGGATTTTTCCCGCTCACCGTGGAATATTCCGAGCGCATGTACGCCGCCGGCCGCATTCCCGGCAGCTTCTTCCGCCGCGAAATTGGCCGCCCTTCCGAGCGCGAAACCCTGGTTTCCCGCCTTATCGACCGGCCGGTGCGCCCGCTCTTCCCCAAAGCCTTCCGTGACGAAGTGCAGGTGCTGGCCAGCGTCATTTCCGCGGACCAGGAAAACGAATCCGACGTGCTGGCGCTTACCGGCGCATCCGCCGCGCTGCACATCTCTTCCATTCCCTACGCGGAGCCCGTGGCCGGGGGCCGTATCGGCCGCGTGGGCGGCGAATTCGTGCTCAACCCCACCATCAAGGAACTGGAAGCCAGCGACCTGAACATCATTTTCGCCGCGTCCGCCAGCGCCGTGGTCATGGTGGAAGGCGAAGCCAAGTTCCTGCCGGAAGACGTGGTCACTGCCGCGCTCAACTGGGGCCACCAGCAAATCCAGCCGCTGATCAAGGCCCAGGAAGAACTGCGCGCCAAGGCGGGCAAGGAAAAGATGGCCCTGGCCGAATGCCCGGACTACAGCCCGCTGAAAGAATTCCTGAACGACGCCCTCAAGGCGGACCTGGAAGCGGCCCTGACCATTCCCGGAAAAATGGAGCGCAAGGACGCCCGCAAGGCCGTCAAAGTCAAAGCCATGGAGCTTCTGGCCACTTCCGCCTACAAAGATGACGCGGCCGCCCTGGCCGCCGCGCCGGATGTGCTGGGCGAGCTGGAAAAGACCTTCATGCGCCGCCGCATCAAGGAAAAAGGCGTGCGCCTGGACGGCCGGGACAGCAAAACCGTGCGGCCCATCCTTATCGACACCACCGTGCTGCCCCGGGCGCACGGCTCCTCCCTGTTCGCGCGCGGGGAAACCAAGTCCCTGGTGGTCGCCACCCTGGGCAGTTCCACGGACGAGCAGCGCGTGGATTCCCTTACCGGCGACGTGACCAAGAAATTCATGCTGCACTATAACTTCGCGCCCTACTGCGTGGGCGAAGTCAAGCCCGTGCGCGTCTCCCGCCGCGAAATCGGCCACGGCGCGCTGGCGGAAAAGGCCCTGCGGCCCATTCTGCCCGCCAACGGCGAATTCCCCTTCACCATCCGCATCGTGGCGGAAACCATGGAATCCAACGGCTCTTCCAGCATGGCCGCCGTGTGCGGCGGGTGCCTCGCGCTCATGGACGCGGGCGTGCCCATCAGCGCGCCCGTGGCCGGCATAGCCATGGGCCTGATCAAGGAAGACGACGAGTTCGTGGTGCTCACGGACATCCTGGGTGACGAAGACGCCTTGGGCGACATGGACTTCAAGATCGCTGGCACGGCCGAAGGCATTACCGCCGTCCAGATGGACATCAAGGTCACCGGCATTTCCACGGAAGTGATGAGCCGGGCCATGCTCCAGGCCAGGGAAGCCCGCCTGCATGTGCTGGCGGAAATGAAAAAAGCCCTGCCCGAAACCCGGAGCGAGCTTTCCAAGTACGCGCCGCAGCATTGCGAAGTCATGGTCAACCCGGACATCATCCGCCTGATCATCGGACCCGGCGGCAAGAACATCAAGCAGATCACCGCTGAAACCGGCGCTTCCGTGGATATCGAAGATTCCGGCCGCGTGGCCATTTTCGCCCCCACCCTGGAAGCCATGGAACGGGCCAAGGAAATGGTGCTCTATTACGACCAGCGCGCCGAACTGGGCAAAAACTACGTGGGCAAGGTCCGCAAGGTGCTGGAAATCGGTGCTATCGTGGAAATTCTGCCCAACCTGGAAGCCCTGGTGCACATCTCCCAGCTGGATACCGGCCGGGTGGAACAGGCCGGCGACATCGCCCGCCTGGGCGAGGAAATGACCGTCAAGGTCATTGAAATCAACGGCGACCGCATTCGCGCCTCCCGTAAAGCCGTGCTTCTGGAAGCGCAGGGCACGCCCTGGAAGCCTGAAGATACGGCTCGTCCGCCGCGCCCCCCGCGCGAAGGCGGGCGGGATGACCGCCGAGATGATCGCAGAGGTGGCCGGCCGCGACGCTAAGCATCCGCTGCCAGCCTGGGCTGAGTCGGTCAAAACCGAACGGGGTTGACTTGTATAAGTCAACCCCGTTTTACTTGGCGTCTAGTGTGGAAGAATTCGCTGGCGGACTGCTTTCCTTGATCGTTGGGCAGACATAACGCTTCTGCATCCAGCGCACGGCGAAGAGGTCAAAAAAGGCTTTCCAGGCTCGCCCCCAGGTGCGGTATTTCGAACTGCCGTGCTGCCTGGAGCGATGGCGTACCGGCACCTCTTTTACTTTGCCCCCTTGCATAAGCACCAGGGCGGGTAAAAACCGGTGCATCCCCTTGAACATCGGTATCTTTCTGGCGACCTCGCCCCGCAGCACCTTCAGTGAGCAACCGGTATCCTGCATGCCATCACGCGTGAACAGCCGGCGCACGGCATTGCCCAGGCGGGAGGCCAGGCGTTTTCCCAACTTGTCTTGCCGATCCGCCCGGCGCCCATTAACCAGATCGTAACCTTCAGCATAAATCGCCAGCAAGACCGGGATATCGGCCGGCACATTTTGCAGATCCGCATCCAACGTCACAAAAATATCGCCGCGCGCCTGGGCGAAGCCGGCTTGCAAGGCGGACGATTGCCCGGCATTCGCGGCAAACGATAAAAAGCGCACCCGCGCGTCTTGCTCGGCCAGAGCCTTGATTCTTTCCAGGCTCCGGTCAACGCTCCCATCATCCACCAAAACAAATTCCCAGAGTTGGTCCAGCCCCGCCAAAGCGGCCGCGACTTCGGCATACAACGGGGCAATATTGTCTTCTTCATTGAAGACCGGGGCGATTACAGAAATAAGACCAGCCTCAGGCATGACGCACTTGCCCTTGTTTGCCGATTTCAATATGCAGAACGCCATCTTCCATGGCCGCCTGTATATTTTCCGGGTCGGCTTCCGCCGGCAGTCTGTATTCCCAATGAAAAGCCAGTTGCCCGAATTCATCCACCAGCACGCGCCCATTGCGCTGCGTGAGCTGAAAAAAGCTGTCGCCTACGGTTTGACAACGACACCCGAGCTTTCAAGAACTATTTCTCTCTGGCTGCGCAAATCCATCGACGTTTCAGAGGACTATCAGGAGGGGCTGCGGGCCCGGAATGAAAAGAGAAAACCGGTATTTAAAGGGAAATAAGCATCGGAAGAGGTGATTT
>JAVBNC010000036.1:0-26196 GCA_031551765.1 Desulfovibrionaceae bacterium
GGCAACTACAAAACCGACCGCCGCATGAAGACCGTGCGCGACACCCTGGACCTGTTCGGCTTTGAGCCGGAGCGCTTCCGCTGGGACTGGATTTCCGGTTCGGAAGGCAAAAAGTTCGCGGAAGTGATGACCGACTATACCGAAGTGCTGCAGAAGCTCGGCCCCAACCCCCTGAACCGCAGGCCCGCCCCGGCCGAGGAGGGCGAAATTTCCGTCAGCCTGGACGGCAAAAGCCTGAACGTGGCGGCGGGCACCACGTTAGGACAGCTGATGGCAGAGCAGGGCGTTTCATTCGCCAAGCCCGCGCCTTCCCCCAAGCTGGAGCGCATCTGCAACGCGGACTGTCCCGCCTTTGCCGCCGTGGAGATCAACGGCCGCCTGGTGCCGGGCAAAATTGCCAAGGCCACGCGCCTGTTGGACGGCATGGTCATCCAGACCGCCTCGGATCTGGTGCGCAAAACCCTGACCGAGCGCCTGAACTGGCTGGAAAGCAAGGGCAACTGCCGCGTGGTGCAGCAAATCCAGGAATTCGTGGCCTGCGAGGCCGCCAATTCCGGCCTGGTGGACCTGGAAAAGCGCGCGGGCTGGAAGCTGGCCGCCTGGCAGTCGGAGCCTTCCCTGCTCCACGACCCGGCCCTGTGCGTGCGCTGCGGCAACTGCGTCAAAACCTGCGACGAAGTGCAGGAAGTGGGCGCGCTGCGCATGGATGATGAAAAAGGCGTGGTCATGGCGGACCAGGGCCGCTGCACCCGCTGCGGCCAGTGCATCCACGCCTGCCCCGTGGCCAAGGAAACGGCGGAAACCAGCGTTTTCAAGAAAATCCACGGCTGCGGTTCCTGCGCCTACGCCAGCCCGCTGGGAGCCATTACGGAAAAGGACCAGGCGGCGGAAGTGCTGGCCGCTCTGGCCGACCCCCAAAAGACGGTCATCGTGCAGTTCGCGCCGTCCATCCGCGTCTCCATCGGCGAGGAATTCGGCCTGCCGCCGGGCGAACTGGCCGTGGGCAAGCTCTATTCCGCGCTGAAAAAGGCCGGGTTCGACCGGGTCTGGGACACCAACTTTTCCGCCGACCTGACTATTATGGAAGAAGGCTCGGAACTCTTGCTGCGCCTGGCCAAAGCCGGGGTGCTGCGGCGCGAGGCCCTGCCCGTCCAGGTCAAGGACGAGGTGTACGAGCACGTGGCGCCCACGCTCCCTCAGTTCACCTCCTGCAGCCCCGGCTGGGTGAAGTTTTGCGAGACTTTTTACCCGGACCTTTTGGACCACATGTCCTCGGCCAAGTCGCCGCAGCAGATGTTCGGGGCCGTGGCCAAGACCTACGCGGCCCAGGAAATGGGCAAGAGCGCGGACGAGATTATGGTCGTCTCCATCATGCCCTGCACCGCCAAAAAGTATGAGTGCGCCCGCGAGGAAATGGCGGACGCCGCCCGGCTTTGGAAAAAGGGCGCTTCCGGAGAAGCCCTCAGGGACGTGGACGTGGTGCTCACCACCCGCGAGGCCGCGCGGCTGCTTAAAGCCGTTGGCGTGGATCTGGCCGCCATGGAAGACGGCGCGGCTGACCCGCTTATCGGCCAGTACACGGGCGCGGCCACCATTTTCGGCCGCACGGGCGGGGTGATGGAAGCGGCCCTGCGCACGGCCTACGAGCTGATTACCGGCCAGGGCCTGCCCAAGCTGGAGTTTGAAAGCCTGGGCACCCTGGACGGCGTGAAAAAGGCCACGATCAACGTGGCGGGCATTCCGGTCAAAGTGGCCGTGGCCCACGGGCTGAAAAACTGCCGCACTGTCTGCGAATCCATCCGCAACGGCGGCGAATACAAGGACTACCAGTTCATCGAGTTCATGTGCTGCCCCGGCGGCTGCATAGGCGGCGGGGGCCAGCCCATCGCCACCAATCTGCAGACCGTCAAGGCCCGCACAACCGGCCTGAACACCGAGGACAAGAACAGCACCCTGCGCACATCCCACGAAAACCCGGAAATAGCCAAAATTTACGCGGAATTCCTGGGTTCCTTCGTCAGTCCTTTGGCCCATGAGCTGCTGCATACCAGCTATGTGGACCGCTCCGGGGAGAAGAGGGAATAGCTGTCGAAGCCAATGAAGAGTCGAAGCAGGGCGCTGCCCTGCACCCGCCAGGGGGGTGCCACCCCCTGGACCCCGCAACAGGGGCGGGGCGCAAGTTCAGCAAAACCCCGGAAGGCGCGCAGCCTTCCGGGGTTTTACAATACTTACATAACTCATATTCGCGGGTCCAGGGGGCTGTTGCCCCCTGGCGGGTGCAGGGCAGCGCCCTACTCTCGTAATCTGGCTTCAACAACTATCTCTTCCGTTACGGCGTTTCCGCCTTTCTCCAGGAAGAGTCCGGGTCAAAGGCGGTGATTTTGGAGACCATGGCGGCGGTGTCTTTGCCCAGGTTTTTTTCGTACACCACGCCGTCCTGGTTGACCACAAAGGTCATGACGCCGGAAACGCCGTATTGGTCCGGGTAGGCGAGCAGGGCGAAACCTTCGGACAGCTGGCCGTTCCGCATATAGTCGCGGGCGCCGCCGGGCGCGTTTTTGCCTTGCCGGGTGAGAACGCGGTAGCGGTAGCCGTAATAGGGCATGCCCGCGCCCTGCTGGGGCGGCCGGTAGCCGCCGGTTTCAGCGGTGGCCACCAGCGCGCCCAGGGGGCTTGGGGCTTCCCCCGCGGCGCTTTCCCAGTACAAGCCGTCGCGCTGGCCCGGCCGGCTGGCTATTTGGGCCGCGAAATGCGCGGTGGCGCTTTTTTGGGGGTTCAACTGGCGGTATTCGCGCTGGGCGTCCACATAGGCCAGGCACACCTGCATGGCGGACAGTTCGTTGTGCCCTATGCGGCGTTCCAGCAGCTTGGCCGCGCCCTCCTTACCGTCAAAGAACCAGCGGCCGTTTTTCGAGTCTATGGCCAGGGGAACGGGAAAGACCCAGTTGTCCGGGCCTATTTCCAGCATGTAGCGGCCGCTGCCGCTGCTGTCCGGTACCAGGGCGTTTTTTTCGTCATAGGCCGCGGAAAACTCGGCACGGTCCCCCGCGTCGGCCTGGGGATCGCCGGATTCCACGAGAGGTTTAGAGTCTTGTCCGAGAATAGCGTACAATTCCACCATGTTGTCTGTTCTTATGGCTTCAGCCAGAGCCTTGGCCGCCTCTGCCGGGGTAGCAAACAGGCGCTTCTGCGCGGCCAGGGCTTCACTGCCGGCTGTGAGCGTGAACAGAAGCAGAACGATGCAGGCGGCGCTTTTGTAGTGTGTTGTGCGTTTCATACCGTTCTCCTTTTTCAGCGTCTGCCGCCGTGGAACCCTGGGATTCCGCCATGGAACCCACCGCCGCCGGGGTTGTCGCGCATGATTTCCCGGCTTTGGAACCCGCGCTGCATTTCGCCGCGCGAGCTTTGTCCGCCTACGCCGTGGAAGAAGCCGGAACCGCCTTCAGAGGGCCGTGCAAAGTTCTGGCGCGCGCCCGTGTCCGGCCGGCCGCCGGAAAAGTGCTGCCCGCCCCCGCCCGACCCGCCGGGATGCGGGGCGGCGTGCTGCTGCCCCAAATACTGCTGCGCGTTCCGCCGGGCGCTTTGCCGGGAATCGTCGCTTCCGGGCCGCTGCATGCCGCCGGGACCGGCTGGCCGCTGGCCGCTCTGATCCGGCATGTCCGGCCGCCCATACTGTTGTCTGCCCGGCCGTCCGGCCGGAGACGACGGCCGGGACGCGCCCCCCATGCCCGGAGACGGGCGGTAAGCGCCCGGGGTGACGCCGGTACGGCCCCGGAAGGCTTCACGCGCGTTCATCCGTTCCTGCGCGGTACCCATGCCGCCCCGTCCGGGGGCTTGATATTGTCGGGCCACGCTGCTGTTGGCATAGGGCACGTTGCCCCGGTGCACCGGGTCGTGATGCCAGGAGGAACCACCGGGGGGCGGCCCCTGATACGGCCCGGAGCCAGGTCCGGGACCGGGACGGGTGCCCGGAGGCGGACCGCCGGGCCTGTAACCGGGAGGCGGCGGGGGCGGCCCGTAGGGACGGCCGTAGTAATTGTAGTTGATGTTAACGGAACCGTGGTGCCAGTCCGGATAGCCCCACAGGGCGTAGCCCGCGGCCACGCCCACGCCGAAAGAGAGCAGCATGCCCGTGGCCACGTATCCGGGCGGGTACCAGGCGTAGGGCGGGTACGCGGGGTAGGGCCAGGGGCCGTACACCACGGTGGGGTTGTACGTCGGCACATACACCACGCTGGGCTGCGCGGGTTGGATGACAATAACCTTGGAAGGGCCGGAGTTATCCACCGTGACGGTCTGCTGCTGGTTGGACTTCAGCGAGCCGTGCGCCCGGGCTTGGCTGCGCAGGTGCTGCACCGCGTTCATGACGTCCTGGGGCTGGGCGAGGAACGCGTTGCCGAGCTGCTGCGTCCAGTCCAGTTTTTCATCCATCATTTGCAGCACCTGGGGAAATTTCAACAGGGATTTGACGCTGGGGTCCCAGGGCTGCTGTTCCGCCGCCTTGTCCAGAGCCGCTCCCTGCAGTTTGGCGTTGGCCTTTATCCAGCGCGCGGCCGACACCACTTCCAGGGGATAGGTGGCGGCCATCAGCACCTGCGCCAGCAGGGCGTCAGGGTACAGGGCAACAGGTGCGGCCAGTTGTTCCAACTGTGCCGCGCTAAGCTGCGGGGCCGCCGGGGTGGGAGCCGCACCGGGAGCCTGGGGATCCGGGGACCCGGCGGCGGGTTCCGCGGCGAGCAGGGAACCCTGTGGCACAAGCAGCGCCGCGATCAGAAACGCCACGATGAATTGCCGGAACTTTTGCGGCATATTCCGCTCCTTTTTCGCCGCCATACGTGGGTGACTGTATTACGGCGGACTTTCTATAAAAAGAGAGCATAGGCCGAAAACAACATAAGTCAATCAAACGATAAAAAAAGCAGGAGTGGTATTCAGGCTCATTTACGGAGAGAAAGACTGAGCGCTTTGCCCCGTGAGTGGCAGGCGTCCACACAGTCGCCGCAGTTGGTGCATTCCAGGCGCCGCGCAAGCGTGACGTCACGCGGGTTCAGGGCCAGGGAGCAGGCGGCAAGGCAGGGGCGGTCAGAAGCGGGACAGTCGCACTGCTTGCGCGCGAAGCGCAGGCGCAGCCCCAACGGCGCGGCCGTCATAAGGGACAGCAGCACGGACTGCGGGCAGAGCCAGCGGCACCAGAAGCGCGTTGCCGTCAAGGCTTCCAGAAACAGCAGGGCGGGAAAGAACAGCGCGCCGTAAAGCAGCGCGCCGAAAAAGACACCGTGCTGCAGGGCACGGGTGTACCAGCCGGGCATGGACAGCTGGTTCAGCAGCGGTTCCGGCAGAAACAGCAGCACAACCAGCAGGGCGGCGGCCGTCACTACGCCTTTGGGCATAAGCGCGCGGGACGGGGAAAAGGGCGGGGTTTTGGGAGTGCGCCATTTCCGGACAAGGGAATATACCAGTTCCGAAGCCAGGCCGTAAGGGCACATCCAAGCGCAGAAGACGCGGCCCAAGGCCAGGGCAATGGCCAACACCAGGACGCCTCCCCACAGGGCGGAAGAGGCGGGAACGCCCGCGGCGGCCGTTTGCAGCACGGCCAGCGGGTCCGCGAAGGTGACGCCGAACAGCTTGCAGGAAAGCAGGTTCCCGGACAGCAGGGTGATGTCCCGCAGGTTCAGGAAAGGGACCACCACGAAACCGCAGGCCACGGCCACTTGGCAGAGTACGCGCCAGAAGCGCAGGGAGGGCTTCACTTGTCCTCCCGGTAGCGTGTGGGCGTCACGGCTATGGCCTTTACCGGGCAAACGTATTCGCATACCCCGCAGCCGACGCAGGCGTCCGTCACCGTGGGCCGGTAGCCGTTTTTCAGCACTATGGCGGTCCCGCGCATGGGGCAGCGCTCATAGCAGGTCCAGCACATGATGTTCAGTTCTTTCTGGTAGTCCACACAGGTTTTGGCATCCAGGTGGGCCATGCCCATGCCGGAACGTTCCATGGGCACGTCGCGCAAAGCTTCCGTCGGGCAGGTGGCCGTGCATTTCATGCACAAAAAGCAGGGGCTTTTGCGTTGGAAGACCTTGGGGGTTTCCGCGCCGAACAGCGAATCCCGCGTCATTTCGATACAGCGGAAGGTGCACACGGCAACGCACTGGCCGCAGGCGATGCAACGGGCCTTCAGGTCTTGTTCCGAAACGACCCCCGGCGGACGCAGAAAAGGAAAGGCCCGCGGCATGGCAGAGCCTCAGGAAGCGTTGCGGCCGGGGGAGGGGGGAGCCACGGCGTTGCCGTCCTCGCCTTCCTCTTCTTCATCTTCCCGGGTGAACGAGGTCACGTACACGGTGAGCACGCCGTCCACGCCCCGTACCCGTTCCACCAGCGCTTCCAGCGCGTCCGAAGGCGCTTCCGCCACCGTGACCACGTAGCAGTCTTTGTGCACGCCGTAAGTGGTCAGTTCCGGCATGGCGGCCAGCGCCTTTTCCACGGCCTGGGCCTGGTCGGCCAGCGTATGGGTCAGAAAACCGAGTATGGCCATGGCTGTCCTTTGCGGCCCGCGAAAGGATTACTCCCTTCGCGGGCCCGGATAAACCCCCTGTCGCGGGGTCCAGGGGGATCATCCCCCTGGCGGGTGCAGGGATCTCGCAACCGCAGGAAGCGGTTGCGCACGGAGCGTTAGCGACGCCCGTAGGGGGCGGCACAGGACGTGTCGTATCGAGCCCTGCTTTCGCTCTTCATTGGCTTCGACAAAAATGTCTTTGCCTTTCTATGCCTTATACACCTTGGTCGCGCAGATCTTGTATTCCGGCTCCTTGGAAACGGGGTCCGCCGCGTCGTGGAACAGCTTGTTGACCAGCAGCTTGGGGTCGAAGAAGGGCGTGAAGACCAGGCCCGGCATGCAGGTGTCCGTGACCCTGGCCGGGAAGGTCATCTTGCCGCGCCGGGTTTCCAGGACCACGGGGTCGCCGTTGGCGATGCTCAGCTTTTTGGCGTCGGCCGGGTTCACTTCCACATACGCGCCGGGGTAGGCCTTGCGCAACTCCGGCACGGTGCCGGTCATGGTGGCGGTGTGCCAGTGCTCGATGACCCGGCCGGTGGTCAGCACAAAGGGGTATTCGGCGTCGGCCGGTTCAAAGGGCGGCTCGTAGGGCCGCAGGTAAATGATGGCCTTGCCGTTGGGCCTGCCGTAAAAGAAAATCTTGTCCGGATGGTCCTTGGGCACCAGCGGGTCTTCGTCGCGCACGTAGCGCAGGTTGGTGCCGGGGTGGTTTTCCGTGGGGCAGGGCCACTTGATGCCGGATTCCTTCTTCAGCCGCGCCCTGGTGATGCCCGCGAAGTTGTAAACGGACTTGGCGCTGAGCGCGCGCCACTCTTCCCATACGTCCGACGCGTTTTTGTAGGGAATGAGCTTGGGGTCCACGCCCGTGCGCTTGCCGAACTCCATGAGGATTTCCAGGGCGGGCCGGGCTTCTCCCAGCGGCTTGACGGCCTGTTCCGTCAGCGCGTAGCGCCGCTCCGTGCAGCCGTAGACGCCGTCGGTTTCGCACCAGAAGGCGGCGGGGAAGACCACGTCCGCGTATTTCAAGGTTTCCGCGGTCTTGAAACATTCGGTCATGGCCACAAAGGCGGTTTGCAGGCCCTTGTTCATCTTGTTCAGGTTGGGCAGGGTGTGGGCGGGGTTGGTGCAGTGGATGAACACGGCCTGCACGTCGCCGGAAGCCATGCCTTCGAACAGCGCGATGGTGTGGCGGCCCATTTTGGGGGCGATGGTGCCGGGCGGCACCTTCCACATTTCCTCCACTTCCTTGCGGTGGGCTTCGTTTTCCACCACCCGGCCGCCGGGCAAGAGGTGCGCCAGCGCGCCCACGTCGCGCACGCCGCCGCAGGCGTTGGGCTGGCCGGTAAGGGACAGCGGGGTGGCGCCGGGGCGGCAAATCTGGCCGGTCAACAGGTGCAGGTTGTGGATGAGGTTGTTGGCCCACACCCCGCGCACGCGCTGGTTGATGCCCATGCACCACAGCGAAATGGTGGCCGGAGACTCCGCGAACATCTTGGCGATTTTAATGGTGGTGGCCGCCGGAACGCCGGTAATGGCCTCCACTTTTTCCGGGGTGTAGTCGTTGAGGAACTTTTTGTATTCGTCAAAACTGACGGCGTCGTTGCCCTTCATGAAGGTGCAGTAGCGGTTGTAAAAACGCTGGTTGTCCAGCTCTTCCCGGATAATCACGTTGGCCATGCCGTTCATCAGCGCCAGGTCCGTGCCCGGCTTGAAGGTGACGTGAATGTCCGCGATGCGGGAGGTATTAGTGCGGCGCGGGTCCACCACGATGACCTTGACGTCCGGGGAACTTTCCTTGCGCTTGGCTATGCGCTGGAAAAGCACGGGGTGGGCTTCCGAGGTGTTGGAGCCGATGATGAAGAAGCAGGTGGCCGCGTCGATATCGTTGTACGTGCCCATGGGCTCGTCTTTGCCGAAAGTGCTGATGTACCCGGCCACGGCGGATGCCATGCACAGGCGGGGGTTGCCGTCCACGTTGTTGGACTTGAAACCCGCCTTCCACATCTTGTTGGCCACGTAAGATTCTTCCGTCAAAGCCTGTCCGGAGCCGTAGTAGGCTATGGACGTGGGCCCCTTTTCCGCCAGGGCTTTTTTGAAGCGCGCGGAGGCGAAGTTCAGGGCTTCGTCCCAGCTTACTTCGGTCAGCTTGTCGGCTTTGCCGTTTTTACGGATCATGGGTTTGAGAATGCGGTCCTCGGAATAGATGACCGGAATGAGCAGGGCACCCTTAAGGCAGAGCAGGCCCTGGTTATGATTATTGGGGTCGCCCTTGATGGCCACGGCCTTGCCGCCTTTCACCCCGACCAGAACGCCGCAGCCCGTGCCGCAGTAACGGCATACGCCTTTGACCCAGGTGTCGGCCTCGCCGCCGCTTTGCGCGGCAAGGGCGGGACCGGCAAGCACGGAAATGGCGATGCCCGCCGCCGTGCCTTTAAGAAATTCACGTCTGGATACCGTCATATGCATGCTCCTGTATATCGGCTCCTCACGCGGGAGGCGGCCGGAAAAAGTTAGAAGCTTGTTTTGGTAGTGGCGGTTCTTGCTTCAAAAACGTTGCGGTGCATGGGGTTCTGGTGCCTTGGGTGACAGGGATCGCAGCTCATGAGTTCGCCGTACTTCTGCACCATGCGGTTCATGGCCGGTTCGTGGCAGCGCGCGCAGATTTCTTTGGCGGACGGCTTGGCGGCAAAGGGTATCGAGCCCTTGCCGTTGGGCTCCCCGTGGCAGACCACGCATTTGACCAGCAGCACGCCGTGCTTGGAATCTTTCCAGTCCTGGGCCACCACGGGGGTGGTCTTGGCGTGGCAGGTGTAACAGTCGTTCAGCGCTTCCGGGGCGTCCAGGTGTTTGGCGGCTTCACAGCGCACCTTGGGAAAGGCCTTGTCCAGATACCAAAAGAAGCCCGCCACGGCGACGACGGCAAGAGCCAGTCCGATGAGCAGAGGTTTTTTCAGGGCGGCCATCAGGGTTTTACCTCCTCTTGCGAAAGCCGGGATGCGAACGCGGCGTTTATCGTAAGTTGCTTGTCAAAGTCCGGCAGGTGCGCAAGGTTTAGATGGCAGCCCGCGCAGTTGCGCCTGGTGTTGCCGTTTTTGCCCAGGTAGGCGTCGTGGGCCAGCTTGCCGTAGTCGGAAACGGGCGCGTCGCCTTTGGCGTTCTTGTACAGGTCCTCATGGCAGGCAAGACAGTTGGCGTCGTCCACAAAACGGCGGGCGACTTCCTGCGCCCGGACGCGGTTCAGGCGTTGCGGGTTTTCCCAGAAGTGCACGGCCAGATCCTTGAGGCCGGAATAGGTTTTGACCGCGAGAAAGCGCGGCCCGAATCCCGCCGGAATATGGCACTGGCTGCAGTTGATGGCGGCTCCGTCCTTGTCCTTGGCATGGGAGGAGAGGCGCAGCTCTTTTTGATACAACTGCATTTCGTGGCAGGACATACAAAAGGCCGTGGAAGATGTGGCGTGCAGAGCAAAGCCCGAAACAGCGCAAAAAATGACCAGGATGGTCAGAGCGAGAAACAGCTTGCGGTAGCCACGTGGTTTTTGATCCATAAGAGCCGCCTGGCGTTTGAAACCATTCAACGGACCGGCTTCCCGCGCGGGCGGAACCGGGCGCGGGAACACGGACAGACACTATGGGCGCGACACAAGATTGAGAAAAAAGCTGGTATGCGCGAAGGGAAGCGGAGGGGCCTCCTTGGGATCCTGCGGTCCGTTAGCCGGGCGGGGACGCACGGCGGCAGGCCAAAAGGTGCCAAGAGAAGGTATGAAACAATACTCTCAATAAAAAATACTATTACTATACGCCTATATAGTAGAGTTTGTTTCGTGAAGTCAAGGTAGAGAGGAAATACATAAACAATTGTGGGGATATGCCGGCAAATTTCATAGCCAGCCGGTTCAGCGTTCAGCGCGGAACTGTCCGCAAGCAAATGCAAGCCCCGGCGGACCGCACGGTCCGCCGGGGCTTGCCGCAAAAGGCGGAGCCGGGGAGGGCGCGCGTTCCGGTTATACCCGCTGCAGGCCGCCGGTCACGGGGTCCATGAGCATCCCGTGCACCTGCACGTCTTCCGGCACCAGCGGGTGCTGCCTGATTATAGCGACGGTTTCCTGTACCGAGGCCTGGGTGCTTTCAAAACCCACCAGCCAGGACCCCAGGTTCACGCCGTAATATTTGAGCGTGTCAAAGCGTTCCGGGGGTATGCCCCGCGCAGCCATTTTTTGGGCAATGACGTTCATGTCAAAACCGCGCATGCCGCAGTCATAGTGGCCCACCACCGCTATTTCCTCCACGCCCATTTCGTAAATGCACACCAGCAGGCTGCGCATGACGCTGCCGAAAGGGTGGGAGATCATGCCGCCGGCGTTCTTTATCATTTTGACGTCGCCGTTGCGCAGCCCCAGCGCGGCCGGGAGCAGTTCCGTCAGGCGGGTATCCATGCAGGTCAGGATGGCCAGCTTTTTGTCCGGCAGTTTGTTGGTGAGATATTGCTCGTAGCCTTTGTTGGCCACGAAATCGGCATTATAGGCAAAAATTTCGTCCATCAGCGAGGACACGGGTCTCCTCCTTTTAGGGCATAAGCGCCCGGCTTTTTGTAACCTGATCCCATTGTTCGGGAAATCGGCTGCGTGAGTCGTTTCGGACTTTTTGCATTCTGGACCTCTTAGCACAATTTTTTTTGTGCTCAAAGATATAATTTTAGACGATATGATGCTGAATTATCCCATAATGCGCTTTATATAGTTTGTTATTGTGCGTACAATAATATTTACATAATAAATCATTGAAGATTATGTTGTAATGAATAGATAATATATATTTTTATTAATAATCTATTGCGTGTGTTATTTTGTCGTTGAAGACGCATTTTGTCTCCTCTTGGGCCACAAAAATGTCAGACCAGCCTGGAGGGCGCGGGAGGGCCACTGTTGCCAAGAGGGCGGGAATGGACGATATTGCGCCAGGCTTCCACAGCTTGCGACACCCTCAACACGAAGGAGACGGACTATGGACCCCAATGTGCAGTGGCACCATGAAACGCTGGGTAAAAAAACCGTGGCCGCGCTGGAAAAAAACAAGTTCAAAGCCGCCTATTTCCCGGACAGGGCGGACGCGGTGGCTCACCTGCTCAGCTTGGTGCCGGACGGCTCCAGCGTGGGCCTGGGCGGTTCCGAAACCAGCCACGCTCTGCAGCTCCGGGAAAAACTGACCCAAAAGGGCTGTACACTTCTTGACCACCACAAGCCCGGCCTGAGCAAGGAAGAAGTGTTGAAAGTGCGCCGCCAGCAGTTGACCAGCGACGTTTTTATCAGCAGCACCAACGCGCTTACCCTGAACGGCGAGCTGGTGAACGTGGACGGCACCGGCAACCGTGTGGGCGCCATGGCCTTTGGGCCGGGCAGAGTGATCATTGTGACCGGCACCAACAAAATCGTTGAAGACCTGGACGCCGCCCAGAAGCGCATTGAACTGATAGCCGGCCCGGTCAACAACAAGCGTCTGAACAAGCCCAACCCCTGTGTCAAAACCGGCCAGTGCATGGATTGCCAGGGCGAAGGCCGCATCTGCAACGTCACCACCATCATGCGCCGCCGTCCCCATCTGACGGACATACACGTCATCATTATCGGGGAAGAACTGGGATACTGATCCGTAGTCCGGGTCCGGCTTCCCCTGATGCCGGAACGCCCGCCGTGCGGCAAGGAATCCTGCCGCACGGCGGTGTTTTATTTCTCATGCTCGGGGTTCAGCGGGAACTTGAGGTCCCCGGCCAGGCCGCAATAGCCCCGGCGTTGCTCGCGGCTGCCCCATTTGGGCTCCGCCCAACGCCAGGCGGCGCAGTCCGCGCCCTTACAGGGCTGTTCCCGCTCCCGGCCCATGGACTGGGGGCAAATGTAGTTTTGGGCTTCTCCGTGTTTCATGCGCAACTCCTTTAGGTAAGCGCCCGCGTCATTGTAAAAAAGCCGGACCTACGCTAAGGAAACAGGTCACGGCAAAAGCGCCGCGGGGAGTACGGCTACTATGTTTGAAGCATTCGGCGTGGTCAATATCTGGACCTTCCTTATCGGCACGGTAGTGATTATTCTGGCGCCCGGCCCCAACTCGCTTTACGTGCTGGCCACGGGCATGCGCCGGGGCGTGCGCTGCGGCTACCAGGCGGCCTGCGGCGTGTTTCTTGGCGACGCTGTGCTGATGTTTCTGGCCGCCGTGGGTGTGGACTCCGTGATGAAGCTGTACCCCGTGGCCTTTTCCGTCCTGCAGTACGGGGGCGCGGCCTACCTGACATACCTGGGTCTGCGTATTCTGTATTCGGAGATTTTCTCTCCCAAGGCCCGGGAAGAGGGCGGCATGAGCGCCGGGCAGGAAAACCCCTTTGTCAAAGCGCTGCTGCTCAGCCTGTCCAACCCCAAGGCCATTCTGTTCTTTGTCTCCTTTTTCGTGCAGTTCGTGGACCCGGGCTACGCGCACACGGGCGTTTCCTTTTTGATCCTGGGGGGTATCGTGCAACTGACCAGCTTTTGTTACCTTTCGCTGCTCATTGTGGGCGGCGCGCGGCTGGCGGCCATTTTCCGGGGGCGCTACACTCTGGCCCGCGTTTCCAGAGGCGGGGTGGGGGCCGTGTTCCTGGGTTTCGGCTGCCGCCTGGCGCTCAACGCGCAATAGGCCGTCTCCAGCCTTGAAACTCCCCCGAAAGATGCCTATTATGAAGAATACGCGTAACCCGAACCAAAAGGACGGATCATGGCCAGTTTTGTGAACGCGGCTGACATAGTGGCGACTGCGGTGGAAATAGAGCGCCGGGGGCATACCTTTTACCTGGCGGCCCAGAAACACGCGGCCAAGCCCGAGGACAAGGAATTCTTCGCCTTCATGGCCCAGGAGGAAAAACGGCACGAAAGCATTTTCGAAGCCATGCTCCAGCGTCTGGGCGGCCTTCCCCTGCCCACGGGCAGCCGGGAGAGCGAGTATTTGGACTACGTCGAGATTCTGCTGGACAGCCACAGCCTTTTCCTGAACCAGGACATGGGCCTGTTGGTGGATGAACCCCTGCGCCAGGCTATGAGTTTTGAAAAGGATACCATCCTTTTTTTCATGGCCATGCTTGAGCTGGTGCCCGCTTCCGAGCGTTCCCACGTGAACGCCTGTATTGAGGAAGAGAAAAGGCATCTGAAGATGCTCGTCGAACGTAAAAAGCGCTGACGCGGCGCGCATCCTTCCGGCATGAATCACGGCCCCGTGCGCTTGGCGTATCTGCCTATGATTCTGTGACCTGTACCAAGCGATCCCGCAAGGCGTTCTTTCCAGACAAATAGGCCGCGAATTTCGCGGCCTATTTTGAGTCTCCCGGCAGAGTGTTCCAGGTTAGGATACCACGTCAATTTTTTTCGAGCCACTCCCGCAGCAGCGCGATCTGGTTGGCCACGGCCCGGGGGCCGGTGCCGCCGGGCGTGTTGCGGCGGGCCACGGCGGCGCGCATGTCCAGCACGGCGTATACGTCGCGGCCGATAAGCGGCGAGATGTCTTTCAGGTCCGCCAGGGCCAGGTCTTCCAGGCCCTGGCCCGCGTCTTCCGCCAGGGCCACGGCCCGGCCGGTGAGGTGGTGCGCTTCCCGGAAGGGCACGCCCTTGCCCACCAGGTAATCCGCCAGTTCCGTGGCGTTGAGAAAGCCCCGGCCCAGCGCGGCCTGCATGCGTTCCTTATTGAAGCCCAATTCCTTGACCATGCCGGCCATGGCCATCAGCGACAGCGTGACCGTGCGGTCCTGGTCCAGGAACGGTTCCTTGTCTTCCTGCAAGTCGCGGTTATAGGTCATGGGCAGGCCCTTGATGAGCGTAAGCAGCGAGAACAGCGAGCCATACGCCCGGCCGGTCTTGCCGCGCATCAGCTCGGCCACGTCCGGGTTCTTCTTCTGGGGCATGATGCTGGAACCCGTGGCGTACCCGTCCGGCAGCAGCACGAACCCGAACGCCGGGTTGGCCCACAGGATGAGGTCCTCGCACAGCCGCGAAAGGTGCGCCATAACCAGCGCGCCGCAGAACAGCGCTTCCGCCGCGAAGTCCCTGTCGGACACGGCGTCCATGCTGTTGATGAAGGTGCCGTGCATGTCCAGTTCCTTGGCCACGAACTCCGGGTCCAGCGGGTAGGTCGTGCCCGCCAGGGCCGCCGCGCCCAGCGGGGAAATCCGCACGCGCCTGTCCGCGTCCGCCATGCGTTCCACATCGCGTTTCAGCATGCACACATAGGCCAAGAGATGCTGCGCCAGGCTGACGGGCTGGGCGGGCTGCAAGTGTGTGCAGCCGGGCAGCAGGGTGTCTTTGTGCCCCTCCGCTTGCACGATAAGCGCCTTGGCCACGTCGCGGGCCAGTTCCTGCCAGGCGCGCAGCCGGTCGGACACGAAGAGCCGGAAATCCAGTGCCACCTGGTCGTTGCGGCTTCTGCCCGTATGCAGTTTTTTGCCCGCGTCCCCGATCAGCTCAGTCAGGCGGCTCTCGATGTTCATGTGCACGTCTTCCAGTTCCCGCTTCCATACGAACACGCCGGATTCTATCTCTTTTTTGACGGCCGCCAGCCCCTTGGCTATGGCGTCCGCCTCTTTTTTCGTCAGCACGCCCTGTTTGGCCAGCATGCGCGCGTGCGCCGTGGACCCGGCAATATCCTGCGCGTATAGCGCCCTGTCATACGAAACAGAGTCCGTATACTCCCGCACCAGTTCCGCCGTGCCCTGCTTAAACCGCCCGCCCCAAGTCTGTTGTTTGCTCATCTGCCCGCTCCTGAAATCAATTTTGTCGAAGCCATCTAAGAGTGAGAGCAGGGCGCTGCCCTGCACCCGCCAGGGGTTAGCACCCCTGGACCCCTTTCAGGGTGGCTAATGGGTAAGGTGCTTATATGCCGCCAGGTGCCAGCGTGGAAAGTTGAAAAAGGGCGGCGCTGCAATCACAGAACGCCGCCCCGATCAAAGCCGTTTCCTACTATACCACCCTGATAAAGTTCTTTGGAAGGGGATGGGGGTCCGGGGGAAGGGGAAACCTTTCTTCCAAGAAAGGTTTCCCCTTCCCCCGGCCGCCGGAGGCATTCTCCCCCTCTTACTTCTTCATACCCCTGGCGGCGTGGCCCTGGATTCTCCAGCCGTTGAGGCGGATGAAGCCGGTGGCTTCGGCCTGGTTGTAGACGTCGTCGCGTTCAAAGGTGGCCAGGTCCACGCGGAACAGGGAGTAGGGGGACTTTCTGCCCACGCAGTAGGCGTTGCCCTTGTACAGTTTGACGCGCACGGTGCCGGTCACGCGTTCCTGGGATTTGTCCACCAGGGCCTGGATGGCTTCGCGTTCCGGGGCGTACCAGAATCCGTTGTACACGCAGGCGGCGTAGCGCGGGATGAGGGAATCGCGCAGATGCATGACTTCGCGGTCCAGGCAGATGCCTTCCAGGTCGCGGTGGGCGAGATGGATGACCGTGCCGCCGGGGGTTTCGTACACGCCGCGGGCCTTCATGCCCACGAAGCGGTTTTCTACCATGTCCATGCGGCCCACGCCGTGGCGGCCCGCGATTTTGTTCAGGGTCATGATCAGCTTGGCGGGCGACATTTTTTCGCCGTTGATGGCCACGGGGTCGCCCGCTTCAAAGTCGATGGTCAGGTATTCCGGCTTGTCCGGCGCGTTGACCGGGTCCACGGCCAGAGTGTAGCTGCCGGGCCCGGCTTCTTCCCAGGGGTCTTCCAGCTCGCCGCTCTCGTAGCTGAGGTGCAGCATGTTGCGGTCCATGCTGTAGTGTTTGGCGCCGGTGGGCAGGGGAATGTCGTGCTTTTCCGCGTAGTTGTTCAGGTCCGTGCGGGACTTGAACTCCCAGGAGCGCCAGGGCGCGATGACCTGGATATCCGGGGCCAGCGACATGACGGTCAGCTCAAAGCGCACCTGGTCGTTGCCCTTGCCCGTGGCGCCGTGGGCCACGGCGTCCGCGCCTTCTTTCCTGGCGATTTCCACCATGCGCTTGGCGATCAGGGGACGGGCGATGGAAGTGCCCATCAGGTAGCGGCCTTCGTAAATGGCCCCGGCCCGCATCATGGGGAACACGAAGTCCTTGGCGAATTCTTCGCGCAGGTCTTCCACATAGGCTTTGGTGGCTCCGGTTTTCAGGGCTTTTTTATCCACGCCGTCCAGGTCTTCTTCCTGGCCCAGGTCGCAGGTCATGGTGATGACTTCGCATTTATACGTTTCCGCAATCCACTTGAGGATGACGGAAGTATCGAGTCCGCCGGAATAAGCCAGAACGACTTTGTTAACTTTGCTCATGACGGGTTCCTTATTGGCCGGGTTATGAAATTAAAGCGATCCTTGAAAGGTGGTTTTACGCAGTGAAAACCCATTCCAGGATGGCCTTTTGCGCGTGCAAACGGTTCTCCGCCTCGTCGAAAACGATGGAGGCGGGGCCTTCAAAAACTTCTTCACTGACTTCCTCGCCCCGGTGGGCGGGCAGGCAGTGCATGAATTTGGCACCCGGCGCGGCCAGGGCCATGAGGGAAGCGTCCACGCAAAAGCCCGCAAAGGCGGCCTCGCGCTTTTTCTGCTCCGCTTCCTGGCCCATGGAGGCCCAGACGTCGGTGTTGATGTAGTGCGCGCCTTTGACCGCCTCTTTGGGGTCGCGGACCAGGCTGGTCTTGGCTCCGGCCTTTTGCGCGCGGGCCAGCAGGGCCATGTCCGGATCGTACCCTTGCGGCACGGCCAAGCTGAGGGCAAAGCCGAAAACCATGGCCGCTTCTATCCAGGAATTGGCCATGTTGTTGCCGTCGCCCACCCAGGCCACCTTGAGGGAGGCCAGGTCCGGGTCACGCTCGTACATGGTCAGCACGTCGGCCATGACCTGGCAGGGGTGGCCCTGGTCCGTGAGCGCGTTGATCACGGGCACGTTGCCGTACTTGGCCAGTTCGTCCACTTTTTCCTGGCCGAAGGTGCGCACCACCATGCCGTCGTTGTAGCGGGCAATGACGCGGGCCGTGTCGCGCAGCGGCTCGGAGCGGCCAAGCTGGCTTTCCGACGGGGTCATGAAGATGGCCTGACCGCCCAATTGGCGAATGGCGACCTCAAAAGACAGCCGGGTTCGGGTGGAGGCCTTCTCAAAAATCATGACTATGGTTTTGTCCCGCAACAGGTCGGACCGGAAGCGGGTGTCTTTCATGGCTTTGGCGCGTTTGATCAGAGCGAGGGCTGCCTCGCTTCCCATGGGCTCAATGGCAAGAAAGTGTTTGGTCATGGCGTTCCTTAAAGGGCTTGGGCCCAGCATAAAGTAAAAAACTTGCATAGAGCCAAACGCGGCGCTTGTAAACCCTGTTGCCGGGCTTTGCTTTTGGGGCTACTAGGTGACGAGCGTTTCATCAGGAGTTGGGTATGCTTTTTTCCCTGCCGGTACTCATGTACCACAGCGTCAGCGATGCGCCGGACGGCCTGTGCGTTTCCCCGGCGCATTTTGAAGACCAGTGCCGCGCCCTGCAGCGCGCGGGCTGGCGGAGCATACCCCTGTGCGAAGCGGAAACCTACGCCCTGCGCGGCCGCACCCTGCCCGTGCGCACCCTGCTGATGACTTTTGACGACGGGTTTCTGGACAATTTCGTTTATGCCGCGCCCATCATGCGGGAATACCGCCACGCCGGGGCGGTGTTTCCAGTGCTGCGCGAGGTGGAGACTGAGAAAAAAGTGCGCCTGACCCTGGACGATCTGCGTTCCGGCGAAGTGGAGCGCGAAGCCTTTCCCGTTCCCCTTGGTCCCGTGGTGACGGATGACGCGGATGACGCGAGCGGGGCGGAAAGGCCGGAAAAGCCGGGCCGCTTTTGTTCCTGGGAAGAACTGCGCCGCTTGCAAGCGGAAGGCACATTGGCCTCGGCACCGCATTCCACAGACCACGGCCGGGTGTTGACCGGTCCCGCTTTTTCCGGCTTTCTCACGCCCAAGCCGCGCCACCGCTACTTTGACCGCCTTCCTGTTTCCCTGCCTTGGGGTATGCCGCGTTTCAAACCGGCCCCGGCCCTGGCGGCCCGGGCTTTTTTCCCGGCCCCGGAGTTGATCGACCTGGTCCGTGATCTGGTGCCCCAGAACGAAGGGGAAGCGGCGGCCTTTCTGGGCGGGGAGAAAAATCTGGCGGCCTTGAGCGCGGCCGTGGTCAAGCTGCCGTCCCTGGGCCGGGAAGAGACGGAAAGCGAGCACCGCGCCCGCTTGGCGCAAGAATTCGTCGCCTGCCGGGAACGCTTTGCCAAGGAATTGGGCCTGTCCCCCATCTCCTTTTGCTGGCCCTGGGGGCGGCACACGCCGGAAGCTCTGCAAGAGGCCAAGCGCGTGGGCTTTCAGGTTTTTTTCACCACCCGGCGGGGGGCCAACCTGCCCGGCTGCGCGGAACGTATCTGCCGCTTCCGGGTGGGATCCGTGCCGGGCGCGGATCTATTGCGCCAAGTGCGTTTTTTCGCCCTCACTCCGGCAGCGGCGTTGTACGGACTGCTGCGTCCGTATCGCTGACGGTATATTTCCGACTTCGCTTCCGCCTGGGGCTTCATACATAAAAAATGGATGCCGTGCTTGTACTATCGGCATTCTGATCTTATTGTCAGCACTAGACCCGTTGTTGCGTGCAACGCCTCACCAGTTCCGGGAGGGCTGTCATGAAATTCCATTCTTCCGTGCTCACGCCCAGCAGCGCCCGTATTATGCCCTGGCTTGTGGCTGTGGCGTTTTTCATGCAGATGCTGGACGGCACTATCTTGAACACGGCTCTGCCCAGCATGGGCGAAAGCCTGAACGTGGACCCCCTGCGCATGCAGGCCGTTGTGGTGGCCTATATGCTGACCACGGCGCTGCTCATCCCGGCTTCCGGGTGGATGGCGGACCGTTTCGGCACGCGCCGCATTTTTGTGGTCGCCATTTTTCTCTTTACCCTGGGGTCCTTGCTGTGCGCTTTGTCCACCACGCTGAATTTCCTGGTATTTTCGCGCATTGTGCAGGGCGTGGGCGGTGCGCTCATGGTGCCCGTGGGGCGTCTGGCCATTTTGCGGGCCTTTCCGCGCTATGAGCTGGTGCAGATGTTCAGCTTCATCACCACGCCGGGCCTGATCGGCCCGCTGGTGGGGCCGACCTTGGGCGGCTTTCTGGTGCAGTACGCCACCTGGCACTGGATTTTCCTGATCAATATCCCCGTGGGCGTCGTCGGCTGCCTGCTGACCTTCCGCTATATGCCGGAACTGAAGGCGGAAAATCTGGCGCGTTTTGACTGGCAGGGCTTTTTCTTCTTCAGCGGCGGCATGGTGCTGATCACCTTCGCGGCGGAAGGGTTCGGCGAGCTGAACTTGCCCCGGGTGCAGGCGACCCTGCTGTGCATTACCGGGCTTATTTTGATCGCGCTCTACTGGCTGCGGGCCGCGCACGCGGAACACCCGCTTTTCCCCGCGCATCTGTTCCGCACCCGCAGTTTTACTGTGGGCATTCTGGGCAACCTGTTTTCCCGCCTGGGCAGCGGGGCCATACCCTTTCTTACTCCTTTGTTCCTGCAGATGGGCTTGGGTTTTTCCCCCTTTGTGGCGGGCATGACCATGATTCCCACGGCCGTGGCCGGCATTGTGGGCAAAAATCTGGTCAAGCCCCTGCTGGACCGCATGGGGTTCCGGCTCTTCCTCACCGTGAACACCGCCCTGGTGGGCCTGCTGATGAGCGGCTTTTCCCTGATTTTCCGGCACACGTCTTACGTGGCGTTGCTGTGTTATCTTGGGGTGTTCGGGGTCATCAACTCCATGCAGTTCACGGCCATGAACTCCGTGACGCTCATCGACCTGGACGACAGCGAAGCCAGCAGCGGCAACGGTATGCTTTCCGTGGTCATGCAGGTGGCTTCCTGCACGGGCGTGGCCTTGGCCGCCGCGGTGCTCACGGGCTTTACCGGGGGCAAGGACGACCTGGACCCGCAGCAGCTCATGACCGCGTTCCACTATACGTACCTGTGGGTCGGGGCGGCCACGCTGTTTACCACGGTCATTTTTCTGCAAACCCCGAAAAACACGGGTGAGGCTCTTGCGTCGCCTGCGGCCGCTCCCGCGGCGGACAAGACGGAATGCCCGTCCTGCCCGGCGCCGAAGCCCGAAGAGACGCGCAAGGACGACGGCAAGTTTGAATAAAGGGAAGGCTGGGGCCTTGAGGCCTTCGGTCCGTTTGACTGGCGGGGTCTATTTTTCCGGACTGTTGCGCCGCGCGGAAAAAAAACCGCGCAAGAGCGCCGCGCACTCTTCTTCCAGAATGCCGCCGCAGTGCCAGACCGTGTGGTTGTGGTGGGGCAGTTCCAGCCCTTCGAGTTGCGAGACGACAGCCCCGGCCCTGGGGTCCGCCGCGCCGTAGACCAGGCCCTTGACGCGGGCGTGCACCAGAGCCCCGGCGCACATCAGGCAGGGTTCCAGGGTGGCCAGCAACACGCAGCCGGTCAGGCGGTAATTGCCCAGGGTTTGCGCGGCTTGGCGCAGCGCCTGGATTTCCGCGTGCGCCGTGGGGTCGTTGGCTTGCAGCGGGGCGTTGCGGCCCCGGCCTATGACCGCCCCATCCGGCGCGACGACAACGGCGCCCACGGGCACTTCCCCGTCATGGGCGGCCAGGGTTGCCTGGTCAAGAGCCAGGCGCATGAGGTTTTCCCAGCTTTCCCAGGAAGGGGGAGGGGAGGGGATGATGCGGCGGAAGCTCATTAGTGGCTGTTTCTAGATGATCACGTGCCGCCGGATGTGCTCCACCACTTCTTCCGGGCTGTCCTTGACCACCACCAGGTCCAGTTCCTTGGGCCCGATAAAGCCTTCGGAAACCATGCGGTCGCGCATCCAGCCCAGAAAGCCGTTCCAGAAGGAGCTGTCGTAGAGCACGATGGGAAAGGGTTTGATGCGGTGGGTCTGGGCCAGCACAAAGGCTTCGGAAAGCTCGTCAATGGTGCCCATGCCGCCGGGCATGACCACATAGGCCATGGCGTATTTGACAAACATCAGCTTGCGCACGAAAAAGTAGCGGAAATCGCAGCGGGTTTTGACGTACTGGTTGCACTGCTGCTCGTTGGGCAGGTGGATGTGCAGGCCCACGGACGTGCCGCCCGCCTCGAACGCGCCCTTGTTGCCAGCCTCCATAAGGCCGGGGCCGCCGCCGGTAATCACGCCGTAGCCGGCTTCCGCCAGCAGGCGGGACACTTTTTCCGTGTCTTCGTAGATCGGGGTGCCGGGCTTGGCCCTGGCGGACCCGAAAATGGAAACGCAGCGCCGCGTGTTGTTCAGAGCCTCGAACCCATCCACCACTTCCGCGATGATTTTGAACAGACGCCAGGAGTTCTGGTTGGAAAGGGCATCCAGGAGATAGTCGGAAGAAGACATGCGGGGCTCCTTGCAAACGGGAATATATCCGTACTTCATACCCGCTTCCCGGCTTGCAGGCAACCGGGGGCTATCCCGGCGGCCGGAACTTCCCGTCCCGGCCGCCGAAGGGCGGAATGCCGCCCGCTACATGAACTGCACGCAGAGGCGCATCAGCCACATGCCGACCATGCCGTTGATGACGCAGATAATGAAATGCCAGCCCCAGTACCGGCGGTTGGCGTCCGCCGTGCCCAAGCAGCGGCCCGCCTGCTGCAGAAAGCCGCCCATCAGAAAGAAGCCGGGCGTGAGCACGGAAATGTCCATGCCGGTCAGCTGTCCGCTGGCGTAAAGGCCGGCGGCCACGCCCACGGCCCCGCCGCGCGAAAGAAAGGCCGTGCAGATAACCACCATGCCCGCGCCGGGCAGGCCCCACAGGGCCATGATGGGCGCGGCGCCCACGCTGATCATGTCCAGCACTTTGGTTATTTTGAGGATCTGTATCAGCACGTAGGCCATGATGATGTTGGGCACCATGCTGGTGGTGGCTATGGTCCAGCCCTGGCGAGCGCCCTTGATGAACAGGTCGATGGGATTTTTGGTTGCGGTAGCGGTGCTCATGGCGTGCTCCTATTCTTGGTTGGCGGTGCGTTTGCTGTCAAAGGCCAGGACGATGCGCATCAGGATAACGCCAAAGAATTTGCAGAGGAAAATAATGGCCAAAGGCAGGGAAATGGGCACCGCGAAAAACAGGAACAGCCCGCCCACGGAAGAGAAGTAGTTGGTAATGGTGCCGTTGCCGCTGAGCAGCAGCATACAGAGAATGGTGCGCTCTTTGTCGGTGATGGTGCCGGAATCATACAACGCCTTGGCCATGGCCGCGCCGCCGTCGGAGCTTTGCAGGCCGGTGATGAAGGCCAGTCCGCAGGCGCCGGGAATGCCAAGTATGGGGCGGAAGATCGGGGTGATCAGCTTTTGCGCCGCGGCCAGCCCGCCGTAGCCTTCCACTATGCTCACCAGGCCCAGCGCCAGAATGACCGAGGGCATCAGGCTCATGGTAAAGAGAAAGCCGTCCCTGGCGCCGCTGCCCTTGGACCCGATAAAAGTCCCCTTGGCCCCGGAAATGGTGCCGAAGGCCCCGGTAAGGGTGTTAAAATCCAGCACATTCCAGGGGGGAGCGGATTTGGTAAGCAGTCCGGAAAAGATCACGACTGCGAACATGAGAACGATGTAGCTGCTCCATGAGACTTTTTGGTTGGCATCGGCCATACAAGAAACCCTCCATGCTGTTACAGGTGCGCCGCCCGCAATGCCACACAGCGCACGCCGCGTGACGGCAACGCGGCGTGCAGCATTCTTTAACGGGATTGGAGTACCCGTCAATAGTGGACGGGCAAAAATCTTGCGCTTGCGGGCAAGGCAGGTCATAAGGAACAGAGCAACCGCGCGGGCGTGCAAAGCCGGGGCTTTTCGCCGCGTTTTCCGCCGCTGAACCTTTTGCCCCCATTATGGGTGCCAGCTATGAAAATTCAATTTTTGGGCGCCGCCCAGACCGTCACCGGGTCCTGTTACATGCTGGAAGCGGGCGGCGTGCGTTTCGCCGTGGACTGCGGCATGCACCAGGGCAACGACGCCATTGAAAAACGGAACGCCGCCACGGAAGTGTACAGGGCGCCGGATATCGCCTTTATACTCATGACCCACGCCCACATTGACCATTCCGGCCTTTTGCCCCGCATCGTGAATGAAGGGTTCAAAGGACCGGTGTACTGCACCCAGCCCACGCTGGATCTCTTGGGCATCATGCTGGCGGACAGCGCGCATATTCAGGAAATGGAGGCGGAATGGGCCACCAGAAAGCAAAAGCGCAAGGGCGCGAAACCCGTCCCTCCGCTGTACACTCAGGCGGACGCCGCCAAGGCCGTGAAGCTGCTTTCCGGCGTGGACTACGACCAGCCCTTTGAACCGGTTCCCGGCATAACGGTGACCTATAAAAACGCCGGTCACATCTTGGGGTCCGCTTTTTTGGAACTGGTGATCCGCGAAGGGGAAAGCACGACGCGGCTGGTATTTTCCGGTGACCTGGGCCGTCCTAACGCCCTGATCATCGATGATCCGGAACGGCCGGATCTGCAGGCGGACTATCTTTTTCTGGAATCCACTTACGGCGACCGGGACCACAAGGACGAATCCTCCAGCATGGACGAACTGGCGGAAGCCATCGCCTACAGCTCCAGCCGGGGCGAAAAGGTCATCATCCCGGCTTTCGCGGTGGAGCGCACCCAGGAAATCATCTACTGCCTCTATCTGCTGCGCAAGGAAGGCCGTCTGCCGCAGGGCATCCCCATTTTCGTGGACAGCCCCCTGGCCATCAAGGCCACGGAAATTTTCCGGCGGCACTCGGAGTATTACGACAAGGACCTGCGGGATCTGCGCGCCAACGGCGAAGACCCTTTTTCCCTGCCGGAACTGCGCTACACCGCCTCCACGGAGGAATCCCAGGCCATCAACGCCGTGGCCGGACCGGGCATCATCATTTCCGCCAGCGGCATGTGCAACGCGGGTCGCGTCAAACACCATTTGCGCCACAACCTCTGGCGGCCAGGGGCCAGCATTGTGTTCGTGGGCTACCAGGGTGTGGGCACGCCAGGTCGTAAGATAGTGGACGGCGCTCAGACCGTGCGCATTCTGGGCGAGGACACGGCGATCAAGGCCAAAATCTTCACCATCGGCGGCTTTTCCGCCCACGCGGGGCAAAGCCAGATTCTGCAGTGGGTGGAGGGCTTCGCTCGCAAAAATATGACCGTGGTGCTGGTGCACGGCGAAACAAAGGCCCAGACCACACTGGCCGGGCTGCTCAAGGAGCGCTTTGCCCTGAACGTGGTCGTGCCCGGCTATCTTGAGGAACTGCCCCTGCTGCCGGGAGTGGAGCCGGGGCTGGCCCAGGCCGTGGAACTGGTCAGCATGGCCGAAGCCGCTCAGGTGGAGCCGAGGGTGGACTGGGAGCTGCTGGTGGACGACCTGGAGGCCAAAATCGCGCTGCTGCGCAAGCGCATGGGTTCCCTGCCCAAGCGTGATTGGCCCACGCAGGCGGAGTACCGGGACAAGCTTTTGGAACTGAATACCGAACTGTTGCGGTTCGTTTCCCACATCTAGGATCATCATGCGCATACTTAGCGGAGAATGGCGGGGCCGGACTCTGAAAACCACCGTGGGCCCAGGTTACCGCCCGGCCATGGGCAAGGTGCGCTCCGCGCTCTTTTCCATGCTGGAAGCCAGGGGCGTGCACTGGCCTGAAGCGCGCGTGCTGGATATTTTCGCGGGCAGCGGCAGTCTGGGCTTTGAGGCGCTCAGCCGGGGGGCTCCCTTTGCGGCGTTCGTGGAATCCAACTCCAAGGCCGCGGCGTTGATCCGGGAAAACGCGGACAAGTTCGGCCTGGAACTGGAACGCTATGCCGTGTTCGGGGACGAGGCGCGCAGCGTGCTGGGCAAGCGCTGCCGGGAGCCTTTTTCCGTGGTTTTTATCGACCCGCCTTACGGCCGTGACCTTTTGACGCCCACGCTGCGTTCCGTGGTCCGCAACGGCTGGCTGGCCCCCGGTGGCATCATCAACGCGGAACTGGAAGGCAGGCTCGCCTTTGACCCGGAACAGGCGCATCCGGAATTGACTTGCGTCGCGGACAGAAAATACGGGCAAACCAGGGTGGTGTTATGGTCCCTTTGAGCGAGCGCGTGGCCGTGTACCCCGGCACCTTCGACCCCCTGACCAACGGTCACGTCAGCCTGGCCCGCAGAGCCTGCGAGATTTTCGACGTGGTGGTTTTCGCCGTGGCCAACGATACGCCCAAAACGCCGCTGTTTAACACGGAGGAGCGGGTGGCCATGGCCAGGGAGGTGTTCGCGGACCAGGAAAAAGTGCAGGTGGAAGCCTTTTCCGGCCTGCTGGTGGACTACGCGGAACAGCGCGGGGCGAGGGTCATTCTGCGGGGCCTGCGCGCGGTTTCGGATTTTGAATACGAGTTCCAGTTGGCGCTGCTCAACCGCAAAATGAAGCGGGACATCCAGACCCTGTTCCTGATGACCGACTACCAGTGGCTGTATATCAGTTCCACCATAGTCAAGGCCGCAGCCCGTCTGGGCGGGGACATCAAGGGGCTGGTGCCGGACCCCGTGTACCGGCGGCTGCGGGAAAAGTTCGGGTTCCCGTATGCCATTGACGAGAGCAGCGGTTTGTGAGGGTAATGGTCGAAGCCATCCAGGAGTGAGAGCAGGGCGCTGCCCCGCACCCGCCAGGGGAGTGCCCCCCC
>JAVBNC010000042.1:0-36571 GCA_031551765.1 Desulfovibrionaceae bacterium
GGGGCGTGTCGGAAGGGGCGGCTTCGGACGCGGCGGCCGCGGCCAGGGCGTCCAGGGCCCGGCTGCCGGAAAGCGCGTAGCGGTCGGCCATGTTGCGCAGTTCGCGCACGTTGCCCGGCCAGGCGTGGGCCATCAGCCGGGCCAGGTCCGTGTGCTCCGGGCGGGGGGCCGGGCAGCCGTAGGCGGCGGCCGCGTGGTCCAGGAACAGCCCGAACAGCAGCGGGATATCTTCCTTGTGCTCCCGCAGGGTCGGGAGACGCAGTTCCAGAGTGGCCAGCCGGTAGTAGAGGTCGTCCCGGAAGCGTTTCTGCTCTATGGCCCGGCGCAGACTTTCGTTGGTGGAGGCCAGCACGCGGAAATCCACGGGCCGGGGCGTGTGGGAACCCACCGGGGTGACGGCCTTTTCCTGCAGGGCGCGCAGGAGTTTGCCCTGCACTTCCAGGGCCAGGCTGTTGATTTCGTCCAGGAACAGCGTGCCGCCGTCGGCCGCTTCCAGCTTGCCGATGTGGTTTTTGTCCGCGCCGGTGAAGGCGCCTTTCACGTAGCCGAACAGCTCGCTTTCCGCGAGCGTCAGGGGAATGGAGGCGCAGTCCACCACCACAAAGGGCTTGCCCGCGCGCGGGCTGCAGTCGTGCAGGCAGCGGGCCGCCACTTCCTTGCCCGTGCCGGTTTCGCCCCACAGCAGCACGGAAGCCGTGGTGGGGGCCGCTTCCATGATTTTGCGCTTCAGCTCGCGCATGGCCGGGGCCGCGCCCACCAGGCGCGAATCCAGACCCTGCGCGGCGGCCAAGTCCGTGCGCGCGCGGCGCAGGTCCAGCACCAGGCGGCGTTTTTCCAGGGCCCGCTGCAGCACGTCGATGAGCGTGGTTTCGTCAAAGGGCTTTTCAATAAAGTCGTAGGCCCCTTGCTGCATGGCTTCCACGGCCGTGGCCACGTCGCCGTGGGCCGTGATCAGTATGACCGGCAGGTCGCGGTCAATGTCGGACGCCCGGCGCAGCAGGGCCAGGCCGTCCATGCCGGGCATGCGCACGTCGGAAAGCACCGCGCCGTTGAACAGGGGGGAGAGCCCGGCCAGCGCGGCTTCCGGCCGTTCGAAGTCCCGCACGCTGAAGCCGGAGCACTCCAGGCACTGGCGCACGGAAAGGCGCAGGCTGCTGTCGTCGTCCACAACATAGATGCAAGGCTGCTCATTCATGCGGGCCGCCCGGAATCTGCCGCCAGCGGCAGGCGAAGGGTGAAGCGCGTGCCGTGGGGAGCCACGTCGCGCACGTCGATAAAGCCGCGCATGGAGCGCACGGTGTCGTCCACAATGGCCAGGCCAAGGCCAATGCCTTCCCCGGACCGTTTGGTGGTGAAGAAGGGCGTGAAAATTTTGTCCCGCAGTTCCGGGGCAATGCCCGGCCCGTTGTCCGTAATGGACAGCAGCACGGCGTTTTCCGTGGTTTCCGCGCTGACGCTGATCCGGCGTTCCGCTTCCGGCGTGGAGCTGACCGCGTCCAGCGCGTTGTGGATCAGGTTGATGCACATCTGTTCCAGTTGCAGGGCGTCTGCCAGGACCACGGCGTCTTCCGGGCAGGAGACGCTGGGCACGCAGCGCGCGGCTTCTTGTTTGAACTGCAGCACGGTCAGCGCGTTGTTCAGGGCCTCGCGCAGGGAAGTGGGCACGGGCCTGCCCGGCGATTTGCGCGAAAAGTGGCGCAACTGCTCTATGAGCGACTTGATGCGCTGCACCAGCGAAAGCATGTGGGCCACGGTTTCCGCCACCTTTTCCTGGCGGCCTTCCTGCGCCAGCCTGCGGCAGGAAGAGGCGAACATGCCCATGGACGTGACCGGCTGGCTCAGCTCGTGGACCATGGAAGCCGCCACCTGCCCCAGCGCGGCCATGCGGCTGGCGTGGAGCAGGTCGTCCTGCGCGGCCAGCAGTTCACGTTCCGCTTTTTTGCGGCTGCGCACTTCCTCGCCCAGGCGGCGGTTGACGGCCCGGATTTTTTCGGCTTCCTGCGCCGCGCGCCGGGCCCTGGCCCAGGCGAACAGCGTGCGGGCCAGCAGGGCGAGCAAAAGCAGCAGAAAAGACGCGCCGCCGCCTATGAACCACAGGGTTTCCTCCTGCCGCGTCAGTTCCGTGAGCGGGCTGAGGAACCAGATGGTCCAGCCGTATTCGGGCAGCGGCCGCGTGGTGTACAGCCAGTCCCGGCCGTCCATTTCCACAAGGTCCACGCCGCTCTTCTGGAAACCGTGCACGGCAACGGGTTCCGGAAGCGTGTTGCCGTATTGGCGCTGATAGAGCATGGCGGACTTGGCCGCGTCGTCCAGGGGTTTTGTGGCCTTGTAGCGCCAGGCTTCCCGGCTGGAGAGGAAAATGATGCCGGACGCGTCGGTTATGAACACGGTTTCGCCGCCCGCGCGCCATTCCCGCTGCAGGATGGCCAGGTCCACCTTGGTCACGGCCACGCCCACCATCCGGCCCCCATCCTTGATCGGTTCCGTAAAGAAAAAGCCCGGCTTGCCCGTGGTGGCGCCCACGCCGAAATAGCCTCCCTGGCCCTTGCGCAGCGCGTCCTGAAAATAGGGGCGGTAATTGTAGTCGTGGCCCACAAAGCTTTCCGGCACATTCCAGTTGCTGGCGGCTATGCACAGCCCTTCCAGGTTCAGGACGAACAATTCCATGGAACCGGAAGCGGCGTTGATGTCCGCCAGGTAGCGGTTGACCGCCTCGTGGTTGTCCCCTTCCGCGACCAGGCGCCGGATGGCGGGGTTGGTGGCCATGATATGCGGCAGGTAGCTGTACTTGCTCAGCGCGGAGTGCAGGGTGCCGGAATACAGTTCCAGCCGGTTGCGGGCTCTGCGCGCCATGTCGGCGGCCAGTTCGCGCTGGGAATAGCTGATAAAGATCTGGACCGCGATGAGGCACAGGACCAGCCCCGCCAAAAGCAGCAGCACGAACTCCCGGCGGGGAAGGCCGGCAAAGATCTGTCGCGGCAGGGAACGGAGACGCTCCATATTCAATACCCGTGCTTTCGTATGAATAGGCGGAAAACCGCCGAAGCCCGCTGCCGCGTGAGCGTGTTTCCGCTCATAAAAGGAAGCCCGCAACGGCGCGTCGCCACTATACAGCAAGGAATTTCAGCCCGCCAGCCCTGGCACTGCCTTTGCTTATGCCCGTGTGAAATCCGTCACCCTTTATCATCGCACGCTAGGAGGCACCCATGGCACAAGCAGAAAGCACTGTTGTTTCCGCGCTACCCAAAGCGCCGCCGCAAGAGCTGGACGAAAGAACGTCCATGCAGAAAATGGGCCTGCCGCTGGCGCTTTTGGCCCTGGCCGTGATCATTTTTCTGCCCCAGCCGGAAGGCCTGCCCGTGGCCGGGCAGCGCATGCTGGGCCTGCTGGTATTTTCCGTGATTCTTTGGATGACGGAAGCCGTTTCCTACCCTGTCAGCGCGGGCATTATCCTGGCCCTAATGACGCTTTTGCTGGGTTTTTCGCCTTCCATCGCCAAACCGGCCGTCAACTTCACCATGGCCCAGGGCCTGAGCATGGGGCTGATGGGCCTGGCCAACGGGGCCTGGGCCATGGTGGCGGCGGCGTTGTTCCTGGCGGCGGCCATGCAGATGACCGGCTTTGACAAGCGTCTGGCCCTGAAAATCATGACTCTGGTGGGCGCGAAAAGCAGCCGGATTTTGCTGGGCGTTATCGGCACAGGGTTCGTGCTCAGCTTTTTCGTGCCTTCCACCACGGCCCGCGTGGCCTGTATCGTGCCCATCGTCATGGGTATCATCCAGGCTTTCAAAATAGACAAGCGAGGTCCCCTGGCCGGTCTGCTGCTTATCGCCTGCGCGCAGGTGGACAGCATCTGGAACGTGGGTATCAAGACGGCCGCCGCGCAGAACATGGTGGCCGTCAGTTTTATCCGCGACCTGCTGGGCAGGGAAATCAGCTGGACGGAGTGGTTCATCGCGGCCGCTCCTTTTGCCACGCTGATGTCCGTGGTCCTGTATTTCGTGCTGCTCAAGCTCATGCCGCCTGAAATCGACGAAGTGCCCGGCGGTGAAGAGGCCATTAAAAAGGAACTGGAAAAGCTGGGCCCCATGAGCGGCGGTGAAATGCGCCTGATGATAATCGCCGTGGCCCTGCTGGCTTTCTGGGTGCTGGAAGGCCGCACCTGGGGCGATTTCGGCGTTGCCGGGGCCATGGCCCTCAAGAAAGTCCACCCCTTCAATACGGCTTCCATCACCGTTATCGCCGTTTCGCTGCTGATGGTTCCGGGCATAGGCGTGATGAACTGGCAGCAGGCCCAGAGCAAGATCAACTGGGGCACCGTGTTCCTGTTCGGCATCGGCATCAGCCTGGGGTCGGCCATCATGGCCACCAAGGCCGGGCCCTGGCTGGCGCAGAACATCGTCCCGGCCTTCGGCCTGGCTTCCAGTTCCGGCTTTATGATTCTGGCGGTGCTGGCGCTGTTCCTCATCATTATCCACATGGGCTTCGCCTCGGCCACGGCCCTGGCCTCCGCCCTCATTCCCATCATTATCGCGGTGCTGACCGAAGTTTCCAAGACCCAGCCCGGCATCAACATTCTGGGCCTGACCATGATTCTGCAGTACGTGGTCAGCTTCGGCTTTATTCTGCCCGCCAACGCGCCGCAGAACATGATCGCCTACGGCACGGACACCTTTACCGTGAAGCAGTTCATCCGCACCGGCATTCCGCTGACCATTCTCGCCTACGGCGGCATCATGCTCATGGCGGCCACCTATTGGAAGTGGCTGGGCTACGTATAGAACCGGCGTAAACGACGCGGCTTGAGCCGCTTTCACGGCCCCGCCCTTTTTCCCGAGAGAAAAGGCGGGGCCGTTCATGTGAAGCGCGGAAAGGACGGCGGCTTGCTCCCTGCGTCCGGATGCGCTACAACGCGACTGGATTGTCGACATTTTGTCCCCTTACTACCTACAAGGAGTGTTGCGTATGAACGCCGCCTTTCCCATGGTCCGCCCGGTGCCGTACATGGGGGTTATCTGGGTTGTGCACGAAGCTTCCAAGCTGGGCTTCTGGAACGGCAACCCGGAATGGTGCAACCTGGGCCAGGGCCAGCCGGAAGTGGGGGAAATGGAGGGCGCGCCGCCCCGTATCCGCGACGTGCGCCTGGCGGAATCCGACCAGGCCTACGGCCCGCTGGGCGGCTCGCAGGAAATACGCGAAGCCATAGCCGCCACCTACAACCGCCTGTACCGCAAGGGCATGAAATCGCAGTACACGGCGGCCAACGTCAGTTTCGCAGCGGGCGGCCGCCAGGCGCTGACCCGGCTGTTCGCCATTCTGGCCGACGGCTCGCGCGTGCTCTACAAAACGCCGGACTACACGGCCTATGAAGATTATCTGGCCTACCACAAAAGCCGCTGCACCATGGTGCCCCTGGCGGCGGAAGAGGCGGACGGCTTTTCCGTTCCCGCCGCCCGCCTGGAAGAGGCGGTGCGCCGCCAGAAGATCGGGGCCTTCGTCTTTTCCAACCCCTGCAACCCCACCGGGGAGGCCGTGGCCGGGCAGGAACTGGCCCGCTACGTGGAACTGGCCCGTTCCGCCAACTGCCTGTTGGGCTGCGACGAATTTTATTCCCATTTCATTTATAACCAGGACGGCAGCCCGGCTTCCGGCCCTGTGTCCGCCGCCGCCTATGTGGAAGATGTGGAAAAAGACCCTGTGCTGCTGGTGGACGGGCTGACCAAAAGCCACCGCTATCCCGGCTGGCGCGCCGGGTGGATCGTGGGGCCCTCCCACTGCATCGAAATGCTGAACCGCGCGGCCAGCGCCCTGGACGGCGGCCCCAGCCTGATGGTGCAGCGCGCCGCCCTGGAAGCCCTGGAACTGCCCCGCGCGGACCAGGAAACCACGGCCCTGCGCGACATGTTCGCCAAAAAACGCGCCCTGATGCTGCAAAAGCTGCGCGGCATGGGCATTACCCCGGCGGCGGACCCCCTGGGCACCTTCTACATCTGGGCCAGCATCCGCGACCTGCCCGCGCCGCTGAACGACGGCGACGCCTTTTTCCACGCCTGCCTGGCCCGCAAGGTCATGACCGTGCCCGGCCGTTTCTTTGACGTGCGGCCCGACGGGGTGCGGCCCGTGAAAGAGCCTTTCGGCTCCTGGGTGCGTTTTTCCTACGGCCCGCCCATGGCCGTGGTGGAAGAGGGCCTCAAGCGCATGGAACAGCTGGTGGCCGAAGCGCGCTGACAGCCGCGAAGGCCATAAAAAAGGACCGGGAGCCGAAGCCCCCGGTCCTTTTTTATGCGCCGTGGGCGCTTACTTTTTGATATACTTGGGGTTGATCAGGTTTTCGAAAGAGAACACCTCGTCCCACTTCTGCTGGTCAATGAGCTTGCGTTCCTTGACCACGATGTCGTGCAGGGACTTGTTGTTCTCAAAGGCTTCCTTGGCGATTTCCGCGCAGGGCTTGTAGCCCAGAATGGGCACCAGCTGGGTGATGATGCCCACGGAATTCATGACCATGTTCTTGGTGTGCTCGGCATTGGCCTTGATGCCCTTGACGCAGTGCTCGGTCAGGCTGCGGACCGCGTTCTGCATGGTGCTGATGGAGGTGAACAGGGCAAAGCCGATGACCGGCTCCATGACGTTGAGCTGCAACTGCCCGGCGGAAGCGGCCAAGGTCACGGTGGTGTCCAGGCCGATAACCAGGAAGCCGGTCTGGTTGACCACTTCCGGAATAACTGGGTTGACCTTGCCGGGCATGATGGAAGAGCCGGGCTGGAGCTGGGGCAGGAAAATCTCGTTCAGGCCGCAGCGCGGGCCGGAAGCCAGCATGCGCAGGTCGTTGCAGATTTTGGTCAGCTTCACGGCGGTGCGCTTAAGCACGCCGGAAAGCTGCACGTATGCGCCGGTGTCGGAGGTGGCTTCAATAAGGTCGGAGGAGAGCACAAAGTCGATGCCCGTCAATTCGGCCAGGTGTTTGACGGCTTCTTCCGGGTAGCAGGGGGGCGTGTTCACCCGGGTGCCGATGGCCGTGGCGCCCAGGTTGACTTCCCGCAGCAGGTTCTGGGATTCGAGAATGCGCTCAATTTCCTCGCCCATGGTGGTGGCGAATCCGTTGAATTCGGAGCCGAGGGACATGGGCACGGCGTCCTGCAGATGGGTGCGGCCCATTTTCAGCACCTTCTCGAACTCTTTGCCCTTGGCCCGGAAGGCGTCCTGCAGTTCCTTCAGGGTTTGGGCATACTCTTTCAGGCGCATGATCAGCGCCAGGCGAAAAGCGGTGGGGTAGGTGTCGTTGGTGGACTGGGAGCAGTTCACGTGGTCGTTGGGGCTGACAATGCCGTATTCGCCCTTGGGCTTGCCCATGATTTCCAGGGCCACGTTGGCGATGACCTCGTTGGAGTTCATGTTGGTTGAGGTGCCCGCGCCGCCCTGGATAAAGTCGGTCACGAACTGGTCCAGATACTGCCCGGCGATAAGCCGGTCGCAGGCTTTCATAATGGCCTGGGCCACATCCTCGTCCAGTGCGCCGCAGCCCAGGTTGGCCATGGCCGCCGCTTTTTTCACATACCCGAAGGCCTTGACCATGGACGGCTCCATGGACATGGGCAGGCCGGTGATGTGGAAGTTTTCCTTGCCGCGCAAGGTCTGTACGCCATAGTACACGTTGTCCGGCAGTTCACGTTCGCCCAGAAAGTCCTTTTCAATGCGGCTCATGCTGTACCTCGTCGTTTTATGTGGTTGCAGCGGTCCGGGACAAGCCCGGAAAGGATCCTATAGGTATTGATATCACGAAGTTAGGCTTAGGTGAAGCGCGGGCCGTTTTTTTCAGCGCGGTACATTTTTTCCCTTTTCCCGGAATTGTTGCTGTTTTTTAATGAAACAGAGGCCCCAAACCAGGGGCCGGGAGAAAATTTACAGCTCCTGGCCCGGTAAATACCGGGCCAGGAGCTGTTCGTAAGGCAACCGGCCCCGGGGGGCGGTTATTTTTTGCGGGCCGCGTTTTGCTTACAGCGCGTTCACGGCCTTTTCAATGCGGGCCACGGCTTCTTTGACCGTGGACAGGGGGCAGGCCAGGTTCATGCGCATGTAGCCCGTGCCTTCCACTCCGAAATCCGTGCCGGAGTTCATGGCCACTTTGGCTTTTTCCAGGAAGAACTTGACCAGGTCCGCCTGGTTCATGCCCAGCTTGGAGCAGTCTATCCACAAAAGATACGTGGCGTCGGGCGCGTAGACGGACAGTTTGGGAACGCGGGCCTTGAAGCTGTCCACCACGTAGTCGATGTTTTTCTTGATGTAGACCGCCACCTGGTCCGCGTAATAATCGCACTTGGTGTACGCCGTTTCAAAGGCGGTGATGCCGAAGGAGCAGCGGCCCAGCTTGGAGTTGGTCATGGCGATTTTGTAGTGTTCCAGCAGATGCTTGTTGGCGGACAGGACGGCCGCCGTGCGGAAGTCCGCGATATTGAAGGTCTTGCTGGGGTTGATGGAAACCAGGCTGATATCCGCCATGTCCTTGCTCAACGTGGGGAAGGAAATGTGCTTGTGGCCGGGGTACACGTAGTCGCAGTGGATTTCGTCGGAAAAGACGATGACCCCGTGCTTTTTGCACATTTCGCCCATGCGTGTCAGCTCTTCCTTGGTAAAGGCGCGGCCCGAGGGGTTGTGGGGGTTGCAGAGCAGGAAAAGCTTGGTGCGGGGCTGAGCCAGCTTTTTCTCCAGGTCTTCGAAATCGATACTGTAGTTCCCGTCTTTGTTCTTGATCAGCGGGTTGTTCAGCGGGTTGCGCCCGTTGTACTTGGTCACGGCCGTAAAGGGCGGGTAAATGGGGGTCTGCATCAGCACGTTGTCGCCGGGCTTGGTAAAGCAGGTCACAGCCAGGGAAAGGGCCGCGCCCACGCAGGGCACGAATTCCACCCAGGAAGGATCCGCTTTCCAGCCGAAGCGCACGTCCATCCAGCGCGCGGCGGCTTTTTCAAAGGCGCCGTCGCTGCCGGTGTAGCCGTAAATGCCGTGGCGGGCCAGGCGCTCAATGGCGTCGATAAGCGGCTGGGGCGCTTTAAAATCGGAGTCCGCCACCCACATGGGAATGACGTCCGCGGGGTAGGTGGCCCACTTCTTGCCAAAACCTTTGCGGTCGATGATCTCGTCAAAGTTGTGCGTCAACATACCAAACAGCTCCTTGTTGTCTGATGACGCCCGGGGCGGAGCGGCACCCCGCCCCGGGTGGTGTGTTTCCTAACCGTGAACCGGCGGAATAATGCTCCTAAAACAGCGCAAAGTACAGCACCAGGTTCATGACGGCGGCCACCAGCATGGGAATGGCCGTGCGCTTGACCACCTGGAAGGGCGAAACCCCGGCAATGCCCGCAATGCCCACAATGGCGGCGGTAATGGGCGAAACCACCCGGCCGAAGCTGGTCATGATCTGCAGGGGGAAAAGCAGGGTTACCGTGGAAACGCCCATGGCGCTGGCGATTTGCGGGGTGAGCGGCGCAAAGGAGAAAAAGGCCGCGTTGCCCGAACCCATGATGAACGCCGTGCCCGCCATGATCAAACTGCCGACGATAACCATGGTGGTCAGGCCCAGGCCCGCGGACTGCGCGCCGTCGATCATGGCCTTGACCGCGCCGATTTTGATCAGACCGGCGGCAAAGAACTCGCCGCAGACGATCAGGGAAACCACGTTGGTGAGCTGCCTGCCCAGGCCGTCGAAAAAGAGCATCAGGCTCTGGAGCACGGACTTGAGATCGCGGCTGCGGATAAATTCCGCCAGCATGCTGACCAGGGTGGAAATGACCATGGCCGTGACCACGTCCATTTTGACCGTGCTGCCCACCACCTTGCTGAAGCCGATGATCAGCACCAGCGGCAGAATGGGCAGGGCGGCGTAAATCAGCGGGGGGCGGTCGCTTTCTTCCTTCAGGTTCATCTGGGCCACGGCTTCGGCGTCGTAAATGTAGCCTTCCTTCTTGTCCCACCAGCGCTGCACGAAATAGTGCACCACGGCCAGGGCCAGGGTGATGGGCACGAACACCACCAGCTGGTAGTGGATGAAGTATTCGGCCACGTCAATGCCGGCGGTTTTGGCGGCCAGAAGCGCGTTGCCGGAACCGGGGCCCGCGTCAATATACTGGGCGCAGCCGATAACGCCGAGGGCGGAGAGCTTGCTGACCCCGGCCCGGAGCAGCAGGGGATACAGCGTCACCATGAGCAGCAGCCCCAGGCCCGAGTGGCTGGGTATGAAAATGACCAGCACCTGGGAAACCAGGAAGGAAGCGGCCAGCAGCAGATACGGGGAGTTGATGGCGCGCAGCGGCCGGGCCACCAGGGCGAACAAGGCTTTACTGGCGCCCACGTGGTCCATGTAGCGGGCAAAGCCGCCTATGCTCATGATCATCAGGCCCAGCCCCGCGACTCGCGAGCTGAGGATATTTTTGAAGGTCTCAAAAATATCGAAAAAGATCAGGTTGGTGGTTTGCTTGGGGCCGAGCAGGGGACCGATGTTGAAAAGCGCGGTGCAGGCAAGCAACACAAGACCCCCGCACAGCAGCACCGCCTGAGGTGTGTAGTTTTTCGCCAGCAAGTAGACAACGCCCGCAAGAACGATAAGGGAGCAAAGTATGCCTATCACGGGAAATCCTTATGGCAGAGGGTTTACAAACACAAAACGCCGCATGCCGTTTTACCGTGGCGCCGACCGGGCGCCCACGGATGAATACCGGAGGCCGGAAAGCGTCGTTTCAGCGGGGCGTTCTCTTGGCGGACGGTCGCGCCGCGCCGGCACGCGCGCAGGTCGCCGCAGACGTGGATCCTGGTATACCAAAAATGGATACCCCACATCTAAAAACTGCTATAGCATAGTAAGAGTATTCTGCTATGTCAATGACGCGCGGAAATTAGGCGCAAAAATATTAATCAGCCCGTGGAAATAAGAAACGACGTATAGAAAATGTTTTCTAGTATAAAAAAAATAACAGTTTCTGAAATTGAAAAAAATGCATGAGATGAATATATTTTTGGCAAAAGAATCGGTATCAATTGATGTATTATGTATATTGCTATTGATATATCATAATATAGTAAAAATAGAAAACGTTATCTAATGCTTCTATATGTAGATGGGCTATAGATATGGATCGTCAGGTATTAAAAAATGAATGTATGAGAGTCTATAATATATTTTGCGTAAGTTCCTTCATGAGTGAGCTTCTGTTTTTTTCATTTTGGTCTGCTCTGGACAAGTATTTACTTTGTCTATATCCGAAAGTATCTGTTCCACACCTTCTACTTGAGGGAGTTCCCATGAAGGCAAAGAGAGTTTTCCCGCTTATTTTTTGTTGCGCGCTTCTGTTGCTGACCCCTCTTTCCGTAAAAGCTGCTCCGGATACGCTGCCCAAAGTGACCATTCTGGCTACGGGCGGCACCATAGCGGGCACCGGCGGTTCCGCCACACAGTTGACGGGCTACAAGCCCGGCGACCTGACCGCGGAGCAGCTTATAGCCGCCGTGCCCAACCTTAAGGACTTCGCCCAGATCAGCGCGGAACAGGTGTCTAATATCGGCAGTTCCAACATGACCATAGCCATCTGGCTCAAGCTGTCCAAACGCGTGAACGAACTGGCGGCCCGTAAGGACGTGGACGGCATCGTCATTACCCACGGCACGGACACGCTGGAAGAAACCGGCTACTTTCTGAACCTGACGGTAAAAACCAAGAAGCCTATCGTGCTGGTGGGCGCCATGCGGCCCGCCACGGCCATGAGCGCCGACGGCCCGCTGAACCTGCTGCAGGCCGTGGCTGTCGCGGGCAGCAAAGAAGCCGCGGGCAAGGGCGTGCTGCTCATTCTCAACGGGGAAATCAACGGCGCGCGCGAAGGCACCAAGACCAGCACCACGCAGGTGGAAACCTTCCGCTCCCACGACATGGGTTATTTGGGATACGTGGCCAAGAACAAGCCCGTATTCTACCGCCAGAGCACCCGCCGCCACACGGCGGACAGCGAGTTTGACGTGAGCAAGCTGGAGGCGCTGCCCAAGGTGGAAGTGCTGTTCGGCTACGCGGATCCGGGCCCGGAAGCCCTGGAAGGCGTGCTTTCCGGCAAGACCGCCGGGGTGGTGGTGGCCGGCACCGGCAACGGCAGCCTGTTCAACGCCTACCGCGCCAAGCTGAACGAGGCCGTGAAAAAAGGCGTGGTGGTCGTGCGCAGTTCCCGCACCGGCACAGGCTTTGTGACCCACGAAGCCACGGACGACCAGACCGGCCTGGTCTCTTCCGACAACCTGCTGCCGCAGAAGGCGCGCATCCTGCTCATGCTGGCCCTGACCAAAACCAAGGATCCCAAGGAAATCCAGCGGATTTTCGATACGTATTGATGACGGCGGGATAATAAAAGCCGGAGCCGGGCGGTGTATGCGCCCGGCTCCGGCTTTTTCCAGTTCAGCGGGATTTTTTGTTCGCAAAGCGCAGGGCGGGCAGGCCCACCCCTTCTTTGGCGGCGAGCCTGGACAGTTCGTCGTGTTCCGGACGGACGTAGTGTACGCCTTCCACCTCGTAACGTTTGGCGCGTATGGGGCCGCGTTCCGTGTCTTCGCGCGTTTCCTCGCGGGGCAGCACCACCCGTTCCATGAAGGCGCGGCGTATGCCCAACGTGTGGGTGTGCCGGAAAAAGGCCGTCTGCACCTCTGCCAGGCGTTCCGGCAGGCAGATGACCCGCAACGCGCCGCCGGGGCGGTTCTTTTTCATGATCCCCGGAATCCAGAGCACGTCCAGGGCGCCCGCTTCCTGCAGGCGGTCAAACACGTCGCCCAGTTCCTCGCCGGTCAGGTGGTCGATGTGGCTTTCCAGCACGGCCACGGTCTCCGTGCGCTCGGCGGGGCAAGGCTTTCCGTTCTGATCGTGCATGCGCTTCCCCTAATACTGCCGCCGGGTGGAAAAGCCCCGTCCCAGCACGTTGTAGGTGTTCTCGATAATCAGAAAGGCGGCGGGGTCGTGGCGGTAGACCAGCTCTTCCAGGCGCTTTAACTGGTAGTTTTGGACCACGGAAAGAATGACGTAGCGCTCTTTATTGGTATACGCGCCCTTGGCGTACAGAAAAGTCACGCCCCGGTGCAGCTTTTCCATGATCTCTTCCGCCATGGTTTCCGTATGGTCGGAAATGATGATGACCATCTTGCGCTGGTTAACAATGGTCATGGAATAGTCCAGTATCCCGCTGTAAATGTAGACCATGATCACGGAATACAGCACCTTGTCGATGGGCATGGAGAGCATGGCCGTCAGGAACACCAGAATGTTGTAGGAAAAAGAAAAGCCCCCCACTTTGATATTGTACTTCTGGTGCAGGATCATGGAGATGATGGTCAGCCCGCCGTCGCTGCCCATGGAGCGCAGCATGATGGCCAGGCCCACCCCGCACACGGAACCGGCGGCCACGGCGGCCAGTATGGGGTCCTGAATGGCCACGGCCGTGGTGATGAACTGGGCGCCCAGCGTGGTTACGGCCATGCCGTACATGCTGTAAAAGAAAAAGGTTTTGCTCAGGAAAAACCAGCCCACCACTAAAATGGGAATGTTGATGGCCGCGTACCAGATGGCCACGGACAGCATGTCGGTATTGTAGTAGGTCAGCATGGCCGTGCCGAACAGGCCGCCGGAAACGAACTCGTGCGGCACGGCTATGGCCTTGATGCCGAAAGAGAACAGGCAGCCGCCCAGGGTGAGCAGAAAAATGTTCCAGGGCACGGACATGGTCACGCGCCGCATATCAAAAGCGGGCATAAATCCTCCGGGATATCCCGTCTTGTGGGTCATGGACAGCAAACAACGCTCTATGGCACAATAGACCCAAATTTACGGCGAAACATGCCGGGCCCGGCGGCCAGGCTTGCGGACAAGGGGGCCTTATGCGCATACGCGACTGGATGACAACCGACGTTATCACCATCACGGCGGATACGTCTATGATGCAGGCCTCCAGAATGATGAAGGAGAACGGCATCCACCGCCTGCCCGTGCTGGATGCGGACGGCCGGGTCATCGGCATCGTCTCCGACCGGGATATTAAAGAAGCGTCCCCGTCCAAGGCCACCACCCTGGAGATGCATGAACTGTACTATTTGCTCTCGGAAATCAAGACCAGCGACATTATGACCAAAATCCCCGTGTGCGCGGGGCCGGACGAGACGGTGGAAGAAGCCGCCGTGACCATGATAGCCAGGAACATAGGCGGCATGCCGGTGACCGATCCGGAAGGCCGCATTCTTGGCATTATCACGGACAGCGATATTTTCAAGGTGCTGATCAGCATTACCGGCGCGCGCAGCGGCGGTCTGCAACTGGGCTTCACTGTGTCCGACGCGCCGGGGAGCCTGCGGCCCGTCATCGACCTGTTGCGCAAGCACGGGGCCAGCATTATTTCCATACTCACGGCCCAGGAGCCGGAAGAAACGCCGGAAGGCGCCACGCGCAAAGTGTTCTTCCGCGTCTACCCCATGCAGGAAGAGCGGGAACGCGCGCTTGTTATGGAAGCGGAGTCGACGCTGCCGTTGTTATACTGGCAGCGCGGCCGTTCGGAAAAAGATGTCGACATCCCTTGAGTTTTGTAGGGATTTGTGTTAGCTGGTCCAACATAGTCAAGAGCATTTTCAATCGCTAGTATAAACTTAAGAACCGGTGCGGCGCCGGGGTGGCGCCTGTACGTTGCCATAGGCAAACAATGCGCCCAGGAGGGACAAATGGCTGAAGTCACTTTTAAAGGCAAAACGTTTGAAGTGGATGAAGACGGCTTTCTGCTCCGTTTCGATGACTGGAGCCCGGAGTGGATGGACTATGTGAAAGACTCCGAAGGCATTTCCGACATCACTGAAGACCACCAGAAGATTCTGGACTTCCTCCAGGATTATTACAAAAAGAACGGCATTGCGCCCATGGTGCGGATTCTGTCCAAGAACACCGGGTACAAGCTGAAAGAAGTGTACGAACTCTTCCCCTCCGGTCCCGGCAAAGGCGCCTGCAAAATGGCCGGCCTGCCCAAGCCCACCGGCTGCGTGTAAGGCGCGGGAATTTCCCAGTACGCGAAAAGCGGGGCATGCCCCGCTTTTCGCGTTTCCGGCCGCCTGAACAGCCGTTACTTCAACATGGTCAGCGTCATGTAGGCGATAAGCGCGTACACCCCGGCCCCCATGCCGATAACCCCGCAGGCCCGCAGGGCCTGGTCCTGCATGATGCGCGCGGCCCAAAGCAGAAACCCGGCGAAGCACAGCAGTATGACCGCCCAGGCGTAAGGCGGGAACTTCAGAAACGCCAGGACACTGGGCTGTCTAAGCGCCAAAAGCCACAGCGCGCCCATGGCGTAACAGCCGCTGGCAGTAATGTGGGCGTCCTCCACGTCCCCCCACAGGGCGGCAAAGCGCGGAATGCGCGGCAGGCCGCAAATGACCGCCCCGCCCAGCACGTACCACACCGGGTCCTGCGGCAGCAGGAACACCGGCTTGAACCCGAAGGCCAGGGCCGCATATTGGCACAAAAACCACAGCCCCGGCGTGGTAATGCCCATGATCCAGGGCAGCGCCTTGCGGAAAACCGCGCCGGTCAGCAGATAGATCAGGGTGAACAGCAGCGGCAGCAGGGGGTACAACCAGTCGGGCGCGCCCTTGCCCTTCAGCGCGAAAAGAAAGGCGGTCAAGGCCACGGTAAAACTGTGTCCCGCGAAAAGCACAGCGGCCTGGGCCGCCAGGCTGTCCCGGCGCTTTTTCCGGCACCACAGGCTCAGGCCCAGCAGCACGAAAGGCAGGACAATAAGACAGGCCAGAAAAACAAGGGATACCCCGGCCGCAAGAGAGTCAAGTAAGCGCATATCCGGTCCTTGTGGTTGAACAAACCATCCGGCGGCGCGTTGCCGCGTGGCCGCCACTGCCCTTTACCTAACCCCATTTCACCGGAAAGTTCAAGGCCGGGGGTTGGATAAGACAATTTTGCCAAAGCCATCCAAAAGTGAGAGCAGGCTCTGCCCTGCCATTTCAACAAAAAGACGGCACCGACATTGTACGGCGCCGCCTCATCAAAGAGATACCCTACATACCCCTGTCAAAGTTCTTTGGAAGAGGGATGGGGGTCCGGGGGAGGGGAGAAACCTTTCTTCCTTCCAAGAAAGGTTTCTCCCTTCCCCTGGCTCACGCTCCCAACAATTCCTTCGCCAGGGCTTCGCCCTGCGGGCCGCCGCCGGCCATGCGCGCGAGTTCGGCCTTGCGCTGGGGGGCGTCCAGGCGCTGGCAAAGGGTAAAGGTATCGTTGTCGCGCACGTCCTTGCGGACCTGGAAGTGGCGCTTGGCCTTGGCGGCCAGCTGGGGCCAGTGGGTGATAAGCAGCACCTGGCTGGTTCCGGCCAGGTGCTCCAGGCGCTCGGCCACCCGGCCCAGGGTCAGGCCGCCCACGCCCGCGTCCACTTCGTCGAAAATAAGGGTGGGCACGTCTTCCGTGCGGCGGCTCATGAGGGAGATAAGGGCCAGCAGGAAGCGGGAAAGCTCCCCGCCGGACGCGATGCGGTCCAGGGGCTGGGCCGCCTGGCCGGGGTTGGGCTTCCAGATGAGCCGGGCGCGCTCTTCCACGCAGTCTTCCCGGCCGGGATGGAGCTGGACGGGCGAAAAAGCGAACTCCACCCGCACGTGCTCGGAAAAGCCCAGGCCGCGCAGTTCGCCTTCCAGCGCGCGGGCCAGGGAGGAAGCGGCGGCCTTGCGCGCGCTGTTGAGCGCGGCCAGGGCTTCGGCCAGCCTGGCGCACAGGGCTTGCTCCTCTTTATCGAGCTGGGCCAGGTCCAGGCCGCAGGAATCCAGAAAAGAGAGCGTGTCCGTTATTTCCTGGCGCAGGCCGACAATTTCTTCCAGAGGACGGCGCAGCTTGCGCTTGAGCTGGGCCAGCTCGAAAAGGCGGGCTTCGATTTTTTCCACGGCGGCTTCCGCGTATTCCCTGGTGCCGGAACGGCGTAGACGGCCATCAAGGTCCGCGAGGACAAGGCGGAATTCCTCCAGGCTGTCCAGGTCCTCGCGAAAGGATTCGTCGGCGGCGGCAAGGCCGCGCAAGGCCCGGCCCAGCAGCGGGAGCTGGCCCAAAAGGCCGGAACCGTGTTCCCCGTGCAGCAGTTCCAGCGCCTGCTCGATGCTCTGGCGGGAGGAAGCGGCCTGGCGCATGGCGTTGCGTTCCGTTTCCAGGCTCTCTTCCTCGCCCGGCTGCGGGTCCACCTTGTCGATTTCCTGCTGCTGGAACTCCAGCATTTCGCGTTTTTCCGAGAGGGAGGCGCTTTTGGCGAGCAACTCTTCCCGCCGGGCGGCCAGCTCGCGCAGGGCTTTGAGCAGGCTGTCCTTGGCCTGAAGCAGTTCGGGCCGGTTCAGGTAGTCGTCCAGGACGCGGGCCTGGAAGGCGGGCTGGAGCAGTTGCTGCTGGCCGTGCTGGCTGGCGTGCAGCAGCAGGGAAGGCCGCAGGTCGCGGATGCTTTCTTGGGAACTGAGCTTGTCGTTGATGAACAGGCGGCTGCGGCCGGTATCCGCGGCCAGTTCGCGGCGCAGCACCAGCTCGCTCCCGTCCGGCAGGGCAAAAAAGGCCTCGGCCGTGGCCTTTTCCTTGCCCGGCCGCACCAGATCCGTGGTCAGGCGGTCGCCGGTCAGAAAGCCCAGCGCCTTGATGATAAAGCTTTTGCCCGCGCCGGTTTCGCCGGTCAATGCGTTCAGGCCCGGAGCGAACTCCAGTTCCATGTCCTCGATGAGCGCGAGATCGCGGATACGCAGGTATTCCAGCATGGCAACCTTTTAGAGAATTTTCACATTGAAAATTCTCTATTGGATAAAATGCTCTGGCCTTGCGAAACGCAGTACGGCAAGGCCCGCGAGATCGGCGTAGGCGGGTTTGATGCGGCACGTCCTGTGCCGTCCCCTTCGGGCGTCGCTTCGCATCCTGCTACGCGACAGCCCGCCGTTAAGCGACAGTCTCAAAGCGAAATTGCTCTAAGAAGGGGATGTGAGCAAAGCCCGCTCAATATACGCACGGGAAGGGTGGGCGGCAAGCACGCGCTCGAAAGAAGCGGTTTTGTCCTGGGCCCGGGCCTTGTCCCTGGCTTCCCGGATTTCGAACAGCCCTTCCGGCACGCGGCAGGCGCGCAGGGAAGCGAACCCGTATTCAAGCTGCAAACGCCAGTTGGCCTGGGCATGCAGGCAGCGCCTGGCCAGGTGCCCCAGGCGGAAGAACGTGTACGCGGGCAGTTGGGCGCAGAGGGCGTCGGCTTTTTCGTCCGCCTCCAGGTTGGCGGCGTCGATGTATTTGGACAGCAGCAGAAATTCGTAGGCCGCTTCCGGCACATGCCCCACGTCGGGGTTGAAGGCAAAGCCCGGCTGCGCGGCGCGGCCCGCCCGGCGCAGGGTATCCGCCCAGAGCAGGCAGAGCGCGAAAGGGTTGGCCGGGTCCGCCGCGTTACGCAAGGCGCTATCCTGCCCGTGCAGCGTATGCCGCCGCCAAAACTGCTTGGCCACGGCGAAATCGCCCAGACGCAGGGCGCAGCCGGAAGCGGCGGCGTTGAGCGTGAGCGAATCCGGGAACAGATTGCGGGCCAGGATGTCGCGGCACAGGGCCAGGGCTTTGATATTTCCCTTGGTTTCAGCCAGCAGGCGGAGCTGTTCCGCCGCGAGTTCCGGATGCGGGGCGCGTTGTTCCGATTTTTCCAGCAAAAAGGAGACGGGGAACAGGGGGAGCCCGTTGCGCACCAGCCGCGCCGCGCTGAGCCAGAACAGCCGGGCGGCCTCTTCCCCTTCCGCCCGGTGGCGGGCGGTGTTTCGCGCCAGGGCGGCCAGAGTTTGCGCCCGGTGTTCAGGCAGGTGCTCAGCCTGCACGCGTTCCCAGGCGGCGCGGCCCATGCCTTCCGCTTCCGCAGGGTGGGCCTTGGCCCAGGCCACCTGTTCCAGCAGTTCCAGGCCGTCGCGGTAGACCAGCATTTCCTTGCCGGGCTCAAACGCGCTGTCCTGGTCTTCGCCCACTTCCGGGGTGAGCACCAATGCGCCGCAGGACGCGCCTTCGAACAGGCGGAAATTAATCTCAAAGCCTATGCTCTCGTTGGGGATGAGACGGGCACTCGCGTAGAGGTCGAGCATGGCGGAAAAATTCAAGCCTTCCCGCAGTTCCAGGCCGTGGCGCTCCTGGAGCAGGGTGAACAGCCAGGTGCGGATCTGGCGGTGTTCGGTCATGCGGGCGCACACGGCCAGGTCGTGGCGGCGTTCCGCGTGGGGTTTCCAGGGCCGGTCCGCGCCCACGTTGCTGAAACGCACGGGGTTGGGGTGCCGCCATTCGGGCGGCAGGGCCTTGAACAGCGAAAGATGCGGGGTGAGCAGCACATCAAACAGCTTGGCGTAGTCGCGGTGCCAGAACATGTTCAAATGGCTGTCTATGGCCAGGAAAGCCGTGGGGCAGGGCGCGTTTTCCAGTCCTTGGAGGAGTAAGCGCGGCCCCAGGCGTTCCTGCTGGATGATAAAGTCCGGCGTGAATTTTTCCCGCTCCAGGAATTCCGGCAGGTTGAAGACATCCGCGTGGTCGCGGACGCTGACGACATCGTGCCCCAGCTTCTCCAGTTCCGGCGCGTACCAGCAGTCAACGGCGAGAATTTTCATCGCGAAATCCTGGGATCTAAAAGGTCGCGCAGGCTTTCGCCCAGCAGGTTGTAGCCCAGCACGGTGAGCAGAATGGCCAGGCCGGGGAACAGCGAGAGCCACCAGGCTATTTCCAGGGCCTGCTTGCCTTCCAACAGCATGTTGCCCCAACTGGCCATGGGCGGCTGCACCCCCAGGCCCAGAAAGGAGAGCGAGGATTCCGTCAGAATAGCCCCGGCTATGCCCAGGGTGGCGGAAACCAGCACCGGCGCCAGGGTGTTGGGCAGGACGTGCCGCAGCAGAATGCGGCCGGGTTTGGCTCCGGCCAGGCGCGCGGCGGCTATGAAATCCCGCTCGCGCAGGGACAGGGTTTCCGCCCGTACCAGGCGCGCCACGCCCATCCAGGAAGTCAGGCCGATAATGACCATGATGGTGGCCAGGCTCGGTTCCAGAAAGGCGATGACCGCCAGGATGAGGAAAAAGGAGGGGAAGCAGAGCATGACGTCCACCAGGCGCATGACCGCCTCGTCCACCAGGCCCCGGAAGTACCCGGCCAAAAGGCCCAGCGCCACCCCGATGCAGGAGGCGATGCCCACGGCCACGAACCCCACCCACAGCGAGACCCGCGCCCCGTGCAGCATGCGAGAGAACACGTCCCGGCCCAGGGCGTCCGTGCCCATAAAGTGCTTGGCGGAAGGGGCCTGGAAGATGGTGGCCAGGCTGGAATCCACATGGATGAGGTTGGGGTCGTAGGGGGCCAGCCAGGGGGCCAGCAGGGCGGCCAGGGTCATGACGCCCACAATGCCGCCGCCCAGCCAGAGCAGCCCGTAGCGCCGCAGGTGGCGGCCAAGGGAGAAATGCGCGCGGCCGCTCATGCCTCACCCCCGGCCTCGCTGCCGCTGCGGATGCGCGGGTCGGCCAGGCCGTAGCAGAGGTCGGCCAGCAAGTTCCCCAGCAGGGTCAGCACCGCGCCCAGCACCAGGTTGCCCATGATCAGCGGGTAGTCGCGGGTCATGACCGCCGAATAGAACAGCTGCCCCAGTCCCGGCAGGGCGAAGATGGACTCAATGATCACGCTGCCGCCGATAAGGCCGGGCACGGACAGGCCCAGCAGGGTGATGACCGGCAGCAGCGCGTTGCGCAGCGCGTGGCGGAATACCACGATGCGGCCGGAAAGCCCCTTGGCCCGCGCGGTAAGCACGTAGTCCTGGCGCAGCACTTCCAGCATGGAGGCGCGCATGAAGCGGGACATGCCCGCGAGGCTCCCGAACGTGTAAATGAAAATGGGCAGGGCCAGATGTCTGGCCACGTCCAGAACCTTGTCCCACGTGCTTAGGGAGGCGAAGCCCAGGGACGTGATGCCTGAAAGCGGCAGCAGCCGCCAGGTAATGCAGAACTGGAGCATGAGCAGCAGCGCCAGCCAGAAGCCCGGCATGGCGAAGCCGATGAACACGAACACCGTGGTGCCCCGGTCGAACCAGCCGCCCCGCCAGCGCGCGGCCAGGCAGCCCAGGGGTACGGCCAGCAGCAGCGTAAGCGCCAGGGAAACCAGGTTCATGCCCACGGTGAGCGGGGCGCGTTCCAGAATCTTGCCCAGCACCGGCTTTCTGTCACCGCTCAGGGAATTGCCGAAATCCAGCCGCGCCAGGGAGGAAACCCAGCGGCCGTACTGCACGTACAAAGGCTTATCCAGGCCGTAGAGCTTGGTCAGCCGTTCCCGCGCGTCCTGGTCGGCCAGGGGGTTCATGGTGGTTTCCAGGTCCACGGGGGAACCGGGCGCAAGGTGAATGACCGTGAAGCTGACCACGGTAATGCCGAAAAACACGATCAGCAGCAGAAGCGCCCTGCGCAACAGGCGCGCGCCAAGGGCGGCGGCCCGGGAAGGGGCGCGGCCGGTATTTTCCGGGGAATCCGCCGGGGAACCGGAAGGGGGCGCGGCGGCAAGCGGGGGGTGCTGGTCGTGCATGGCTTCTTCTGTACGGCAGGCGGGCCGTTGAGGCAAGCCTCAGAACCACGCGGCCGTGAGAATACGGGCCGCCGCCGCAACAACCTCACCGCGCGCGGGGGCGTCCTGGGCGGGCTGCGTAAAGTACACCGCGACGCAGACAGGCGGCCTGTCCGGGGGCAGGAGCACGGCAATATCATTGGTTGTGCCGTAATCGCCGCTGCCGCTCCTGTTGCCCACAGTCCAGCCTTGCGGCGCGGCGGCCCGGATGCGCTCCGCGCCCGTGGTGCAGTCCCGCATCCAGCGCCACAGCAGCTCCCGCTGGCGGGGGGCCAGGGCATCTCCCAGCACCAGCCGCCGCAGGCTGCGTTCCATGGCGGCGGGGGTGGAGCTGTCCCGCTCGTCGCCGGGGATGGCGCTGTTGAGTTCCGGTTCCCGGCGGTCCAGCCGGAAGGCCGTGTCGCCCATGGAACGGGCAAAGGCCGTTACCGCGCCCGGTCCGCCAAGACTGCGCAGCAGCAGGTTCAGCGCGGTGCTGTCACTGCGCTCCAGGGTGGCCGCGCAGAGAGCGGCTATATCCAGGCCGTCCGTCACGTGCCGTTCCGTCACCGGAGAGTGGGAGACCAGGCCCTTTTTCGTGTAGCGGACGCGTTGCCGCAGCAGCCCCGGCCTGTCCATGGATTTTCTGAGCACAGCGGCCACGGCCATAACCTTGCAGGTGCTGCACAGGGGAAAGCGTTCGTCGGCCCTGTAGCGGAGCAACGCGCCGTCAGCCGCGTTGTGCGCGCAGAGGCCCAGCCGGCCGCCGGACGCGCGTTCAAGTTCCGCGAGTAGATTTATAGGGTCGGGCCGGTTCGCGGGCGAAGCGGCGGCCAGGGGGGCAAACAGCGCGGCCGCCGCTGTTGCGGCGGCCGCCTGAAGCAATGCGCGGCGTGAAAGCGAATGGATCATAGGTACTCAGTACTCAGGGGTTACGGGTGAATTTTCCGATCAGGGGCTTGGTCACGCCCTCAAGGCCGGTAAGGGAGAGAATGAACAGCAGGGCCTTTTGCGGGGCGGTCCAGCTGCCCGCGGGGTCCAGCCATTCGTTGAGGGAGTGGTTTTCCAGGCCTATCCCGCCGCCGCCTATGCACAGGGCGGGCATGCCGATGCTGAGCGGGATGTTGGTGTTGGTGCTGGAAGGCGGGCTGAGCACCGGCGCCACGCCCGTGGTCGCCGTGGCGGCCCAGGCGGCCTGCACCATGAGCGAATCCGTGGGCTGGTCGCCGCCGGGTTTGGCGCCGTAAGCCCTGGCGGAAACGCTGATGCGCTGCTCCTTGGCCCGGAACAGGTTTTCTTCCGCCACGGCCTGGTCGGCCAGGGCCAGGATCTGGGCGTCAAGCTTGTTCAGTTCTTCCTGGCTCAGGGAACGCATGTCCACGTGCATGGAACAGACGTCGGTAATGGCGTTGACCGCCGTGCCGCCGCCCACAATGCCGATGTTGAAGGTGGTTTTGGGGTCCGTGCTGGTTCGCAGGTCCGCGATTTTGGCCATGGCCCGGCCCATGGCGTGAGTGGGGCTCGGCAGGCCGAAGGCGTGCCAGCTGTGCCCGCCGGGGCCGCTAAAGGTCAGTTCGTAGCGCTTCACGGCCACGGCGCCCCTGGTGATGCGTTCCGTGTGGCCCCGGTCCACGGCTATGGCCGCGTCCATGTCCAGGTGGTCGCGCACCAGGGCGCGTATGCCCCGTGACTGGCCTTTTGCCTCCTCGCCCACGGTGCCGGCCATCATGATGGTGCCCACGGGCTTGAGGTTCGCGTGTTGGATGGCCCGCAGCACGGCCAGCACCATGCTCATGCCCATGGTGTTGTCCGCGATGCCGGGGCAGTACAGGCGGCCGTTTTTCTCGGTAATGGCCAGGGGGGTGTCCTCGGTGAACACGGTGTCGATGTGGGCTTCGCACAGCACCTTGGGCCGGGCGGAAGCCCCGGCGGAACCGTACACGTAGCCTATGGGGTTGCCTTCCGCGTCCACCACGCAGTCTTTGGCCCCGTACTGTTCCATCTTGGCCTTGAACATGGGGGAACGCAGCAGGTGTTCCTTGTAGGATTCCCCGTGGATCAGGGCCATCTCTTTCACTTCTTTAATGCGGAACTCATGGTCGTTTTTCAAAAACTCCAGAGCGTTCTGAATGCCCTTGTCCGCGAGCAGCGCGGAAAAAACCTCGGCTACCGGTTGGGAAACTTTGTAGTCTTGCATGCGATACGCCTCCGTTACCGTTAAAGGTGGTACGTTTGAGTGTGTCGTTTCACATGGTACAGTATGGTCCGGGCCTTACATGGTCAGCACCAGAGAGGCGATAAGGCTGACCACCAGGGCGGTCATGGCCGGCACCAGCGTGCGCCGCACCAGGGTAAAGGGCGAAATGTTGGAAATGCCCGCCACGGCCACCACCACGGCGGTGATGGGGCAGATGATGCGGCCCAGGCTGGCGGCGAACTGCATGGGCAGCAGCATGGCCACGGGCTGGAAGTTCAGTTCCTTGGCCACGGAAGGGGCCAGCGCGGAAAAAGAGTAGAAGGGCGCGTTGGCCGAGCCCATGACGATGGTGGAAAGCAGAATGAAGCCCGAGGTGACCAGCACCATGGTGATGACCCCGAACCCCGCGCCCTTGGCGCTGTCTATGAGCAGGTTGATGGTGCCCGTGGCCATCAGGCCCTGGGCAAAGGTTTCCCCGGCCACCACCATGGTGATGACCCGGGCGAACTGGCGGCCCATGGCGTCAAAGAAAGACATGGCCTCTTTGCAGGCGGCTTTGGCTTGCGCGCCCTTGTGGATGCATTCGCAGATCAGGGCGATGGTCAGCCCGATAAGCATGGCGCCCACCACGCCCATCTTGAGTCCCTTGATGCCGATGTCGCTGCACACCAGCAGCAGCACCAGCGGGATAACCGGCAGAAACATATAATATTTGGGGATACTGCTCACATCGCGCACGTCCACCTTTTCCTGCGACTCCTCTTCCTTAGCGTCGGGACCGGCGGCGGCGCCTATGCCGTCTTTCTTATCCAGATATTTCTGCACAAAATAATGCATGACGGCCATGGTCACCACCGTGGCCACGGTCACCGGGAGCTGATAGGACAGGAAATATTTGATGACGTCCATGCCGGCGTAGTCGGCCGCCAGGTTGGTGGTGCCCGCGCCGGGTCCCAGGGAAAGGCCGCCGCAGCTGACCACCATGGCCGCCGCCGCCACCCGGCTGGCGCCAAGGCCCACCACCACGGGGAAAATGGTGACCATCAGCAGCATGGAAAGGCCCGCCGCGCTGGTGATGAACATTTTAAGGGACGTGCCCAGCATGTAGGAAAGGGCCAGCAGGAGATACGGCGCCTTAAGCCGCAGCAGGGGCTTGGTCACCGTGTTGACCATAACCGTGCTGGCGCCGATCACGTCCATGTACTTGGCAAAGCCGCCCGAGGCCATGATGATGAGCCCCAGCCCGGCCACGCGGGAGGAAAGCGTGCTTTCCACCACCCGGAAAATATCCAGGTACACCCAGCCGGTGCTGGCCACTTTTTTCGGGAGAATGTCCGCGGACTTGGCCCCCAGCAGCACGGCCGTGAGCAGCAGCACCAGTCCCGCGGCAAAAAGCACAAACTGGGGCTGAACTTTTTTTGTGAGCAGACGGACCGCAATGATGGTGACAACAAGAGAAACAATAGCGCCAATCACTTGATTCATACGTGCTCCTTTTCAGATTACCGGTTCAAAACACTCCTGTTTTTTGGAGAATCATTTTCCGCGTAAATTTGCCATCAGGCGCTTAGCCGCGCGGCCGGAAAACTCAGCAAAGAGGGAGCCGGAAAAGCTCCCTCTTTGCGTCAGCGTGTCTTACGATTTGCGGGTGAATTTGCCCATCAGCGGTTTGGTCACACTGTCCAGACCGGCCAGGGCCAGTATGAGCAGCAGGGCCTTTTGCGGGCCGGTGTAGCTGTTGGCGGGGTCGTACCATTCGTTCAGGGAGTGGTTTTCCTTGCCCACGCCGCCGCAGCCTATGCACAGCGCGGGCATGCCCACGCCCAGGGGAATGTTGGTGTTGGTGCTGGCTGGCGGGTTCAGCGTGGGTTCCACCCCCACGGCCGTGGTGGCGGCGTATGCGGCCTGCACGATGACGGCGTCCAGGGGCTGGTCGCCGCCGGGCTTGGCGCCGTAGGCTCTGCTTGCGACACTGATGCGCTGTTCCGTGGCCCGGAACAGATTTTCCTCGGCCACGGCCTGGTCCACCAGGGCCAGGATTTGGGCGTCCAGCTTCGCCAGCTCGTCCTGGCTCATGGAGCGCATGTCCACGTGCATGGTGCAGGAATCCGCGATAGAGTTGACGGAAGCGCCGCCGCCCACCACGCCGACGTTGAAGGTGGTCTTGGGCGAGGCGGGCGGGGTGAGCCGGGAAATTTTGGCGATGGCCGCGCCCATGGCGTGGATGGGGCTGGGCAGGCCGAATGCGTTCCAACTGTGGCCGCCGGGGCCGCTGAAGGTGAATTCGTAGCGTTTCACGGCCACGGCGCCTCTGGTGATGCGGTCCGTATCGCCGCGCTCGATGGAAATGGCCGCGTCCATGTCCAAATGGTCGCGCACCAGGGCGCGTATGCCCCGGGACTGGCCCTTGGCCTCTTCCCCAGTGGTGCCCGCCAGCATGATGGTGCCCACGGGGGTGAGCTCCGCGTGCTTCAAGGCGCGCAGAACAGCCAGCACCAGGCCCATGCCCGCCGTGTTGTCGCAAATGCCTGGGCAGTAAAGGCGGCCGTCCTTTTCAACGACCTGCAACGGCGTGTCTTCGCTGAACACCGTGTCCAGGTGCCCTTCCAGCAGTATCTTGGGCCGGGCGGAAGGCCCGGCGGAACCGTACACGTAGCCCATGGCGTTGCCTTCCGCGTCTATCACGCAGTCCTTGGCCCCATATTGCTCCAGCTTGGCCTTGAACATGGGGGAACGCAGCAGGTGTTCCTTGTAGGATTCCCCGTGCAGCAGAACCATTTCCTTGATTTCGTCGATGCGGAAATCGTGGTCTTTTTTCAGAAACTCCAGGGCGTTTTGCACCCGTTTGTCCGCGAGCAGCGCGCTGAAAACCGAAGCCACATCCTGGGAAACCGTATAGGTTTGCATGTGATAACCCTCTGAAATGGTTAAAAGTCTAATGTCTCATTCTGGAACTCTACTGTAAAGCCGTCCAGGAGTACAGAGGAATGTCGACATTGCAAGGGCGACCGTACTACATCAGCCGTGTTATTGCAGTGGGTTGGAGAAGAAAATCAGTTCTTGCTCAGATTGCCGGGGCCGTGTCCGGCAGGAACCTGAGCAGGGGAAGGCTCAGCAGGTACAGCAGCCCCAGGGCGAGAAATCCCGTGGAAAAGCTGAAGTGGTCGCCGCAAGCGCCGAGAAGCTGTGGAATAAGGCCGGTGCCGCAGTAGGAAGCCACGGGCACGCTGATGGAAAGCAGCATGGGCTGCCTGCCAGGGGGAAAGGCGTTGGCCAGCACCAGGAAAATCGCCGCAAAGGCGAATGCCGGGGCCAGGGGCTGCAGCACCATGCCGCCGATGACCAGGGGCAGCCAGGGGGAGGCCAGGGCCAGCAGGGACAGGGTTTCTGCGGCCAGAAAAAGCTGCAGGGTGCGCTTGCAACCCAGGCGGGGGGTGAGCCAGCCGCCGCAGAGCACGGCAAAAGGGGAAGCCAGGCGGGAGAGGGAGAGCAGGCTCCCCGCCTCCGCCGCGCCCAGGCCGTGTTCCGTGGTCAGGGAGAGGGGCAGGACGCTGTAAGGCGCGAATTCGGCGGTCACACCCAGGGCGAACAGCCAGGCGAAAAGCCGGAAAACGGGGGCGCGCAGGGCCTCGCCCACGCCCTGGAGCGAAGGCGGGTCCGTAAGCTGCATGCCGCCTTCCCCCCAGGCCAGAAAGACCAGCCCCGCCAGCAGGGAAAGCGCGCCCATGCCGCCCAGCGCGGCCTGCCATCCCCCCAGGGAAACCCCGGCCTGGGCCAGGAGTGGAGAAGCGATAAAGCTAAGCGGCGGGGCCAGCTCGTGAATGGCCACGGTTTTGCTCCAGTCCGCGCGTTCCACCAGGCTGCTCAGGGTGGCCATGGCCGCCGTGAAATACAGCCCCGTGGCCAGCCCCAGGCAGATAAAGAGCAGCTTGGCCGCGCCGTGCGAGTCCATGCGGGTCATGGCCAGCAGGACCAGTCCGCAGCCCAGGCAGGAGAGCGCCACTATGCGCCGGGGCGGAATTTTGGCCACCGCGAAACCGGAGAGAAAAATGCTGACGGCAAAACCCGTGGACTGAAACAGCAAAAGGCCCGTGGCCTGGGTGTGGTCCAGGACCAGGTCGCGTTCCAGGTGGATGAGCAGCGGCCCCAGAATGGCCCGGTCCGTGTAGTTTATGCAGAAAAGAACAGTGATGAAGGCCACCCAGGGCAGGGCTTCGCGCAGAGGACGGGGAGACAGAGGCTGCGGCATGGCGCACTTGCGGGCAAAAAAGCCACGCGGCCGGATGGAGTCGGACGCGTGGCCGCTTGTCCGCTGTCTGGTCAGAAATAGTTAGGGGAATCCAACTGTCCGCCGGGATGGGCCGGGTCCGGGGAGCCGGGCATGGGGTCGCCGCCGGTGTACGGCGGAGTGGAAGGATCGTTGGCCGCGGCGCAGCCGGCAAGGCACAACAGCAGGGCCAGGGGCAGGGTGCGCAGCAGGGTTCGGAATTGGTGGCGCATGGTGGTCTCCGTGCGGCATGAGGTTGTCGGGCGGGCGCGTGCGCGGGGCGTTCACGCGAGTACTCAGCTATATCACTATATAGGCATTGGCCGCCGCGTCAATGATCTTTCGCTTTCCGGGTTCAGAGCGTTTTGTCATTGAAAATATCTATACAATAAAATGCTCTGGCCTTGCGAAGCGAAGAGTAACAAGGCCCGCGAGATTGGCGCAGGCGGGCTCAATGCGGCACGTCCTGTGACGCCCCCTTCGGACGTCGCTTCGCTCCGTGCGCTTTGCATCCTGCTTCGCGGCAGTCCGCCGTTAAGCGACAATCGCAAAGCGAAATTGCTCTAAAAGACTGGTCAGCTTCGGGACTTCTTTTGCTTCGCCCCTCGCTGCTTTTCCCTCTCTTCCCGCTCCTTTTCCAGCTGTTCCTTTTCCTTGAGCCGGTATTCCTCGTGGATGCGCTTAAGCTCCGGTTTCGCCATCTCCCGCAACTCGGCCAAGCGTTCCTTGGGGCTTTTGGAGGAGTTTTTGAGCATGGCGCGGGCGGCGGGCAGCACAGTGCTGTCCTGTAACTGGATAAGTGTCAGGATGGCCCTGCGCTGTTCCCCGGGGGCTTTGATGCCATAGCCCGCCAGTTCCGCGCTGAAGGTCAGGGCCCGGGCGCGCATGTCTCTGACCAGGGCTCCACATTCCGGTCCTTCCGTTTTCAGGCCTTTCTGACGGCAGAACCGTCCCGCAAAACTGCTGACGTCTTCCGCCAGCGCGGTCTGGCGTTCCATTTCGTTCAGGCGTTCCAACAGCGTCCGGTCCAGGGAGAGCAGCGGCGCGGCACCCGGAGCGGAAAGCCCGGCGGCCTGCCGGGCGGGCGGTTCGTAACGCAACTCTTTCCAGGCGCCGTGGGGCGCGCGGCCTTCATAATGCCACACCGCCCTGACGGGGCCCATGAGCCGGGCAAGGCCCGCGCCGTCGGCCAGCGAGGCCAGGAAGTCAAAGAACAGGGCTGATTCCACCCGGGCCAGGCGCGGCATGGGCTGGAGACGATCCTGGTAGTCCGGGAGCAGGGCGTGCGCCCGCGCATCAAAATAGTCGCGCGGTATTCCCCTCTGATGTTCGCCGCTCACGGCCTCCAGGCGCAGGCCAAGGCGGGCCGCTTCCAGCAGAGCTTTTTGCGTCGCGCCCAATTGGGCTTCGTCGCCCGCGCCGGACAGGGTGACCGCATACTCATTCGCCGGGCCGTAGAGACTGCGTTCCGGCGCGCCGTGCAGCACGGCAAGGCTCGCCAGGTGTGCGGCCAGTTCTTGCCGGGTGCAGGCGGCGGCAATCAGGTACCCTTCCCGGGAGGGGAAGGGGTTGGAAAAAAATCGGAAAAAGGCCCGCTTGTTGTCCTCGCCGCTATAGGGCAGCAGCCTCGGCCCCACAGTGGCCAGATCCTGCAGGGGCGTGGCCCGGAATATGGGCAGGCTTTTGGCGTCCCGCGTCTGGCGCAGCAGGAACAGGGTTTCCCCCGGCTTTAGCAGCGGGAAATCCGGCATGGGGGTGTCGTTTTTTTCGGAAAAGACCTGCAGCAGAGCCTGGAGCGTGGTGGGGAACAGTTCCGGCAGAGAACGCCGGGACAGTGCGGGGTTTTCGCGGTGCGCTGGCTTGGCGGCCAAGGGGAGCAGGCCGGGTTTTTCCAGCAGAGTCAGACCGTCCGGCGCCAGCAGAAAGGCGGGCATGGTGAGCAGCTCTTGCGAGGAGTAGCGGAAGCGTTCCGCGTACAGGCGTTCGCGCTTGAGCGCCAGGGGGGCGCGGGCGTAAAGCGCGCGGGCCGCCGCCAGGTCGTCCGTGGCCAGTGCGGCGATTTCGTTTTTCTTGGCCAGGGGCAGGGCTTTGTCCCGCAGCACTTCGCGCACAAGGACGAAGCGTTCGGGTTGGTTGCGGGCCTTCCAGAGTTCCAACAGGCCGTCTTCGTTATAGGAGGGCTCGGCCGGGTCCTGGTGTTGCATGACAAAGAGGAGGTAGGGCTGCAGCAGCTGTTCCCGGCGCAGGGTTTCCCGCACGCGCTCTTCCGGAGTTTTGCGCGGCTCTTCGCGAAAAAGGCGAGTGTGGGGCTGGCCGTGCGCCGCGCCATACAGGCGCAAAGCCCGGTATTCCGTTTCCCGCACCAGCTTTGTCAGGCCGCGTTCCCGGTTTTGGGCCGGGGTTTTGGCGTCAAAGAGCTTCGCCTCTTCCCGGGCCAAAATTTCCGGGGCCCCGCGCAGTTTCCAGAGGGCGTCGCCCAGGGTACGGCTGGTGTAGGTCCAGGGAGGGTGAGTGGCGTCGTCCGTGAACCCGGCGGCCGTCAGCCGGGGCAGCAGTTCGGCAATAAAGGCCGCGCGCCCGGTGATTCTGTCGGCCAGCTCTTGCAGGCTTTCGTTTTCTTGCGGCAGAGTGCGGGCCTGGGCGGGGGAAGACGCGGAAGCCGGGGCCGCCCCGGCCAGCAGGGACAGGGCGCAGAAAAGGAAAAGAGCCGCGTGCGGGAGGCGGAAAATCCGGCGGCGAAGCATGGAAAGGTTCATGGTCTCGTTCCTTTATTTCGCATCCGGAATGCCGAGCGCTTTTCTGGCGTCGCGCAGTTTCTGGGCGCCCTGCGTAACGGCCTTGTCGGAGAAAATGGCCCGCAGCTTGGCTGTGGCTTCCGGGTCCGCCCGGAAGCGCCAAAGATACCCGATGGCGATTTTGCGCTCGGCGACGCTTTTAAAGCCCCACTGGTACAACTCGCGTTCCGTTCTGCTGACAAAGTTCACGGCCTGCGCCGGGGTTTGGGCGGGTACGGGGGATTCGGCCAGCAGGGCGCGGGCCAGTTCTACCCATTCGCGCAGACGGTATTGGGTGCGCAGGTCCTGCCGCGCGTCCGGGGCCAGGAGCAGGGTGGGCAGGCCCGGCAGGGGCAGCGTGACGGGTGCTTCCGGAGCGGCGGCGTACCAATGGTCGCTTTCCACTTCTTTGACCCCGAACCAGATTCCGGTCACGGGGCCGAGAAAACGGGCCGCCGCCTCGCCCTTGAGGTGGGGCAGAAAGCCGGTCAAAAACGCGCCGTTCTGGTAGTGCATGTAGGCCATCTGCTCTTTTTCCGCGCCGTCCTTGTCCTGGCGCGGCCACCACATCAACTGCAGCGTGGCCAGGTGGGCGGCCAGGTTTTTGGGGTCGGCCTTGGAAGAAAGCAGTACGGCCCGGCCCTGCTGCCAGCCCTTGTCCGCATACCAGCGCAGCAAGGCTTCGTCCCCGCCGTTGCCGGGTTTGAGGGGCAGGATCAGCGGCTGGTTTTCCAGGCGGCGCAGCGGCGTATCCGCCAACAGCGGATAGGCGCGGGAAAAATCATACGACGGCGCGTCCTTGAAGGCCTGGCGCATGTCGGCCAGCAAAAAAAGCGCGCCCTGCTCCGGGGACGGGGTCAGCGGGGGCGCGTCCACTTTGCGCAGCGTGATGCCCGGCCCGGACCCGGCGCTGGTGAGCATGACCCCCCGCTTTTTCATGGAGGCGCGCAAAAGGTCGCCCAGCTTGTCGCAGCAGCCGATGAGATAGGCGAAAGAGCGCGGGTTTTCGCCCACGCAGGCCTTGATGTCGTTCAGGTCGGAGCGGTAGGGCGCCCAGGCCAGGTATTCCGCGCGGGGCAGGCCCGGCGTTTGCGCCAGCAGGCTCACGGCGGGGTAACGCTCGGCGGCGGAAGCGCCGGGTGTGCGCAGCAGCTCAAAGGCCAGGGGCCGGAAGGTGGGATCGTTGCGCTGTGCCCAGATGGTGACCAGAGCTTCCCCGGCATAGCGGGCATAGGGGGTTGCGTCCTCGATCAGGCGGCGGGCGGAACCGCCGTCCGTTTCAGCCGTAGAGCCGCTTGCGGCCCGTTTGGCCGTTGTGGCGGCCATGGCCTGTTCCAGATCGCTTTGCAGCAGAGGCAGAAATTCCCGGGCCAGGTCCAGTTTTTGCCGGTAGATGGCCAACGCTTCGGCGGAAGCCGTGGCGTTGTGGGTTTTCAGGGCGGGGTTGCGGGTGAAGTAGGCTGTTTTCCGCAGGTAATCCGTGGAAAAATAGCTGTTCAGGCTGCTCCAGTCGCCTTTTTCCTTGGCCAGGGCGTCGGCGGCGTTGGAGAGGCCGCTGACCAGCAGATAAAAGCGTTCCGAGCGCAGCGGGGCCGGGAGACCGGTATCCAGCAGCAGAGCGAGGAGCTTGTCATACACCGTTGGAAAATCCCGGAAGGCCCAGAGCATGGAAGCGTAGCCCAGGCTGTTGCCCACCGTGCCGCGCGGAGCAAGCTCCCGTTTCGCTTCCTCGGGGTCGTACAGGCCGGCCCGCACCAACAGGGGCCGTACGGCGGCCTCGTGCAGGTATCCGGCCCGCGCCAGGGCTGTTTTGGCCTGGTCCGCGCTCATGGCCGCCGTGGGCAGAGCCGCGCGCCATGGTGATATTTTCTGTGAGGCCAGGTTGGGAAGGAGCAGGCAGAGCGAAAGCGCCGCACCAAGGGCCAGGGCGGTCAGAGTGGCGGTGCGGCGCAGGGAGCGGCGGTCGCCGGACGGGGAAGAGGCAAGCGGTTCGTGGAGCATGACAGGTTCCTGGCAGCGTTTTCCGGCCCGGTTGCCCGGCGTCCGGCGTGCGAAAAACAGGGAACCGCCGCGCGCTGCATAAAGAGGCGGGGCGGGAAGGCAGAGCGCCGGAATACGCAAGGCAGGCGGAACTCTGCGCATAAAAAAGTGGTGTATACTTACAGGTTATCCGGGCAAAAGCAACGAGGCGCGGGGGCGGTGACTAAGGATAGCGCTCCGCCTCGCGGAGTTGTTCCCACAGAGCATGGATAGCCTTGGCGTTTTTGGGATAGCGGCGGGCGAGGATTTTGACGGCCCGTTCCGCTCCTTCCGCGTCCCCTGCATCCAGGGTGGATCTGGCGGCCAGCACCTTGGGCTGCCAGCCCGCGCAGGCGCTGTCCTCCAGGGCGTCCAACGCGTCCCTGGTCCGGTTTTCCGCGCGGAAACTGCCCCAGACGTAGGTCAGGCGCTGTTCGTCGCAGCGCGGGTTCTGGACCCGCCACTGCGTTGCCGCCGTGCGCGCGGCTTGGTAGTCGCCGTTTTCGTACAGACAGCGTACCAGAAAGAGGTGGTCCTCCGGCCGGTAGGGGGCGGTCAGGATGTAGCGGCTCATGAGCCGCGCCGCGTCCGCCCGGCGGCCCAGGGTGTAGTAGGCATTGGCCGAGTAGTAGGCGGCGTCGGTCAGGCTTTTTTTCTGCTGCGTCAGTTCTTCAAGCTCGCGGGCCAGCGTGCTGAGCACGAAAATTTTGTCCGGGTGCTGCACCAGGGTGTTGGTGGTGTCGTCGGTAATGATGCGGCGGGGAAAGGCCAGCGAACCGGTGGACAGGGAAGGGGCCAGCGTGCGCAGCACATACACGGCGCGCAGATAGCGGGTTTGGGCGCTTTCCGCGGCCTGGGCCCGCATCGCGAAAAGACAGGGCAGCGCGGCGGCAAGCAGGAGAAAGCAAAAAATATGGCGGATCATGCAGTAGATTCCCGCGGGTGGCATTGTTCTCCCGCATGTTTTCGTTTATCGTGCTCCGCACGGCTGTGATACAGCCCAGCGCATTTTCAGCTTGGAATGTTCCGGCAGGTAAAATGCTCTGTCGGCGCGAACAGCGCCGGCCGCCGCGCAGGCACAGACGGGGGTGCGACCCCTGCGGGGCTTTGCCCGCCGTCAAGCGCCGGAGCGGGCGTTTTCGCATTATTTTGCTTTAGATCGCGTACGTGTCCCTGCATATCAGGAGGAGTTCCATGACGCAAACATCCCATAAAAAAGCTTCCGCTGCCGCGAAAAAAACGGAAGCGGCTCCCGCCAAAAAACGTACGCCCGCCGCTAAAGCGAAAAGCACCAAGGGCGAGCGTTCCCTGGTCTATTTCACGGGCCTGCGCGCCCGCAGCGCCAAGGAAAACAAGGCGCAGAAGGTCCAGGACCTTTTTGATGCCGCCGGGTTCGCTTCCCGCATCCCGCAGAGCGCGCTCACGGCCGTCAAGGTGCATGTGGGCGAGCGGGGCAACGATACTTTCATGAACCCCGTGCTGGTACGGGCCGCGGTGGACAAGATCAAGGCCGCCGGAGGCAAGCCCTTTCTCACGGACACCAACACCCTGTACAACGGCTGCCGCCACAACGCCGTGGATCACATGCAGCTGGCCCTGGAACACGGGTTTTGCGAGCCCGTGGCGGGCGCGCCCTTCATTGTGGCCGACGGGCTGCGCGGGCGCTGTTACGAGAAGGTTTCCATACGCAAAAAGCACTTCCCCACTGTCAAAATAGCCTCGGCCATAGCGGACGCTCAGGCCATGCTGGTGCTGTCCCACTTCAAGGGGCACGAGCTGGCTGGCTTTGGCGGGGCCATCAAAAACCTGGCCATGGGCTGCAGCCCTTCGGAAGGCAAGTGCGCACAGCACGCCACCAAGTTTTACGTGGCGGAAGATATTTGTGTGGGCTGCGGCCACTGTATCGCCCACTGTCCCCAGCACGCCATAGCCTTTGTGAAAAAGAAAAACCGCAAGGTGGCCTCTATCGACCCCAAACTTTGCGTGGGGTGCGGCGAATGCCTGACGGTGTGCCGCCCCAAGGCCGTGTCTCTGAACTGGAAAACAGAACTTGTGCCCTTCACGGAACGCATGGTAGAATACGCTTTAGGTGCTGTGACAGGGAAAGAGCAGCACATTGGGTATATAAGCTTTCTGATGAACATCACCCCGGACTGTGATTGCGCCTCCTGGAGCGACGCCCCCCTGGTGCCGGATATCGGCATTCTGGCTTCCACGGACCCCGTGGCTCTGGACAAGGCTTGCCTTGACCTGGTCAATTCCTCGGAAGGCTTCGCGCATTCGCTTTTGCGGAGCGGGCACGCCAAAGGCGGGGATAAGTTCAAGGGAGCCTGGGATTACACCATGGGGAACGTGCAGATCAGCTACGCGGAAGAAATCGGCCTGGGCCGTTCCGCTTACGAGCTGGTCACGCTCTGACCCGGCAGGAGAGCTCCATGCAGCAGTATTGTCGACGAACAGCGGCGGCCGTCGCGCTGACCCTGGTTTTGTGCCTGGCCGGCGTCTCCGGAGCCCTTGCCCTGGAGGCCGAGCGCGGCACCGTTCTGGCCTATTTGATAGAGTTGTACCGTAAACAGAACAAACCCTGCGGCGACCGCAGTATGCCGCAGCCCCCGCCGCTGTTGTATTCCGAGCCCCTGCGTGACGCTGCCCGGGAACTGGCCGAAGGCGGCAACCGGGACCTGCAGACCATACTGGCCGCGCAAAAGCTGCACGCCGCGCGGTTCCACATGTTCAGCGCCAGCGAGGCCAAGGCGGAAGACGCCATGGCGCGCCTGAAAGCCGACCACTGCGTGGAGCTGCTGGAAAATTACACACACATCGGCGCCACCAGGACCAACGAGCGCTGGCTGGTGATCATGGCCACGCTGGAACCCTTGCGCGTCCCGGAAAACGCCACGCCGGGCGGGGCCGCTTCTGGCGGAAGTCCCGACGTGAGCACCCCCGGCGAGACAGCCCCTGTGGTCGGTATGCTTGCCGCGCCGACCCAAACGGCCCCGGCGGCTCCGGCCCAGACGCCGCCCGCTCAGTCAGCCAAGCCGCGCGCCGCCGCGCAAAGCACGGCAGTCTCGCCGGAAGCCAAGGCCATTGCGGCCCGCATCAACGCCATCCGGGCCAACGGTGTTTCCTGCGGCGGCAAGCACAAGGCCGCCGTCTCCCCTCTGGCCAGCAACCCGGCCCTGACCAAGGCGGCGCAGAAGCACGCCCAGGACATGGCGGATCAGGGGTATTTCAGCACCACTTCACCTTCCGGCATCACACTGGAGAACAGAGTGGGCACGGAAGGCTACGCCTGGGGCCTGATCACGGAACTCATCTCCAAGGGCCCGCCCCCGGCTTCCGCCGTGGTGGACCTGTGGCTGAGCTCCCCCAGCCAGTGCGAGCAGATCATGAACCCCGCCTTTGTGGACATGGGCGTGGGCGTAATCGGCGAATACTGGGCGGTTATTTTCGCCAGGGCCGCCGTGGGGGTGCCCGGCCCGGAACGCTCCGGCGCGCGAGAATAACGGCAAGCGAAAAGGCACGAAAGCCGCCGCGACAGACCACGTTGCGGCGGCTTTTTTTCAGAGTTGTTTGAAATAGCTGCCGAAGCCATCCAAGAATAAGAGCAGGGCGCTGCCCTGCACCCGCCAAGGGGCGCCCCTTGGAACCCATTCAGGATGGGTATGACGCTACAGGTTACTTAAAACGCTCCCTTTGTGTCTGCGCTTGTCCACATG
>JAVBNC010000091.1:0-11991 GCA_031551765.1 Desulfovibrionaceae bacterium
CCCACCTGGGGCTTGCTGGCCCCCGCCGCCGGGGTCCCGGCCAAACCCCTTTGTTGCAAATGGGGTTTGCCCCCTCCCCCCGGACCCCCATCCCCTTTCCCTAAAAACTTTGACAGGGGTATGGTGTATACTCTTGTGTGCTGCGCCGCTCTCGCTGTCGCGGCTCCGGCCATTATGGCCTCTCAAGTAGTGCCTGGATTGCAAAAGTTCAGCCGCATCGCGCAAAAGTCCCCTTATCCCCCCTGATAAAGTTCTTTGGAAGGGGATAGGGGGTCCGGGGGAAAGGGGAAACCCTTCTTCCAAGAAAGGTTTCCCCTTTCCCCCGGCCGCCGGAGGCATTTTCTCTAATCCCCGCCGAAACGCCTGTCCGTGACCCGGCGGGACTTGCCGAAGGACCGGGGCAGGGCGCCGGGGTCCACAATGGAGACGGCGGCGGAAATAAGCACTTTGTCGTGCAGCAGCTTGGCCACTTCCGCCGCCAGGGCCGCGTCCGTATCGCAGCTTGCTTCCGGCTTGCGTTCCACTTTCAGGGTCATTTCGTCGCGGCCCGCCTCGCGGGACAGTTCCATGTGGTATTCGGAGCCCAGGTCCGCGAAACGCTGCAGCACGTCCGCCACCTGGCCGGGGTAGATGTTCACGCCCCGGAAAATGATCATGTCGTCGGAACGGCCCAGGATGTGGTCGTGCCGGGGCATGGCGCAGCCGCAGGGGCAGGCGCCGGGCAACAGCCGGGTCAGGTCCCTGGTGCGGTAGCGAATGAGCGGGGAAGCCTCTTTGCGCAGGGTGGTGACCACCAGTTCGCCCACTTCGCCTTCCGCCACCGGGGCCAGGGTCACGGGGTCCAGCACTTCCAGGATGAACAGGTCCGCCCAGTAGTGTATGCCCCGGTGGGCGCGGCATTCCAGGCCGGTGCCGGGCCCGTACATCTCGGTCATGCCCGCGATGTCGAAACTGTCCGTCAGGCCCAGGTTTTCCTCAAAGGCCTTGCGCATTTTGCGGCTGTGGCCTTCCGCCCCAAAAATGACGGTGCGCAGCTTGATCCTGTCCAGCAGGCCGTTGCGCTTCACTTCCTCGCCCATGAGCAGGGCCATGGAAGCGGTGGACCCCAGGCAAGTGCTGCCCATGTCCGTGAGCAGCGAAAGGTGCGCTTCCAGGTTGCCCGCGCCCACGGGCACGGCCATGGCCCCAAACTTTTCGCAGCCCAGCTGAAAGCCCGCCCCGGCCGTCCACAGGCCGTAGCCCACGGCTATCTGCACCCGGTCCTCGCGGGTCAGGCCCGCCATTTCGTAGCAGCGGGCCATTTGCAGGGAGAAGCTGTCCACATCGTTCTGGGTGTAGGCCAGAATTTTCCGCTTGCCCGTGGTGCCGCTGGAAGCGTGCACGCGCACCACGTCCTGTTCCGGCACGCTGAGCAGCGGCAGGGGGTAGCCCTTGGCCAGGTCCTCGCTGGTGGTGCAGGGGAGTTTGCCCAGGTCGCCCAGCCCGCGAATGTCCCGCGGCGCCAGGCCCGCTTCCGTAAGTTTGGCCCTGTACTGCGGGCTGCCCGCGTGGGCGTGGGCCACGGTCCAGAGCAGACCCCGTTCCTGGATGGAGTGCAGGGCTTCCGCGGAATGACTGGGGATAAGCGACGGGGCGGACATGGCACCTCCATAAAGGGGAGCGGCCTCTTTATGCGCTGACATAGCAACAGGCCGCGACTCCATAAGACTAATGCTTGCCGCCCCGGAAAAAAATCCGTATCCAGAAAACTTCCGGAAACGGCCTCCACGAGACGGTTTTCCGGTCTAACACGAAACCCCACCGGGGGGAAGAGCGGCAACGGCCCCGTCCCGCGCCCCTTCCCCGGATAAAGGATACCCCCATGCGCATACTCATCGTCGGATCGGGCGGGCGGGAGCACGCCCTGGCCTGGAAACTGCGGCAAAGCCCCAAGGTTTCGGAAATCCTTATCGCGCCGGGCAACGGCGGCACGGCCCAAGAGGGCCGCAACCTGCCCGTGGGCGACGGGGACATTCCCGGCCTGATGGCCGCCATCCGCGAGCACAAGATCGACTTCGTCATCCCCGGCCCGGAACTGCCCCTGGTGCTGGGCCTGGTGGACGCCTGCCGCGCGGCGGGCATTCCCTGCTTCGGCCCCGGCAAGTACGCGGCGCAAATGGAAGGCTCCAAGTCTTTCGCCAAGGACCTGATGCGCGAAGCGGGCGTGCCCACGGCCGCCTACGGCACCTTCACCAATCTGGACGAGGCCAAAGCCTATCTGAAAGCCAAAGGCGCGCCCATAGTGGTCAAGGCGGACGGCCTGGCCGCGGGCAAAGGCGTGGTGGTGGCCCAGACCGAACAGGAGGCCCTGGAAGCCCTGGAAAGCATGATGGCCGCCAAGAACTTCGGCGCGGCCGGGGAAACCGTGGTGCTGGAAGAAATGCTCGTCGGCGAGGAAGTCTCCTTTCTCTGCCTCTGCGACGGTGAAACCGTGCTGCCGCTCCCTTCCGCCCAGGACCACAAGAACGTGTTCGACGGCGACACCGGCCCCAACACCGGCGGCATGGGCGCCTACAGCCCCGCCCCGCTGCTGCCGGATTCCGGCTGCGCGGCCATGGCGGACCTGGTCATCAAGCCCATTCTGCGCACCCTGAAAAAGCGCGGGCACCCCTTCTCCGGCGTACTCTACGCGGGCCTGATGATGACCGCTTCCGGCCCCAAGGTTTTGGAATACAACGTGCGTTTCGGCGACCCGGAATGCCAGCCCCTGCTCATGCGACTGCAGGGCGATCTCTTGGACGTGATGCTGGCCTGCGCCCAAGGCAAGCTGGAGGACGTCACCCTCTCTAGCCGCCCGGAACACGCGCTGTGCGTGGTCATGGCCGGAAAAGGCTACCCCGGCGACTACGCCAAGGGCATGCCCATCAGCGGCATGCCGGAAGCCGAAGCTGTGGCACCCCGTCTGGTCAAGGTCTTTCAGGCCGGAACCAGGGTGGACGGACAGGGCGTCATTTCCAGCGGCGGCCGCATCCTGGGCGTCACCGCCCTGGGCCCCTCCCTGCGTGAAGCCCAGAAAACCGCCTACGCCGCCGTGGACAAAATCCGCATGGACAACTGCCACTTTCGCCGCGACATAGGCTGGAAAGCGCTGAAATAGAAGAGGAAAGAAGAGAATGCCTCCGGCGGCCAGGGGAAGGGAAAAACCTTTCTTGGGAGAAAGGTTTCTCCCTTCCCCTAGACCCCATTCCTCTTCCAAAAAACTTTGACGGGAGGCAGGCTCTGTTACTAAAGGGTACGGAAAGCCGGTACTTCAAGGAGTAAATATATGGCACAAGTAGCTGTTTTTATGGGTAGCCTTTCGGACGACGAAATGGTGCGGCCCTGCGTGGAAGTTCTTGCCTCGCTGGGCATCAGTTATCGCTTTACGGTGACCTCCGCGCACCGCACGCCGGAACGCACGGAAGAACTGGCGCGGAAGCTGGAAGAAGAAGGCTGCCAGGTGTTCATCTGCGCGGCGGGCATGGCGGCGCATTTGGCCGGGGCCGTGGCGGCCCGCACCATCAAGCCGGTGATCGGCATTCCGGTGACCGCTTCCAGCCTGAACGGCATGGACGCGCTGCTGGCCACGGTCATGATGCCCCCGGGCTTTCCCGTGGCCACCGTGGCCCTGGACAAGGCCGGTGCGCGCAACGCGGCCTGGCTGGCCGCCCAGATCCTGGCGCTTTCCAACCCGGCCCTGGCGGAAAAGCTGAAGGCCGCCCGGAAAAAATTCGTGGACGACGTGGAACGGGCCGCGGAAAAACTCCAGGCCATGCAATGAGGCGCTTCGCCTTCTGGACTTTGGCGGGACTGTGCCTGACGCTGGCCGGCTGCGGCGGGGGCGCGCCCTCTTCCGGCATCCGGCTGGCTCTGGACGGGCCGGAACTGACCCTGGCCGGGGAACTGGGCGACCGGGTGTACGAAGGCCACATGGACCGGAACTGCATGGCCGGGGTGGGGAATATCGCGCTGTACGATCCCACTTCCCGCACGGTGTGCCGGGGCACTATGGACGCGCCCGCCTCTCAAAAAGGGCGGCTGTACGCGGAACTTTCCTGTACGGACGGCCGTAAGCTGCATGTGGCGCTGCGCAATCTGGGGCCGGACCAGGGCCTGGGCGTGGGCCGCTTTGAAGGCGAAACCCGCCGCCTGACCCTGTTCTACCACGCCTGCGCCACGGAAGCCCGCCGCCGCCTGCAAGAAGTGCGGCGCGAAATGGACGGCCTTGAACCGGCCCTGAAAGAGGAGGCCAAGACGGCGGTGAAAACGCCAGCCCCGGCTCCCCGGGCCCCGCAAAAGACGGCCTCTGTCCCTTCCTCCGCCCCGGAACGCGGCCCGCTCGGGCCCAGAGTGATTACCCCGTAGACCTGTCCGCGCGCCTCCGGGAGCCGCGCGGCTTAAGGAATTCCCATGTCCCAAGATCCCTTTTCCGTCACCGTTATTCAGCGCCCGGCCGTGCGTATCGCCGGTTTAAAGGTGCGCACCAACATACTCAGGGCCAAAGACGACTGCCCCCGCCTTTGGCATGACGAATTCGGCCCGCGCATGGCGGAACTGGCCTCCGGCCCTTCGGAATCCTACGGAGTTTCCTGGATGGTGGACGGCACGGCCGGCATTTTTGACTACGGCGCGGCCATGCCTCTGACGGAAGGCGCGGCAATTCCCCGGGGCATGCTCGCGGCCGAGCTGCCCGAGGGCCTGTACGCCCAGTGCGAGGTGCCGTCCCTGGCGGAACTGGCCGCCGCGTATCAGTTCATATACATGCGCTGGCTTCCGGGCCGGAAAGAATATGCGCCCGCATACGACAAGCCCGCATACGAGCTGTACCCGGCGGATTACATGCAGCACGGCCGTTTTTTCCTCTGCGCCCCGGTGCTGGCTCGCTGAGAAGAAAACGCACCTCAGGGCTTTGACGCGCAAGACGTTGGAAAGCGGATTTTTCCCGCCTTCCAACGTCTTTTGGCACGCGCGTGTTGTGCGGCGCCGCGCTGAATCTTCCGGCCCGCAAGCTGCACCGGGTTAAAATGGCGGCAGGACTTCACCCGCTCTTTCCCACTTCATGCCCGGCTCGCGAGGCCGCGCGTTGACGGTTTTTTTCATAATGGTATAATGGTCTAATATAAATGCTTATGGCGGATTGTGCCGGAATGCCCCGCCACACGACATAAACCCGGAACGACCATGAACGCGGCCAAAACCCCTATCCCCAAGGTGACGCAGAAGCGCAAGGGCCAGCTCACGGCGGAACTTCTGCTGCGCAACATACCGGGCGCGTATGCGCCGGGCGACAGGCTGCCGCCGGAACGCCAGCTGGCCCGGGAATTGGGCGTCAGCCGCAACACCTTGCGCGAAGCCATAGCCGCCCTGTGTCTGGCGGGCCTTTTGGAACTGCGCCACTGTTCCGGCACCTTCGTGCGCACTATGCCGGACCTGGAGCAGGCCAGCGGCATGATCGCCAGCGTGTTCGCGGCCAATGTCGACCTCTTCGCCATTCTGGACGCGCGCATCGCCTTTGAGCCGGGCATTGCCCGCCTGGCCTGCGGCACGGCCACCCAGGCGGATTTCGACAGCATCCGCTCGCAGTTGGACACCCTGGTGGACGCCCTGGAACGCAGGGATTCCGCCACCTATTCCGCCGCGGACCGGGAATTCCACCTCTCCATTGCCAGGGCCACGCACAACAAGCTCATCGTGCAGACGCTCAAGCCGTTGCTCCAGCCCCTGCACACCCCCCTGTGGCTGACCATGAAAGGCAACATCGACAACGAAACGGCCGTCATCGCGGGCAGAATCCAGCAGCACAAAAAAATCTTCTTCGCCCTGTACAACCGGGAGCCGGGTCTGGCGGAAGAGCTGATGCGCGGCCACCTCCAGCTTTCCAAGACAAGGCTGGCCGGGTCGGAAGAAGTATAATTGTCGAAGCCAATGAAAAATCGCAGCAGGGCGCTGCCCTGCTCTCATTCTTAATTGGCTTCGACAAAAACAAAAAAAGAGGGGAGCGAACGCCCCCCTCTTTTTTCATGTAAAGCCAGAGCTTACAGCGCGCCGATAACGGCCTTGGCAAAGGCTTCCGTGCCCAGTTTGCCGCCCAGGTCGCCGGTGCGGGTTTCCGGGGAGAGCAGCATTTTGTCCACGGCGGCGGTCATGCTGGCGGCGGCCGTGATGAAGTTGGGCTTGTTGTGCTTGGTGGCCAGCCAGTTCAGCAGCATGGCGGCGGAAAGAATGAGCGAGGTGGGGTTGGCAATGCCCTTGCCCGCGATATCCGGGGCCGAGCCGTGCTGGGCCTGGGCGTACGCGTGCGTGTGCCCGGCATTGAGGCTGCCGGCCAGGCCCAGGCTGCCGGAAATTTCAGCGGCCTCGTCGGAGAGGATGTCCCCAAACATGTTGGTGGTCACGATCACGTCGTAGCGGGCCGGGTCGCGCACCAGCATGGCGGCCATGGCGTCCACCAGCACGTCATCCACGGCGATTTCCGGGAATTCCTTGGCCACCTTGTTGACCTGCTCCATGAAAAAGCCGTCGGACATGCGCAGCACGTTGGATTTGTGCACCACGGTCACTTTTTTGCGGGGGCGGGTCATGGCCAGTTCAAAGGCGGCGCGCGCCACGCGCAGGGAGCCTTCGCGAGTCACTTTACGCACGGCCATGGCCAGGTCCGGGGTAGGCATAAATTCGCCGTAGCCCTGGTGCATGGTGCGGTCGGCGTAAAAGCCCTCGGTGTTTTCGCGCACGATGACCAGGTCCATGTCGGTGTTGAACTTGGACAGGCCGGGGCGGGAACGGCTGGGCCGGATATTGGCGAACAGGTCCATTTTAATGCGCAGTTCGCCGGACGGGTTGAGCCCGCCCTGCGCGCGCGGGGGGTAGGAAGCGTGGGACACCGGCCCCAGGATAACGCCGTCGGCTTTCAGCGCCATGTCCACCACTTCGTCGGTGATGGTGATGCCGTTCTTGTCCAGCGAGGCGAAACCCACGTCGCGGTAGGTGTAGTTAAGGCCCAGGCCGAATTTTTTGTCCGCGGCCTCGGTAACGGCCACGGTGGCTTTCGTGATTTCCGGTCCTATCCCGTCGCCGGGCAGCACAAGAATTTCCATGCGTATCTCCTTGTATCGACACAATAAAAAAGCCCCATGGCACGCCTGGTGCCGTTTCAGACGCGGGTGAAGGATAGCACAAGCCCCCTTGCCCGGCAACATGGTAGATGGTATGATAGGTTGACCAATATATGCGAGGCGGATACCCCTCGCTAAAGGCGGCTTTCATGACAACTTTTCCGGCGCGCCGCGAGATCCAGCGCAGAAAAATCCACGAGGACGTGGCGGACTATCTTTTGGAAGACATCCGCATGGGCCTGTACCAGGTGGGCCAGGAGCTGCCTTCCGAACGGGAGCTGATGGCGGAATTCGCCGTGGGCCGCCCGGCCATACGTGAATCCCTGGCCAAGCTGGCCCGCATGGGCGTGGTGGAACTGCGGCCCGGCATGCGGGCCAAGGTCTGTCCGGCCACGGTCACCCCGCTGCTGGCGGAAATGGACGCGGCCGTGAAAATGAGCCTGCGCACCCCGGAAGGCCAGCGCCACATGCAGGAAGCCCGTCTGGTCTTTGAAGGCGCCCTGGCCCGCCACGTGGCCCCGGAAGTTACCGAGGAACAGCTTCTGGTTCTGGAAGCCATTCTGGCGGAAAGCCGGGGGGCCATGGACGACCCGGAACGCTTTGCCCTGCTGGACGTACGCTTTCATCGCGCCCTGGGGGAATGCACGGGCAACCCCCTGTTCGTGGCCCTGTACGACGCGTTCGGCAAGTGGCTGCTGGAACAGCGCCTGGCCAATTTCCAGGACCCGGCCCGTCTGCACGCGGCGCTTTTGGCCCACCAGGCCATGCTGGACGCCCTGCGCACCGGCGACCCGGACAAAGCGGAAGCCGCCGTGCGCGCCCACCTGACCGACGTGCACGGCACCTACTGGCTCATGCACCAGGACCAGGATTCCTGAGCCGTTTAGTGGTCGAAGCCATCCGAGAATGAGAGCAGGGCTCCGCCCTGCTTCGACTCTTAATTTTGGCTTCGGCAACTATTAAAAACAGCCCCTCGGGCGCTCGAATAAACACCAACCGCAAGGAGAAACCCCATGCCCAGAAAAGGTTCCATCGACGACATGACAGAAGCCTACTACGTGGGTCTTATGAACTCTGTGGGTTACCGCAAAAAGGACCTGCGCAAGCCCGTCATCGGCGTGGTTAACTCCTGGAACGACGTGAACCCCGGACACAAGCCCTTCCAGCAGCTCTCCCTGGTGGTGCGGGAAGGCATTTGGGCGGCCGGGGGCACCCCGGCGGAATTCACCGTGCCCGCGCCCTGCGACGGCATAGCCCAGGGCGACGGCATGCACTATATCCTGCCCCAGCGCGATCTCATCGCCGGGTCCATCGAAGCCATGGTGCTTTCCCACGGCTTTGACGGCCTGGTTTTTCTCTGTTCCTGCGACAAAATCGTGCCCGCCATGCTCATGGCGGCGGCCGCGCTGAACCTGCCTTCCATTTTCCTTACGGCCGGGGCCATGATCCCTTACTGTGAAGGCGGCAAGGAATACGTCACCCCGGACGTCAAGGAAGCCATCGGCAAATTCCGCAACAAAAGCATCGACGAGCAGACCTTTGACCGCTGGCGCGAAAACATCTGCTTTTCCGGCGGCACCTGTTCCATGTACGGCACGGCCAACACCATGGGCGCGTTCCTGGAAGCCATCGGCGCCGCGCCGTTCGGCTCTTCCACCATGCTCTTCGCGGCGGCGGACAAGAACCGCCAGGCCCGGGACGTGGGCGAGCGCATCGTCACCCTGACCAAGGAAGGCAGGAATTTCTCCCGCTATTTGAACGACGCCTCCCTCTCCAACGGCATCAAGCACGTTTCCGCCACGGGCGGCTCCACCAATGCGGTGCTGCACACCCTGGCCATTGCCAAATCCATGAAATCCAAGCTCACGCTCCAGGATTTCGACAAAATCCAGGGTTCCGTGCCGGTCATCGCCAAGTTCAAGCCCTCTTCCGGCCTGAACATCAGCGATTTCCACCGCGCCGGGGGCGTGCCCGCCGCGCTGCTCACCATTAAAGACCACCTGGACCTCTCCACTGAATTGGTCATGGGCGGCACCCTGGGCGACTACCTGGAAAACGCCCGCATCCAGGTGGACCGCGGCATCATCCACACCCCGGAAGACGCCCTGTACCCCGCCGGCTGTTTTTCCATTCTTTCCGGTAACCTGGCCCCGTTGGGCGCGGTGGTCAAGAAAAGCGGGGTGGAACCTTCCATGTTCCGCCACGTGGGCCCGGCCGTGGTCTTTGACTCGGAAGAAGAGGTGCGCGACTACCTGCTCAACGCCAAGGTGGAGCCGGGCGGCGTGCTGGTCATCCGCTACGAAGGCCCCAAGGGCGGCCCCGGCATGCGCGAACTGTCCATCCCCGCCGCCATGCTGGTGGGCATGGGCCTGCACACCTCCGTGGCCATGATTACGGACGGCCGTTTTTCCGGCGCCACGCGCGGCCCCTGCGTGGGCCACATCGCCCCGGAAGCCTGGGACGGCGGCCCGCTGGCCCTGGTCAAAAACGGGGATATCATTGAGATTGACCTGGAAAAGAAAATCCTCAACCTCCAGGTCAGCGACGCGGAACTGGAAAGCCGCAAAGCCCACGTCAAAAAGCCGGACCACCCGGCCAGGGGCGTGCTGGCCGCCTACCGCGCGGCCGTGCGCGGCCCGGAACAGGGCGCGCTGTGGATGTACCAGGACGAGTAGATAAGAAAAGAAGAATGCCTCCGGCGGCCAGAGAGGGCGCTGCCCTGTCTTTCGTCCGCTTCGGGGCCGGGAAGATGCGCGACCGGCAAAGCCGGATCGCGCCCGGCCCCTGCGCTCCATAGGCCCTGGCGGGCCTGGCCTGCGCGGAAAACCGCGCAGGCCCCCTCCGGGGGTATGAGGATTCCCGCCAAGGGGCACGCCCCTTGGAACCCGTTCAGGGTGTATAAAGGGTTGGTGCGCGGTTTTCAGTCGTGCCGTGGCCGGAAAGCCACAGGTGCGCGCTAAAATTGCACCCAATTCTTGTGTCTTTTGGAATCCGTTTTGACTTTCTTTTCCGCACAGGCTCCGCAACCAAAAGGAGGCCCCATGACCAGCGCGCAACAGGTGCTTGAGCAACTCTGGGCCGGCATTGGCGGGCAGCGGGAAGCGCTTTACCAAGTCGAGCTGAGCGGCTCGGAACCCGCCCTGCCCTCGTCCTTTTTTGTCGGGGTTATGGCCCAGGCCAGCATAGCGGCCGTGGCCCTGGCCGCCGCGAAAATCTGGGAACAGCGCTCCGGGCGGGCGCAGAGCGTGTCCGTGGCCATGCGCCGCGCGGCGCTGGAGTTTATCAGCGAGCGCCTGTTCACCCTGGACGGAGCCGGTCAAAAGGGTTTCCGCGATCCATTGGCCGGCATCTACCAGTGCAAGGACGGCGGCTGGGTGCGGCCGCACATTACCTTCCCGCAGCACCGCGCGGGCTTTATGCGCCTGTTGGGACTACCGGAAGAGACCACGGACAAAGAGACCTTTGCCAAGGCCTACCGCGCCTGGAACGCCCAGGACCTGGAAAGCGCGGCAGCGGAAGCCGGTCTGCCCGCGTCCGCCCTGCGCTCTTTCGCGCAGTGGGACGCCCACCCGCAGTCCGCTGTCACGGCGGCCCAGCCCCTGATCCGTCTGGAAAAAATCGGCGAGGCCCCGCCCATTCCCCTGCCCAAGGACGGCACACGGCCCCTGCAGGGTATTCGCGCCCTGGACCTGACCCGGATCATTGCCGGCCCGGTGTGCGGCCGGGTGTTGGCCGCGCACGGCGCGGACGTGCTGGCCGTCAGCGCGGCCCATCTGCCCTTTGTCCGCCAGCTGGTCATTGACACCAACCGGGGCAAGCGCGCCTGCAACCTGGACCTGCGCACGGAACAGGCCCGTTTTGCGGAGCTTTTGCGCGACGCGGACATGCTGGTGCAGGGCTACCGGCCCGGCGCGTTGCAAAGCCTCGGCTTCGGCCCGCAAGAGGCCGCCGACCTGAAGCCCGGCATCATCTACGCCAGTCTCTCGGCCTACGGGCCGGAAGGGCCGTGGGCGGGCCGCCGGGGTTTTGATTCCCTGGTGCAGACCGCCACCGGTTTCAACCTGGCGGAAGCGGAAGCCGCGGGCGAAACCACGCCCAAGGAACTGCCCAGCCAGGCTCTGGACCACGCTTCCGGCTATCTCCTGGCCCTGGGCATGCTCACGGCCCTGCAAAGAAGAGCCACGGAAGGCGGCAGCTGGCACGTGTATGTCTCCCTGGCCCGCACCGGCCATTGGCTGCGTTCCCTGGGCCGCCAGGAAAACGGCTTCGCGCCCGGCCCGGCCAACAGCGAAATGCCCTGCGACCTGCTGGAGATCAGCCACAGCGGCTTCGGCCTGATGAACGCCGTGCGCCACGCGGCCATCATGTCCCTTACTCCGCCCCGCTGGGATCTGCCTGTCATGCCGCTGGGGAGTCATCCGGCGGTCTGGCCTGAGTAGAGAATGCCTCCGGCGGCCAAAGAGGCCCCTGCCCTGTCTTTTGGCCGCTACAGGGCCGGTAAGATGCAGGCCCCTCCGGGGGAATAAGGATATTCCCGCCAAGGCCGCGCCCCTTGGAACCCGTTCAGGGCGGATAAACACGCAGTGCTCATATACTGGCTGGCGGCGAATTGAAGGACTGAAACAAGCGGAACTGGACAGTACGGCTCTCCGTCACGTCAACGGAGAGCCGTATTTATTCGCCTTGTCAAAGTTCTTTGGAAAGGGGATGGGGGCCGGGGGAAAACATTATTACAAGAAAGGGTTACACCCGCCCCCCAGTTTTAACATCTCAGTCGGCCCCAACGGGCTTGGACCCACACAAGCGGTGTAGTGGGGCATTTAAATAAACACCACCCAGACCCCCGGGCCGGTGCGCGGCG
>JAVBNC010000142.1:0-19355 GCA_031551765.1 Desulfovibrionaceae bacterium
CGCCCCCCTCATCCTTCCCGCGCGCGACGCATCCCCCTGGTCGCGGGTGCCTGGGGGGACACCCCCGTGGCGGGTGCGGGGATCTCGCAACCGCAGGAAGCGGTTGCGCACGGAGCGCAGCGACGCCCGAAGGGGGCGGCACAGGACGTGCCGCATTGAGCCCTGCTCTCACTCTTGGATGGCTTCGACAACTAAAAATGCACAACATAGCCCGTGTTGCCGTCCGCAAGCTCCTGGCCGCGGGTGTAGCTGGCGCGGATGTAGGCCAGGCAGGCGTCCGCGAGCAGGGACTTGCTGTACCTGTAGCCCTGGAACACGTCGCAGCCCAAGGCGCGCAGCACCATCACCTGTTCGTCGCTTTCCACGAATTCCGCCACGCTGGTCATGCCGCGCGAGGCGCAGAGCCTGGTGATGGAAGCCACGATGTCCGCGCAGATGGGGTTGGTAACCACTTCGCGGCTGATGGCGCCGTCGATTTTCACGGAAGTCACGGGAAACTGCTTGAGATATTTCAGCGAACTGTGCCCCATGCCGAAATCGTCGATGGCGATGTGCAGGCCCATGGCATGCAGGCGGGAGAGCACCAGGCTTTCCGGCGTGCCCGCGTCCAGCGCGCTGGATTCGGTGACCTCCACTTCCAGCAGGTCCGGCGGCAGGCTGTGGCGCTTGAGTATTTCCACCACTTTCGCGGGCAGGGAATCTTCCAGCTGCAGGGCGGACACGTTCACGGCCATGACCACGTCCTCAATCCCTTCGTCCAGCCAGGCTTTGCGCACCCGGCAGGCTTCCTCCAGGATCCACAGGCCCAGAGGGCGGATCAGCGCGGAATCTTCCGCCAGGGCGATGATGATGGGGGCCGGGATCATGCCGTGCAGGGGGTGCCGCCAACGCAAAAGCGATTCCACGCCCACCACCGCGCCGGTATCAGAAGCCACCTGGGGCTGGAATTCCAGGAAAATTCCCCTGCCGTGCAAACGGTCTTCTTCCAGGTCCACCAAGAGGCTTCTGGCCAGGGTGCCGGCCGCGTCCCTGCGGTCTATACAGCGCTGGCCCAGCGGGCCCGTGGACGTGGTACAGGCCCGGTCCATCAACTGGCTGAACGCGGCGCTGACCTGGCGCCCGTGCAGCCTGTCCGCCAGGCGCACAAAGGGCGCGTAAGCCAGAATGCCTATCCCGATGTTGAACAGCTGCAGCAGCGAGCCCTTGATGGAGCCCGTGGTGTAGTAGCCGTTGAACAGCACGGGCGTGGTCCACTCCACGATCCTGCTGGTGCCGGGCACCAGTTCGTAAAACACGGCCGCGTAGCTGAGGGCTGCCAGCAGAATGGGCGTGAAAATGAAGGGAATGAGCATGATGGGGTTCAAAATCACCGGCAGGCCGAAAAGCAGCACTTCGTTGATATTGAAGACGCCGGGCAGCAGCGAGAGCACGGCCAGGCGCTTGTTGCTTTGGGTTTTGCCGCACAGCAGCAGGGCTCCGGCCAGGCTTACGCTGGTGCCGCAGCCGCCGATGAACACGAACACGTCCAGAAAGCTCTTGGTCATGACGTGGGGGAGCGGCAGGCCCAAAGCGGCGGCCGCCTCGTTGGCGGACATCAGCGTGTTGTAAATGTCGTGGGTGATGGGGTCCAGCACGTTGGCCCCGTGGATGCCCAGGAACCACAAAAGCTGCAGCGAGAAGGTATAGAAAATGCCGCGCTCCAGGTTGTCCCCCGCCATGTCGAAAGGCATGCGCAACAGGGCGTGCACGGCTTCGTGCAGGGTGGTGCCCCAGATGCTGTTCACCGCCACGCCCAGGGCCGCGAACAGCAGCACCGTGCACATGCCGGGGAACAGCGCGTTGAAGGCCTGGGGTATGGCCAGTTCCGTGTTCCCGCCGGGCAGGTGCAGGCGCAGCCACTTGATGGAATAGAGGAACAGGAAGATGCGTGAGGAAATATAGCCCACCAGCAGGGCCACGAACAGCCCGGCCACCCCTGTCCAGCGCTGGGGCAGCATGGCGCCTTCCGGCTGGATGAGACAGAGCAGACAGGAAAGGCTGATCAGGCCGGCAATGACGGGGTTGACCTGCACCAGCGGGTTGACGGCCGTGTTGTACTGGTCCGCCATGTGCTGGCCGATGCTGAAGAGCATGACCAGGGAGATAATGGCAAAGGTGCCGTTCCAGATATAGCCGCCGAACAGGCGCCAGTTGAGGCCGAACTGGCTTTCCATGAACAGGCGGTAGCTTTCCAGAGGCAGACTGTTCAGCAGCACGGCCAGCGCGCCCAGGAACACCAGGGGCATGGTCACCACCAGGGCGGAACGCACGGCGGAGAGCGCGGGCCAGTCCATAGTCCGCTCCAGAAGAGGAATGGCGGTCCGCTCAAAAAGAGGGAGGAAGTTTTGCCGTAACCGTTGCAACATAACCGCTCTATGGGTGCCCGCGCCATTCGCCCGCTGGTGAAGCGTCCAGTCTGAAAACAGATTACAACGGCATACCACGCATTACGTGCTTGTGCCAGTTCTTTTACTTTTAGAATGCGTGGAAAGGGGGAGCGGCAGCATTTTTTAAGAGCGCCGTTGCGTATTCCCGTATTGCGCGAAAATGGGGAGGGGATACGAGCGCTTACAGCACCCGCCGCGCGGTGACAAAGCGCTTGCGCCAGTAGGGGTCGTTCAGGGAATCCTCGCGCACGGTCCTGCCGCTGCTGGGGCTGTGGATGAACTTGTCCCGGCCCGTGCAGATACCCACGTGCAGCCCGCTCCAGTAGGAGATATCAAAGACCACCAGGTCGCCGGGCCGCAGGTCTTTTTCCGCCACGTCCCAGCCCGCCTTGGACTGGGACTTGGTCTCGCGCGGCAGGCTCACGCCGTTCCGGCTGAACACCCAGAACACCAGGCCGGAACAGTCGAAACCGGCGGGGGTGGCGCCACCGGCCTTGTAGCGCGCGCCCAACTGGGAACGGGCGGTTTTGACCACGGCGTTTTCTTTGGCGGAAGGGGCGGCGGGCGGCGGGACGCTGGCTATGGGGGGCTTGGCGCAGCCAAAGGCCAGCAGCAACAGCGCCGCAAGGGCGGCCAGCGCGATGCGGGAGCCGCGCGTTGCGCGCGGCGCGGCTGATGCTGCGGTGTTCATGAAGGCAAGTACTACTCTAAGATGCATGCAAGAGCAAACAGAGCCGCAGGGGGCGGCTTTCCCCAAACGGTTTGACTCGCCGGGCCGCTGTGGTATGAAAAAAAACATGGTCAAAAACATCACTGATATGCGACGGTATTGGCAGCGTTTTCGTGGGGTTTTCGTCACGGAAGCGGGGCGGCCTTCCCGTCTGGCCTGGTGGCTGACGGGCTGCGTGCTCGGCTATCTCCTGCTGTTCGGGCTTATCCTGCCCTTTGCCCTGCGCGGCGTTCTGGAAAGCCAGCTTTCCGCCGCGCTCAATACCCAGGCCACGGTATCCGCCCTGCGCTGCAACCCCCTGACGCTGACGGTCACGGCCAGGGGCATTGAAATTCCCTACCCGGAAGGGGCTGTTCCGGAAAACTCCGGCCCCTTTTTGACCCTGGACGAGCTGGAGATCACTCCCTCGTTCCTTTCCTATTTCCGCCTCGCCCCGGGCATCAAGTCCCTGCGCCTGGTGAACCCCAGCGTGGACGTCACTCTGTCCAAAAAGGGCGGGCTTTCCCCGCACTTATTTTTCCCGGAAAGCCCGGACGGCGCGGCTGAACCGGAAACGGGACCCAAGCCCGTGTTCCCCTTTCTGATCTACGGCCTGGAACTGCACGGCGGCAAGATTATTTTCCGCGACGCCATCCGCGAAACCACGCACACGGTCAGCGACATCAACCTGGACGTGCCCTTCGCCTCCACGCTCAAGGCGGACCGGGGCGTGGCCGTCACCCCCAGCCTGAACGCCACGCTCAACGGCCGTCCGCTGACCTTTTCCGGGGAAGCCCTGCCTTTCGCGGAAACCCTGCGCACGGAATTCACGCTGCATTCCGGCGACATGGATCTGGATCATTTCCGGGCCTATCTTGCGCCGTACACGCCCCTGGCGCTGAAAAGCGGCTCCGTGCACACGGAGCTGACCCTGGGCCTGGAACGCGCGCCGGAAAAACCCATGCGCGTTTCCCTGTCCGGCAAGCTGGGCCTGGACAAGCTGGACCTGGCCGCCCCGGACGGAGCCCGGGCCTTTGCCTTGGAAAAGGGCCGTCTGGAAGTGGAAAGCGCTCTGCTGGCGCCCCTGCACCTGGTGGTCAAAGAGTGCTCGCTGGAAAAGCCGTATCTGGCTGTGCGGCGTAAGGCCGACGGCAGCCTGGACTGGCAGGGCTTCATCACCCTGCCCAAGGAAGAGGCCCCGCCGCGCCGGGCCGCCGCGCCCGCTGCTCCCGCCGTGACAGGCAACGCCACGGCTTCGGCCGTTCCGGCGCGGACCGCCAACGCCACGGCCGGGCCGTCCGCTAACGCCACGCTTGCCGCCGCGAAAGCGGAAAAGGACACGCCCCCCCGCATAGAAGTGCATGCGGTGCGGCTTACGGACGGCGCCATAGTCTGGCGCGACGACACCCTGCCCGGCGGTTTCACCCACAGCGTGGAGAATATCCGGGTGGAATTGACCAATCTGGATACCCAGGGTGCGGGCTCGGTGCTGTTCGATCTCGCGCTGAACGCGGCCAAGCAGAGCGGTACCGTGGCCTTTTCCGGCCATGCCGCGCTCACGCCGCTGGCGGTGAACGCCACGCTGAAAATCGGGGCCGTTCCCCTTTCCATCGCCGCGCCTTACGTGGCCCAGGCTCTGCCCCTCAACCTGGAGGGCGGCACCCTGGAAAGCGACAGCGCCCTCACCCTGACCCAGACCAAGGAAGGCGGCCTGCGCGCCGCCCTGGTCAAGGGCGACGTGGCCCTGGCCGGCCTGGCCGTGACCCAGGGCGCGAACAAGACGCCGCTGCTGAACCTGGGCCGCATCGGGGTGGCGGAAACCGTGGCGGACACGGGGACGCGCACCGTCACGCTGGGAAAAATCGATATCGCCAAGGCCGCCGTGAACCTGACCCGCCAGGCCGACGGGGAACTGCTGCTGCCCGTGGCCTCCGGCGGCGCGGACAGCGCCCCGGCAACAGCCCAGGCCGCTCCGCAAATTTCCCAGCCCGCAACGAAAAAATCCGCTTCCCCGGCCAAGGCCGCCCCGCCCAGGCGCGGCACGGCCAAAGGAAAAGGCAAGGTACCGCCTCGCCAAAGCGGCCGCGCACGCGCTCAGGCGCCCGCGCGGCAGGCTCCGCCCAAGGTCCAGACCCAGGCTCAAGCCCCGGCCAAAGCGGCTCCCGCCCGCACGGCCCAGGCCGCGCAAAGCGCCGGCCCGGCCTGGAAGGTGGACCTGGGCACGCTGAAGGTTTCGGGCTCCTCGCTCACCTTCCACGACCAGGGCCTGAAAAAGCCCGCGCAACTGGCGCTGACGGACATAGCCTGCGAAGTGAAGGGCTTTTCCACGGAAAGCGGCAAGCCCCTCAGCCTGGACCTGTCCTTCAAGCCGGGCCGGGGCGGAACCCTGGGCCTGAAAGCCGAAGGCACGCTGGCCCCGCTCTCCTTGCGCTGGAATACCCGTTTCACCAAGGCGGACCTGAGCTTTCTCAGCCCCTATTTCGGCGAGTTCAGCACCCTGACCCTGGCGGAAGCCTCCCTGAACGGCACGGTGGACGGCACAACGGCCATAGCCCGGCCCGGGGCCGCGCCGGAACTGAGCGCCCAGGGCTCCATTTCCCTGGACAACCTGGAACTGCGCGACGGCAAAAGCGAATTCGCCAGCCTGGGCCGTTTCAGCCTGCAGTCCCTGCGCTACGCTTCGTCCCCAAAGAACAACGGCACCGTGTCCCTGGAGCGGCTCAGCGTGGAAAAGCCCCGCATTTCCCTGGCCATGCAGCAAAACGGCACGCTTTCCCTGGTCCGGATATTCCCCGCGCTGCAAGCCAAGGAAGCCGCCAAGGAACCCGGCAAGGAAAGCGCCCCGGCGCAGACTCCCCCCGCGCCGCCGCCCGCTCCCGCGCCGGACGCGGCTTCCGCCCCTGTCGCGCATACGGTGGCGGGCGGCCTGGAACGCATCACTTTGGGAGAAGTCTCGCTCACGGACGGCCGTTTCGTCTTCCGGGACCAGAGTTTTGCCAAGCCTTCCGTGGTCTCCCTGAGCGAGATCGCGCTGAACGCGAAAAGCCTGAGTTCCGACGCGGACGCCCGCTCGGATTTCACGCTGGCGGCCAAACTGAACGGCTCGGCCCTGAACGTCAAAGGCAAAATGAACCCGCTCATCCAGCCCCCGGCCCTGGAGAGCAGCGTTTCGCTGAAAGACTTCAATCTGTCCTCAGTTTCCGCCTACGCGGAAAAGTTCATCGACTATCCCATCAGCAAGGGCCAGTTCTCCCTGGACGTGGACATCAACCTGGCGGACAAACAGGTGGACGCCCGGAACAGGCTGCTGTTCACCCAGCTGACCCTGGGCGACAAGCTGAACGCGCCGGGCGCGCCCAATTTGCCGGTCAAGGCCGCCATAAGCCTGCTCAGCGATCTGAACGGGGACGTGAACCTGAACATCCCCATTTCCGGCAGCATGGATGACCCGCAGTTCCGCACCGGCGCGCTGGTGGGCAAGGTGTTCGCCACCATCATGCTCAAAACCGTGACTTCGCCCTTCAGCCTGGTCACGGGCATACTGGGCGGCACCATGAACCTGCTCAGCGGCGGGGGCGGGCCGGACCTGGACGTCATCGCTTTCCGGCCCGGTTCCGGCACGCTGAACAGCCAGGCGAAAACCAGCCTCAGCGGCCTGGCCGCCGCCCTGAAACGGCGCCCCGGCCTCAAGGTAACGCTGGTCGGCCACGCGGACGGCTCGGAACGCGCCGCCGCCATAGACGCCATGGTGCGCCGCAAAATGCAGGAAGAAAAATATGCGGATCTTCCCAAAGAGGAACGGACCAAGACCAAGGTGGAAGACGTGCGCGTAAGCCGGCAGGAAGACGCGGACGAATACAACAAGCTGCTGGCGAAAGTATACGTGGACTTCCCCTTTGTGCGTATGGCCGGGGCGGAAGCCAGGAATCAGGCTCCCCAGGAAATGCTGCGCCGCATCCACGAGAACATCAAGACCACGGACGACGACCTGCGCGAGCTGGCCGAAAACAGGGCCAAGGCCGTGCGCGACGCCCTGCTGGCGACCGACCCGGCCCTGGACAAGCAGCTGACCCTGGGCAAGCCCGCCGTCACGCTGGAAACCCCGCCCGGCGGCAAGGCCACGACCTATGTGAAACTGGAAATGAAATAAACGCGGCGGAAGACCGTTCGCGCTCGAACGCTTCTCCCGCGAGTCTCCGGGGGAAGCGTTCGGCGTTTCGGAGCCGGAGGAATAAGGAGAACCCCATGCACCCTATACGCCTGAGAATGGTGGAAGAAACGGACGCTGCCGCCATAGCGCGGATTTACGCGCCCTATGTGACGGATTCGCCCGCCAGTTTTGAAACCACGCCCCCGGACGCCACGGAAATTCGCGCCAGAATCCGCGCCGTCAGTGCGCGCTACCCTTATCTCGCGGCGGTCAGCGGAGAGGAAATCGCGGGCTACGCCTACGCCAACCGGGACAGGGAGCGGGCGGCCTACCAGTGGAACGCGGTGCTTTCCGTCTACGTGGCCGAGGCGTTCCAGCGCCGGGGCCTGGGGCTCGCGCTTTCCACGGCCCTGCTGGAGATATTGCGCCTGCAGAAGATACAAAACGCCTACGGCAACGTGACCCTGCCCAATCCGGCCAGCGTGGGATTATTGGAGCGGCTCGGTTTCCGGTCCCAGGGCGTGTTCCGCAGGACGGGCTACAAATGCGGCCGCTGGTGCGACGTGGAGTGGTTTGAAAAACATATCGGCGACTTTGGGAATGACCCGGAACCGCCCCTGTCCATAAAAGAGGTGGATTGTAAGGCTGTTGCGAGAATTCTGGAGGAAAGCGCCGGGTTGTGCGCGTCTCTTGATGCCCTTTCAGAGAGGGAAGGAAAGAGGGGGTGCTGAGCCGGCCGTGACTCCGAATTTTTTTCCGCCTTTGCGCCCGACGGCCCCTGGGCGGGATTCCGAGCCGTGAAGCTGAAGTTGGGGTAACTCTCGGATCGCAAAGGCGGAAAAAAATTCGAAGCCCCGTCCGGCTCGCAACGCGGGGTGCGGCCGCGAAGGTGATGGAGAAAGGCAAAAAAGCGGTGACGGGAGTATAGGGGGTAGTTTTATCAAGGAGAAACGGCCCATACCCCCTGATAAAGTTCTTTGGAAAGGGGAAGGAGGTCCGGAGGAAGGGGAAAACCTTTCTTACAAGAAAGGTTTTCCCCTTCCTCCGGGCGTCGTGTTACCGCGCGCCGAATCCGGGGATGGCGAAGCGCTTTTCCAACCAGGCCAGGATGAAGGAGGCCAGGGTGGTGAGGGCGAGGTAGTAGCAGCCCACGGCCAGGAAGACTTCCGTGTAGCGGTAGCTGCGGGCGGCCAGCACTTTGGCCTCGCCGGTCAGCTCGATACAGGAGATGAGGTAGGCCAGGGACGAGTACTTGATGAGATAGATGACTTCGTTGCCGCAGCCGGGCAGGGCGCGGCGCAGAGCCTGGGGCACAACCACGGAAACGAGCAGCTGCGGCGTGGTGAAGCCCAGGGCTTGGGCGGCCTTGATCTGACCCTGGCGGATGGAGAGCAGGGCGCCGCGTATGTATTCCGAATGGTAGGCCGCGCTGCACAGGGAAAAGACGACAATGGAGGCCCCAAAGGCTTCCAGCAGAAAAAGCTGCTTGAAGGCTTCGCCGTCATAATGCATGGGTGCGGGGAAAACCGCGCTCACGGCGGCCCAGACGGAATCCAGGGCAATGCCGATTTTGGGCAGCCCGTTGTAGGCCAGAAAAAGCTGCACCACCAAAGGCACGCCCCGGAACAGCGCGGTGTAGATATTGCCCGCCGCGCGCAAGGGGCCGGGCGCGTAAACCCGGATCACGCCCAAAAGCACGCCGCCCAGAAATCCGAACAGCGCGGAGGGCACGATAATGCGGCAGCTCACCAGAAGCCCCGCGTTCAGGGCCGGGAAGACCCGGTCGAAGAAAAACGCGTAGTCCATGGCCTCAGCACGCCCCTTCCTGCTGCAGCTCACTCAGCTTGGAACAGAAATCGCGGGTCCTGGTTTCCGCGCCGGGGGCCAGCAGGCTGGCCGGGCTGCCGCGTTCGATGATGGCCCCCTGTTCCATGAACAGGATATCCGTGGCCAGGGCGCGGGCGAAATCCATCTGGTGGGTGGCCATGATCATGGTCATGCCGCCTGCGGCCAGGTCGCGGATGACGGCCAGAACCTCGCCCACCAGCTCCGGGTCCAGGGCGGAAGTGGGCTCGTCCAGCAGAATGACCTTGGGGTCCATGGCCAGGGCGCGGGCAATGGCCACGCGCTGCTTCTGCCCGCCGGAAAGCTGGGCCGGGTCCAGGCCCGCGCGCTCCGCCAGGCCCACGCGGTCCAGTTCGGCCAGGGCCCGGTCCCTGGCGCTTTTTTTGTCCATGCCCAGCACCTTGCGCAGGGCCAGGCCCACGTTGTCCAGGGCCGTCAGGTGGTCAAAGAGGTTGAAATCCTGAAAGATCATGCCCACCTGCTGGCGGAACAGGGAAAGCTCGTGCCGGTCGGCCGTGTTCACCCGCCTGTCTTCCAGAAAGACCTGGCCTTGGTCCGGCGGGATGAGGTGGTTGATGCACTGCAAAAAGGTGCTCTTGCCCGCGCCGGAAGGGCCGATCAGCACCATGAGGTCGCCGCGCCGCACCGTCAGGGAGACGTCGTTCAGAATGCGGCGGCCGCCAAGGGTTTTGCTGATGCCTTCCATGCGCAGGATGGGCGTTTCGGGGGTCTGGCTCATAATGGTCTCTACTGTATGTATCCGGGAATATGGACGCTCTTTTCCAGGCGGCGCAGGGCGCGTATCCCGGCCAGGGTGATCAGGAAATAGAGCAGCCCGGCCAGGGAGTAGAAGGCCAGGTGCTCGTAGGTGCGGCTGGCCACGAAATGGGTGCGGGCCATGATTTCCTGGGTGCCCAGAATGAAAGCCACGGCGGAATCCTTGAGCAGGATGGAGTACTCGTTGGTCCAGCCGGGAATGGAAAGCCGCAACGCCTGGGGCAGAATGACGTGGACGATGGCCCCGCCGTCGCGCATGCCCAGGGCGCGGGCGGCCTTGAGCTGCCCGGTAGGCAGGGACAGGATGGCCCCCCGGAAAATCTGCGACTGGTAGGCCGCGCTGGTGGCTCCCAGCACCAGGCAGGCGGAGGCGAAAGCGGAAACATCCACGCCGGTTAGCTGCGGCACGCCGTAATAAAAAAGAAAGAGCAGCACCAGAATGGGCGTGCCCCGGAAAAACCAGACGTAAAAGCGCACCGCCAGCCGCACGGGGGCGGGGCCGTAAACCTGTCCCACGGACAGCGGCACGCCCAGCGCAAGGCCCAGGGCCAGAGCGCAGCCCACAATAAGCACGGTGGTGGCGCAGCCCCCCAAAAGATAGGGCAGGGCGCCCAGGATGGTGGAAAGAAGCTCGGGCATCAGAAAATGCGGTCCTTGTGGTCACGCCGTGCGCCCGCCCAGGCGGAACCGGAGCGGGCGCACGGAAAAAAAGCGGAAGCGGCAGGGATTACTTGCCCCCGGCCAGGTGCTTGGCCTTCAGGGTTTCCCAGTAGGGGTCCTTTTTCAGCAGCTCGTAGCCCTTGTTGACGGCTTCCAGCAGCTCCTTGTCGTCTTTGCGCACGGCCACGCCGAACTGGTCCTGTTCCGCGAATTCGCCCACGATTTTGACGGGCTTCTTGGCCTTGTGGATGGCGTCTTCCGCCGGGGCGGAATCCACGCCCGCCGCGTCGATGCGGCCGTTGACCAGGTCTTCCACGGCCATGGGCGCGGAATCATAGTAGCGCAGCTCGTAGTTCCACTTGCTCACGTCGCGGTTCTTGGCCAGCCATTCGGCTTCGTTGGTGCCGCGCTGCACGCCCAGCTTTTTGCCGCCCGTCAGGATCTGTTCCTTGGTCAGCTTGCTCTTGGCGCCCACCAGCAGCACCTTCTTGACCGTGTAGTAGGGGTTGGAAAAGGCCACCTTTTCCTTGCGTTCCGGCGAAATGCTCATGCCCGAGCAGACCATGTCGATCTTTTTCGCCAGCAGGCTGGGGATAATGCCGTCCCAGTCCATGGGCTTGTGGGTGACGGTAAAGCCCATCTTTTTGGCGATCCAGTCCATGGAATCCACGTCGAACCCGGCGGGCTTGCCGGTCTTGTCCACGTAAGCGAAGGGCGGGTAGTTGGCGTCTATGCCGTTGATATAGGCTTTGCCCGCGGCGGACGCGGCCCCGGTCAGGCCCAGGGAAACGAGCAGCACGGCGAGGGCGAGCGTAACGTTGCGCATGAAAGGCTCCTTTCGCAAACTTTGAGGAAACGCGCCGCAACAGCGCGTCATTCCTGGCTATCAGAAAGCGCAAAACCGCGCAAGGCGCGCAAAATACGGCACTTGCGGCCAAGCCCGACGCGTGCCAATATATACCGTCCGAATTTCCACAGGAGGTCCCTCATGAAACGCTCTCTCGGCCCGCAAACCCTTATCTACCCCATGCCCGTCTGTCTGGTGGGCAGTTACGACAAAGACGGCAAGGCCAACGTCATGAACGCGGCCTGGGGCGGCATCTGCTGCTCCGAGCCGCCCTGCCTTACCGTTTCCGTGCGCCATGCCCGCTGGACCTTTGACGCTATCATGGCCCGCAAAGCCTTTACCGTCAGCATCCCGGACAGCCCGCTCGCGGAAGCCGCCGACTACCTGGGCCTGGCCTCCGGCCGCAACGCGGACAAGTTCGCCGTGGCCGGGCTCACCCCCGTGCGCTCGGAACTGGTGGACGCGCCCTACATTGCCGAATGCCCCTTGGTCGTGGAACTCTCGCTCTTCAAAACCCTGGAGCTGGGCTCCCACGTGCAGTTCATAGGCCAGATCCTGGACGTCAAAGCGGACGAAAGCCGCCTCACCGACGGCAAGCCCGATACCGACAAAATAGACCCCCTGATCTACGACGGCGGCGAACGCCAGTACCGCCGCATGGGACCGGCCATAGCCAAAGCCTTCAGCGTGGGCAAGGGGTTGTTGAAGAAGTAAGGGGAAGAGAAGAATGCCTCCGGCGGCCAAGGGAAGGGGAAAACCCCTTTTTGGAAAAAGGGGTTTTCCCCTTCCCTTGGATCCCATCCCCTTTCCCTAAAAACTTTGACAGGGGTATGTGGGGCATCTCGCTGATAAAGCGGCGCCGTACAATGACGGCGCCGCCTTTTTTCCTGTAATGACAGCACGCGGAAACATGCGGGCGTCATCCCTTCTATCCACCCTGAATGGGTTCCAAGGGGCGCGCCCCTTGGCGGGAGTCCAGAGGGCGGAGCCCTTTGGCCGCCGGAGGCATTTTATTCACGCGGCTCGTAATGCGGGGGCGGGCCGGTGTCCACGCCGCCGCCGTTGTCCAGCGCGTGCTGCAAGTCTTCCAGCCTGGCGCGGGTTTGGGTCAGCTCATGTTCGACGTTGTCCAACTGGCGCTGCTGGGCGGTGAGGGCGTCGCTGAGGTCACGGAGCAGGCGCTCCTGGAAAAAGAGGGTCTCTTCCAGACGGGCGACGCGCTCTTCCAGGTGGTCGCGCTCAGGCATGAGACGCTCCCGCCGCGTTGTCGGCCAAGGCGAGGACCGCTTCGTAGTGGGCCTGGGATACCGGCTGTACGGAAAGGCGGCTGCCTTTGCGCAGCAGCTCCATGCCGTCCAGTTCCGGGCGGGAACGCAGAAAGGGCAGGCTGAGGGGCTGCGGGAAAATGCGGACCAGCTGCACGTCCACCAGGAACCAGCGGGGCTTGTCCGCCGGGGAGGCGGGGTCGAAGTGCTCGTTTTCCGGGTCCCACTGGGTGGGGTCGGGCCGGGCCGGGCTGGCGATACGCGCCAGGCCGACAATGCCGGGGTCGGTGACGGAATGGTGGAACAGCACGGGGTCGCCCACGGCCATTTCGTCGCGCATGAAATTGCGGGCCTGGTAGTTGCGCACCCCGTCCCAGGGCGAGGTCTGGCCCGGCAACGCGGCCAGGTCCTGAATGGAAAAACAGCCGGGCTCGGTCTTGAGCAGCCAATATTTCATATCATTCTCCTTGCGGGCACGGAATTCCATACCCCGCGCTCCTCTATCTACACCACCAATCCCCCCTGATAAAGTTCTTTGGAAGAGGGATGGAGGTCCGGGGGAAGGGAGAAACCTTTCTTCCAAGAAAGGTTTCTCCCTTCCCCCGGGCGTCATCCGAGCAAAATGTGATGCTGCCGCAGCCTTTCGGCGTCCGTGCGGGCGACGTGGACGGGCTTTCCGTCCGGGTCCACGCCCGCGTAGAACATGGCCGTGGCCACGGTGCCGGGCGTGGGGATGAAACACTGCACCTGGCGGGGCTTCCAGTGGCGCTTGCGCAGCCAGGCGGCCAGTTCGCGCATGTCCGCGTCCGTGCAGCCGGGATAGGCGCTCATCAGGTACGGGACGACGTACTGCTCTTTGCCCGCCCGCTGGGAGAGCTTGGCGAAGGCCTGGAGAAAGGCTTCAAAGACTTCCAGGGACGGCTTGCGCATCAGCCGGAGCACGGCGGCGGAACAGTGTTCCGGCGCGACCTTGAGCTGGCCGCCGGTGAAATCCATGGTGTAGGCCCGCAGGGCTTCCGGCTCCAGAAGGGCCAGGTCGAAACGCACGCCGCTGGCCACGCGCACGTGGCGCACGCCGGGCTGTTTGGCCACCTCGTGCAGCAGGCGGACGTTGTCCTTCTGGGGCGCGGAAAAGCCGGGACAGGGGCTGGGGTGCAGACAGCTGGGCCGGACGCAGCGGGCCGGGTCCAGGGTGCAGACGGCCTGCCACATGTTGGCGCTGGGCCCGCCCACGTCGCTGATGGCCCCGGCCCAGGGCGGCGGCTTTTTGCCGGGCGTCGGCCCCTGGGCTATGCGCGCGGCTTCCGCCAGAATGGACCGCCTGCTGCGCGAAGCGATGCGGCGGCTCTGGTGCAGGGCCAGGGAACAGAAGGCGCAGCCCCCGGCGCAGCCCCGGTGGCTGGTGATGCTGGTGCGGATTATCTCCCAGGCCGGAATGGGTTCCTTGTAAAAAGGATGCGGCTGCCGCGAATAGGGCAAGGCGTAGAGCGCGTCCAGGGCAAGCGTATCCAGGGGCGGGGCCGGGGGCGCGAAAAACACGGCCCGGCCGCCGGAATGCTGGATAGCCGCCCGCTTGCCCTGGTGCGCCAGAAGTTCCATGGCGCGGGCGGCCTCCAGCAGCAGGGCGGGCTTGTCCAAAATGGCCTCGTGGCTGGGCAGGAGCAGGGGGCTGGCGTCGGACGCCGGGGAAGCGGAGGGGACGAGCGCCTCGGCCCGGGCCGTGGCCAGGGCGAACGCGGTGCCGGGAATAGGCCGCTCCAGGTCCGTCAGGGCGCGGACGGCCGGGGAAGGGCCTTTGGCGGGCGGGGCGGCGTCCTGGTCGGCCAGGGACTGCTCCACCCGGCGGGCGGCTTCCAGCAGGGCGGTTTCGCCCATGCCGTAAACCAAGAGGTCCGCTTTGCTGTCCAGCAGAATGGAGCGGCGCAGGGCGTCGGACCAGAAATCGTAGTGGCTGGCGCGGCGCAGGGAGGCTTCTATGCCGCCGATAAGCACGGGCAGGCCGGGAAAGGCCTGGCGCGCCAGGGCGGTGTAGACCAGGGTGGCCCGGTTGGGCCGCAGGCCCGCGCGGTTGCCGGGGCTGTAGGCGTCGTCGCTGCGCTTTTTGCGGAAGGCCGTGTAGTGGGCCAGCATGGAATCCACGGCCCCGGCCGTGATCCCGGCGAACAGGCGCGGTCCGCCCAGGCGGGTGAGTTCCGCCAAAGCCTGGTCTTTGTCCTGCCAGGGCGGCTGGGCGATGACGCCCACCGTGTAGCCGTGCGCCACGAGAAAACGCCCCAGCAGCGCGGCGCCGAAAGAGGGATGGTCCACGTAGGCGTCGCCGCTGATAAGCAGGACGTCCACCCCCTGCCAGCCCAGGCGTTGCAGCTCTTCCGGCCGCATGGGCAGCACGGGCGGCTGGGCCGGGGCCTTGCGGGACGCGGCGGCGGGCGCGCTCATGGCTTGGGCGGCTCCAGCAGGGGCAGGCTCCGGCCGGAAGCGGGCGGGGCCTTTTGCGCCGGGGCGGGCGGGCTGAGCAGGGGCAGGGCGGAAGCGTCCCCGGCGGGCGCTCCGGTCTGCCCGGCGGGCGGCGCGGCGGGCGCGGGGGGAGGCGCAAGCAGGGGCAGTTCGCCGGGCGCGCTCTGTTTCGCGGAGGGCGGGGCCAGCAGGGGGAGGCCGCCCGGCTCCTGGCCTGGCGCGGGAGGATGAGCCTGGGGAGGCATGGCGGAAGCGCCCGGCATGGCGGAACCCGGAGCGCCGCCGCCCATGCGCATGCCGTGCCCCTTGGTGAAGCCTTCCCACTCCGCGCGGCTGATGCGGCCGTCCTTGTCGGCGTCAAGGCCGTCAAAGGCGGCGGAGGACAGGCTGGGGAGCGCCGCGTTAAATTCTTCGCGAGAGAGGTAGCCGTCGCCGTTTTTGTCCATGGCGGCGAAACGGTCCGGCGCCGGAGCGGCCAGCCCGGCCAACGGGAAAAAGGCGAGAAAAACAAATAAAATCACAGTGTGCCGCATGCCAACCTCCTGAAAAGCGGCTTCACCATGCCTTGTTCCGGCCGCGAAAGCAAGGCGGGGGCGCGGCATGGGGCCAGGACCCGCGTCCGTTTCTTTGAGCAACCCCGCAAATTTTTCGTATGCTCCCGGAGCGGGTATGGATTGACAGAGAGACACTTGAACAGTAAAGGTTTACTGGATTATGAAAAGGTTTTCCGCTTGTCCCATGCGGGGAATACTTTGTTCACAAGCTGGTATATTGGGATCCCAATGACGCTTTCCGGTGCGGCCAACTGCGCACCGCCTGGCCACGATATCCGCAGAACCAAACAAAGGGGTTTCAGATGAAAAAATGGACGATCGGCCTTCTTTCCCTTGTGATGCTGGCAGTGGCCCCGGCGGCCCAGGCGGCGGCTTTCCCGACCAAGGACGTCAAAGTCATTGTTCCCTTTGCGCCGGGCGGCGGCGTGGACGTGACGGTGCGCATGCTGGGCGAAGTGGCCCCCAAGTATCTTGGCGGCAAAAAGCTTATCGTGGAAAACCTGCCCGGCGGCGGCGCGGTGACGGGCCAGACGGCCGGGGCCAAGGCCAAGCCCGACGGCTACACCCTGCTGGCCTACACCAGCTCCGTGGTGTCCAACCCCATGCAGAAAAAGACTGCGTTCACCTACAAAGACTTCGCGGTCATCAACATGTACTGCTTTGACCCGGAAGTGCTGGTGGTGCCCGCCAATTCGCAGTACAAGACCCTGAAAGAGTTCGTGGACGCCTCCAAAAAGAAAGACATCACCATGGCCACCCCCGGCCATTCCACCTCGCACCACATGGCCGCGCTGATGATGCAGAGCTCCCTTGGGAGCAAATTCAGCTATATCCACACCTCTTCCGCGCCGCAGCAGGTCACCCAGCTTCTGGGCGGCCATGTGGAAAGCGCCATGATGGCCCTGGGCGAAGTGACCAGCTATCTCAAGGACGGCTCGCTGCGCATCGTGGGCATTATGAGCGACACCAAGTTCAAGGGCGCGGAAAACCTGACCCCCATGTCCAGCGTGGGCTTCAAGCAGGAATGGGGCGCGTTCCGCGGTATCGCGGCCCCGGCCAAGACGCCCAAGGACGTGGTCAAGACGCTGAGCGACGCCTTTGAAAAAATGACCAAGGATCCGGATTTCATCAAGCGCATGGAAAGCGCCGGGTACCCGGTGGCGTTCAAGAATGCCGCCGAGTTTTCCAAGTACGTGGACGGAGTGGCGGCCGTCCTTGAAAAAATGATGCCGGAACTCAAGAAGCAGCAACAGCAGTAAGCAGCGGCGGCCGGCGGCGCTTGCCGCCGGCCGCTCGTTTCATGCCGGAGCAATTTTTCTTTGAAATTGCTCGGCGGACGCTCGCTTGCGTGTCGTTTACCATATTATTTCAGATAGTTACGCAGCTACGCGTCATAGTTAGCAACGTTTTCATTGTCCAAATTCAAAAGTAATCTGCTCTTGAGGTGTCCCTTGACGAATTGGAAACAGGACCTGACCCTGTCCCTGATGCTTTTGGGGATAGCGGCGGGCTTTTATTTCGGGGGACTCAGCTACCCCAGGGCGGCCTTTCTTTTCCCTTCCTATCTCAGCCCCATGCTGGGCGGCCTGGCAATTCTGCTGGGCCTTTCCGCCCTGCGCCGCAAAGAGGCGGGGACACGCTTTATCGACTGGCCGCGCTATAAAGCCCCGGCCATGCTGGTGGGCCTGGTGGCGGCGTATATCGGCCTGTTGCCCGTCATCGGCTACATCCCCGCCAGTTTTCTGCTGAGCGCCAGCTTTTTCCTGGCCATGGGTCTGCCCAGCCGCAAGCTGGGGCTGGCCGTGGCCGCCGCGGCCTCCGTGCTGGTCTACGTCCTGTTCGCCATTCTGCTGGAGGTGCCCCTGCCTCACGGCGTCTTTTTCGAAGGAAACTGAGCATGGAACATTTACTCCCGGCTTTCGGAGCCGTACTTTCCCCCGACGTGTTCCTGGTGCTGGCCGCCGGGGTGCTGCTGGGCCTTGTGGTGGGCGCCATCCCCGGCCTGAACGACACCATCACCATGGCCGTGCTGGTGCCCGTGACCTTTGCCATGAAACCGGACTACGCCTTCTGCCTGCTGGTGGGGGTGTACTGTTCCGCCTGTTACGGCGGCTCCATCCCGGCGATTTTGCTGAAAATTCCGGGCACGGCCTCTTCCGTGGTCACGACCATGGACGGCTACCCCATGGCCCAGAAAGGACAGGCGGGCCTGGCGCTGGGTATTTCCACCATCAGTTCCGTGGCGGGCGGGATTATCAGTTCGCTGGTGCTCATGTTTTTCGCCCCGTCCCTGGCCAACTACGCGTTGCGTTTCGGCCCCCCGGAATATTTCGCCCTGGCGGTATTGGGCATTTCCACGGTGGCGGGCATGTCCGGCAAGAACGTGCTGAAGAACCTCATCGTCTGCGTGCTGGGTCTGCTCATTTCCAGTATCGGCATGAGCCCGCAGACGGGTTTCCCGCGCTACACCTTTGACCTGCTGCTCATTTACGAAGGCATTCCCCTGGTGCCCATGCTTATCGGGCTGTTCGGGGTTTCCAGCGTGCTGCACATGGTGGAAAAAATGGTGACCCAGAGCGACGGGGAGAACTACTCCATTCCCAAAGTGGGGAAAACCATACCCGACATGCGCATGTTGCTGGCTGTCGCTCCCGCCATTCTCGTGGGCAGCGCCGTGGGTACCGTGGTGGGCATTATCCCCGGAGCGGGCATGCTGATGGCCATTTACCTGGCCTACGACCTGGTGCGCGGCCGCTACAAGAAGCTGGCTTTCGGCACCGGGGTGCCGCAGGGCGTGGCCGCCCCGGAATCCGCCAACAACGCGGTGGTGGCCGGTTCCATGGTGCCGCTGCTGGCGCTCGGCGTGCCGGGCAACTCCACGTCCGCGCTGTTTCTGGGCGCGCTGATGATCCAGGGCCTGCGGCCCGGACCGGCCCTGTTCAAGGAATACCCGGACATGGCCTTCCACATCATCGTGGCCTTTTTCATCGCCAACATCATCATGGGGCCCATGGGCCTGGCCCTGGGCCGGGGCATCGCCAAGATCATCTTCCGCATTTCCCAGGTGCTTTTGAGCGGCGTCATCATTCTGCTCTGCGCCACGGGCTCCTATTCCGTGGGCAACGACCCCGGCTATATCTGGGTGGCGCTTATTTTCGGGGTCATCGGCTACATCATGGACAAAACCAGGCTGCCCCAGGCCCCGCTGGTGCTGGCCCTGGTGCTGGGTCCCACCATGGAGACGGGCTTTGAGCAGAGCCTGGTGCTTTCGCGCGGCAGTTTCGACATTTTCCTGCGCGGCGGCATCTGCAAGGTCATGTTGTTGACCGCACTGCTGTTCTCGCTGGCGCCCGTGTACGGCTGGCTCAAGGAGCGCCTGTGGGGCGGAGCCGTCAAAGGGCTGGGAGACTAAGCGCGGGCTGATTGACAGAGAACGGCGCGGCCGGGTAGGCATGGAGAAATTTTGTCGAAGCCAATGAAGAGTCGAAGCAGGGCGCTGCCCCGCACCCGCCAAGGGCTAGCCGCCCCTGGACCCCATTCAGGGTGTTGATGACGGTTCAGGGTACGCGAAACTCTTTCTCTGTGTCCGCGCTCGCTCCCATGCCCACCGCGCGCGAAGCCATACCCCTGTCGCGGGGTCCAGGGGGGTCACCCCCCTGGCGGGTGGA
>JAVBNC010000131.1:0-4824 GCA_031551765.1 Desulfovibrionaceae bacterium
TTCCCCCGGCCGCCGGAGGCATTCTTACTCTTTCACTTTGAACACGGTGTCGATGATCGTCCCGTCGCGGTATTCGACCAGAGCCACGGGGCAGGTTTCGTCGACCTCGATGGGGTCCGGCTTGCCGGTGAGGGAGACGACTTCGCGGTGCAACGCCTTGATATCCACGATGGGCAGACGGGCCTTGTTGGCCAGGGCGATGAGGTCTTCCCGCCGGGGGTTGATGCAGATGCCTTTTTCCGTGACCACGGCGTCCACGGTTTCGCCGGGCGTGGTGATGGAGAGCACGGAATCCGCGATCACGGGCACCCGGTCGCGAAAAGACGGGGTGACCACCACGCTGAGCTTGGCCCCGGCGGCGGTGTCCGCATGACCGCCTATGCCGCCGCGTAAGCCCCCGTCCACGCCGGTGACCACGTTGACGTTAAAGTCCGTGTCCACTTCCAGGGCGGCGAGGACAACTATGTCCAGGTTGTTGACGGCGCAGCTGGTTACAAAGGGGTTGGCGTAGGCCGAGGCGTCTATTTCCATGTGGCGAGGGTCCTCGTGGATGGACGAGGCCACGGCGGCGTCAAAGCTCTGCACGTCCAGGAGGGACTCGAACAGCCCGTCGCGGAGCATGGCCGTGGCGTGGCCGGTAATGCCGCCCAGGGCGTAGCTGCCCTTGATGCCCTGCTCCTTCATATACTGATGCACGAACGAACTGACGGCCAGACTCACCCCGCCCGCGCCCGCCTGGAAGGAGCAGCCGGGGGCCAAGAGGCCGGAAGCCCTGATGAGCTTGAACGCGCTTTCCGCGATGCTGAGCTGGAGGGGGTCGCGGGTGTAGCGCACCGTGCCGCTGGCGATCTTGGCCGGGTCGCCCAGGGAATCGATGACCAGCACTTGGTGCACCAGGTATTCCGGTATGGAGATGCGCGGGGACAAGGGGTACGGCACCAGGTTGTCCGTCACGGCCACCACGTGGCGGGCGTAGCGGGCGTCGATCATGGCGTAGCCCAGGGAACCGCAGGCCGAGGGGCCGCAGGAACCGGTGGCGTTGCCCGCCGTATCGGCCGTGGGCGTGCCCAGAAAGGCCACGTCGATGGACAGGCTGCCTTCCTGAATGGCCCGGGCCCGGCTGCCGTGGCCCTGCATCAGGGCGGGTTTGCCCAGCATGCCCGTGGAAATGCCCCGGCCCACGGCCCCGCGCAGGCCGGAAGCATGCACGGCCGTGACCACGCCGTCGCGGATGCAGTCCACCACGCAGGCGTGGGCTTCAGTCAGCGCGGTGCAGGCCAGGGTCAGGTTCTTGATGCCCATCTCGCGGATGACGGCCATGATGACGGGCAGCACCGCATCGCCGTTGCGCAGGTGATGGTGAAAGGAAACGGTCATGCCGTCGCGCAGGCCGGAGCGTTCCACGGCCTCACGTATGGAGCGGGTGACTTTATCGTAACCCATGCGGGGCGCGATAAAGGGCCGGGCCGGGGCCTGGCCGGTGAAGGCGCCGGTCTGGCGGGCGAATGCGCCCGCATAGGGGCTGAAGCTGCCGTAGGGCTCCACCCGTTCAGGGACGAAGCGGCCGAGAGAATTGATCATAGGGCCTCCAAGTCGGCGGGTTCGAGCATGCCCGCAAGTTTCGCCCGGTTCAGCACGTTGCGGGCCTGGTCCACCACAGGTCCGTCCACCATCATGCCGTCCACGGTGTACGCGCCCACGCCGCTTTCGTCCGCCGCTTTGGCGGCCTTGACGATGCGCAGGGCCCTGGCCACGCTGTTCTGTTCCGGGGTGTAGGCTTTATGGATGGTGGTGATCTGCGAAGGATGGATGGCCGCCTTGCCCACGTGGCCGAAAGCCGCCATGCGCACGGCTTCCGCGTACAGGCCGTCCAGGTCCTCGATATCCGTGTACACGGTGTCGTGGGTGACCAGACCGGCGGAACGGGCCGCCAGCAGGATTTTGCCCCGCATGTACTGGAAGGGGTCGGCGTCCTTTATTCTGGTGATGCCCAGTTCCGCCGCCAGGTCCTGGCCGCCCATGTTCAGGGTGCCCAGGCGCTTGGCCGCGTGGGCTATGGCTTCCGCGTTGGACACGCCGAGCGCGGATTCCAAAATGGCGTGCACTTCCACGCTGCCTTCGGGAATGCCGGCGGCCCTTTCCAGTTCCGTCATCAGCGCGTCGGCCTGGCGCATTTCCTCCGCCGTTTCCACCTTGGGCAGGCGTATGGCGTCCGGCTTGCAGGGGATGATTTTACGCAGATCCGCCTCAAAATAGGGCGTGCTCATGGCGTTTACCCGCACCACGGTGCGCACTTTGCCAAAGGGGATATGGCGCAGGGTTCCGGCCACCAGGTTGCGGGCCGCGTCCTTTTCCGTGACGGACACGGCGTCCTCAAGGTCCAGGATAATGGCGTCCGCCCCGAAATAGGGGGAATTCTGCAGCATGCTGGGCCGGGTGCCCGGCACGTAGAGCAGGGAGCGGACCTGTGCGAATTGTGTTGCCATGGGTACCTCCTTTCCCTAGCCCGCCGCCCGTTCCAAGGCGGTTTCCAGCCGCGCCCGCAACGTGCATTCCAGCGCGCCTTTGTCGTTCACGCGCACAACGCCCTTTTCCACCCCGAACGCCGCGCACACTTGTTGCGTCAGCGCCAGAATGGCCTTGCCGAAACGCTTTTGCACCACGCTTTGCACTTCAATGCACAGCGCGTCTTCCGATGGGGCCACCAGCACCAGCGCGTCGCTGGATTCCAGAGTACCCGCCTTGGCCTCTTTGCAAATAGCCATAGACCCTCCAAAGCAGTTCGTGTTGCAATGCCAAGTTCATCCGCGTTCTTTATCCAATTGGGAACTTAACCACGAAGCCGCTATGAGGGCAAGCCGCAAGTGCGCCACAGCGGCATATGGACAAGCACGCGGGCTTGTTGATACCAAAACGGAAGGCATTCGGGACGCCGTTCCAACCACTTACATCAGGGGCAGGCATGCACACGCTCACCACACCGCTTAACGAAAAGGATATCGCGCCGCTTAAGGCCGGGGACCAGGTCATGCTGCACGGCCGCATCCTTTGCGGCAGGGATGCGGTGCTGCCCAGAATCGTGGCCCGCTGGCGCGCCAAGGACGCGAGCCTTGCCGCCCTGCGCCTGGAAGGCTCGGTCATTTTCCACACCGCCGTGAGCGTGGCCGGGGTGGGCCCCACCAGCAGCAACAAGCCGGAAATTGAGGAAAGCATTCCCGAGCTTTCCGCCATGGGCGTGCGCCTGCACCTGGGCAAAGGCGCGCTGAGCCCGGCCACGGTGGAAGCGCTGCAACGTCACGGTTCCGTGTACGCCGTCACCCCGCCCACATCCGCGCTGTTTTCGCACCACACAGTCTCACAAAAAGTGCTGGCCTACCCTGAACTGGGCATGGAAGCGCTATATGAGATTGAAATCACAGGGTTTCCCACAATTATTGCAATTGCCCACGGCAAGACCATTTTCGGTTAAAGGGGACGGCCATGAGCATCACCATAGACGCCATCCGCGCCGCCGCGCGGCAGAGCCTCATTCTTTCCGGCACGCGCTACAGCCAGGACCGCCTGGAAGCCGTGAAACGCGCCATAGCCAAGGAAAGCGTGCCCAACGCCCGCTGGATGCTTGAGCAGTTGCTCAAAAACGCCTGCATCGCTGAACGCGAAAGCCTTCCCCTGTGCGACGATACGGGCATACCCCACGTCATCCTGCGTATCGGGGACGCCTGTGCCCTGCCGCCGGGCTGGCTCCCCGCCGTGCACGAGGGCATAGCCGAGGGCCTGCGCGCCATGCCCGGCCGTCCCATGGCCGTGCGCGGCGACGACCAGGAGCGTATTGAGCAGACCGCCGGTCTTTTTGAGGACGATCCCGGCGCTCTGGAATGCGCGCCGGTGAGCATACGGTCCATACCGGGAAAACACCTGGAAATTACCAGTCTGTTGCTGGGCGGCGGACCGGAAATCCGCGCCAAAACCCACCGGATCTTTCACAAGCGCAGCATGGAGCACGTCATGAGCGAAGTTTCCGCCTGGCTGTGCGAGGCCATGCCGCTTTTGGGCTGCACCCCCGTAGTCGCGGCCGTCGGCATAGGCCGCAGCCAGGTGGAGGCTTCCGCCCTGATGCTGGAAGCCATGGCCGAAGGTTCCGTCGACCGCCAGAATAAATGGGAGCGCAAAATTACCGAGGATCTCAATGCCACCAACGTGGGCACTCTGGGATTGGGCGGCAGCACCACGGCCTTCGGCTGCTTTCTGAAAGTCGGCCCGTTGCGCAGCAGCGGCGTGCGCATCGTCTGCGCCCGGCCCTGCTGCGTCGTGGAGCCTCGTGTGGGGCGGATGCTTGTGGAGTAGTTGTCGAAGCCATCCAAGAATACGAGCAGGGCGCTGCCCTGCACCCGCCAAGGGGCACGCCCCTTGGAACCCATTCATGGTGGATAAAAACATAGTGCGCATCTGCCGTTCCGCTCGCGCCTGCGGCGCTCACATACTGGCAAGTGCAGGCTTGATGGGCTGAAAAAAGCGTAACAAAGCAAAGCGGCTCCTCGTTACATCAACGAAGAGCCGCTTTCTTTTCTTTCGTGCCAGCACAACCCGCCCCACAGGACGTGGGGCTGCGGAGCGGCGGGGAGTCACCACGACAGAAAATCCGCGCACTGAGCCGGCGGTCGCGCCCGCCGGCGGCGTATACGCCCTGCCCACCGGCCCGCCGCGAGAGGCCGTGTCCGCCGGCGGACCGGCCGTCATTCGAAGCGGGCGTCCGGGGGGAAGGGGGGTCCAGTGTTACAAAGAAAGGTGCCCCCTTACCCCCGGCGGCGCGGGCGCCAACAGCCG
>JAVBNC010000089.1:0-12015 GCA_031551765.1 Desulfovibrionaceae bacterium
GGGCTCTCTATAAAACAACTGGGCCCCCTCCAATTTGGAAAATTTGCCCTTTTTGCCCGGGGCCGCATTTTGTAGTGTAGCTGTTTTTACTGCGCTTTTCTCTGACACCAGTATTTTGCACCGGAGAAGTGAGGGGGACGGCATTCTCCTGCGGAGTTCATGAACGCAAGAGCGGCAACGCCGGTTTCGTTCCACATTTCGACACCGTGTAATAGTGATGGCGAGCACGCGAACAGCGAGGGGAAAACTATGCGTTCTTCCATTTTCGGTCTTTTTATTGCCTCTGTGGCGCTTTTTCTGATGAGCATGGCCGCGGCGCGGGCCGTAGGCCAGACGCTCACCGTGCAAGTGCGCGAAGTGCAGATGCGGGCCTCTCCTTCGTTTACTGGACGGCCGACCGCCACGCTTGCCTACGGCCAAGCTGTTTCCGTGCTGGAGGAACAGGGCGCCTGGGTGAAAGCGAGCGGCGCGCAGGGCGAAGGCTGGGTACATGCAAGCGCCCTCACGGAACGGCGGCTCAATCTCTCCTCTGGCGCGCGGAATGCGGCCTCCAAGGCCAGCGACCGTGAAGTAGCCGCGGCCGGTAAAGGCTTTACCGCCGAAACCGAGCAAGCCTACCGCCAAAGCCACCCAGGGGGCTATGCCGATGTGGAAGCCATGCTGCGCTTTCGCTACTCCCCCTCGGAACTCTCCGCCTTCCTCGCAGCCGGTAAAATCACTCCCCGGCAGGAGGGCGCGCGATGAAAAAAGCGCTCCTTATCCTGTTGTGCGCGGCCATGGCCTTTTTCGCCTTTGCGGGCTGCCGCCCCACCGTGGACAGTGTTACCAAGGCTTTTTCCCTGGCTGAAAAACATTCCGGTAAAGTCAGCCGGGCTACGGAAGAGTTCACGCCTGAACAGGAGTATTACCTCGGCCGGGCCGTGGGCGCGCGGATCGTCCAAAAATACCCCGCCCTCAAAGACGACAAAGCCAACGCCTACCTGAACCAGGTGGGGCAGGCCCTGGCCCTGTATTCCAAACGGCCTTACACATATGGCGGCTATCATTTCCTGCTGCTTGATTCCGCCGAGGTCAACGCCTTCGCCGCTCCCGATGGTCTTATTTTCATTACCAAAGGCATGGTCAACCTGGTTTCCGGGGAATCGGAACTCGCGGCCGTCCTGGCCCATGAAATCGCGCATGTCCAGAACAAGGATGCGGTCAAGGCCATTAGAGCCTCGCGCATGACCGAGGCTCTCATGCTGCTGGGCAAGGATTCCGCAGGGCAGTACACCTCGGGCCTGCCCGGCGCGCAGTTGCTCAACTTGTTTTCCGGTTCCGTGGACGATATTGTGAACACCCTGGTCAGCAGCGGGTATTCCCGCAGCCAGGAATACGCGGCGGACGCCGGGGCCAAGGAAATTCTGACCTGGGCCGGGTACAATGCGGAAGCCCTGGACAGCGTGCTGCGCGCTATGGAAAAACGGGTGTCTGCGGGCGGTTCCGGTTTCGGCGCGACGCACCCTTCCGCGAATGACCGCCTGGCCGCCGGGAAAGGCGCGGCCGCCCAGCCCGAGCGGGAAGACGAAGCGCGCTCCCGCCGGTTTAAAATAGCCCTGGCCTCCTACACCAAGTCCGGCCGTTAGCGCATGAAAGCGCTGCCCCCCATAGTCCGCCGCGCCGTACTGTGCGGTCTGGCCGCGTTTCTGCTGGCCCTGGGGGCGGAAAGCATGGGGCTTCTCCACTCTCTGGAAGCATACAGCTGGGACGTAAGAGTGCGCCTTCTCGCCCGGCCGGCGCCGAGCACGGACCTCATCACGGTCATTGAACTGGACCAAAAAAGCCTGGAATGGGGAGAGAAGGAAAACGGCCTAAGCTGGCCCTGGCCGCGCGAGCTGTACGGGGTTGTTCTGGATTTCTGCCGCCGGGGCGGCGCGGCCACGGTTTCCTTTGATGTTCTGTTTTCCGAGCCTTCGGCCTACGGCGTGGAAGACGACAAGATTCTGGCCGCTTCCAGCGCCGCCCTCAGCCGCGTGGTATTTTCCTTTACTTTGGGGGGCGGGGCCGGGGCCACGGCCTGGCCGGAAAGTTCCGGATTCTCCGCCGCAGCGCGCACGGCCTGGCAGGTGCCAGCCGGGCTGTTTCCGCAGGCGGAGCGGGCCAGCTTTCCCACGCCGGACGTGAGGGCCGGGGCCGCCGCTTTGGGCGCGGTCAGTCAAATGCCCGACCCGGACGGCGTGTTCCGCGCCCTGCACCCGCTTTCCCTTTTTGCCGAAGCGCCCGCCCCGGCTCTTTTTCTCGCCACCTACGCCCTGCGCCACCCCGGCAGCTCCGTCAGCCATGAGCCGGGCGGGCTCAGCGTGCGGCCGCCGGGCCTGCCCGCCGTCTCCATTCCCCTGGATGCGCAAGGCAGGGCCATACTCAATTTCCGGGGACGGGCCGGGGCCCACCCGGCGTACAGCGCGGCCGCCGTCATCCAAAGCGAACTGCGTATCCGGGAAGGGAAAGAGCCGGGTCTTTCGCCTGAAACGCTGCGCGGCAAGCATGTGTTTTTCGGCTTTACGGCCCCCGCGCTGCTGGATTTACGTCCCTCGCCCTCTGACGGCGCGTTTTCCGGGGTAGAGCTGCACGCCACGGCCCTGGACAATCTGCTGGCCAATGACTTTTTCCGCCCGCTGCCCGGCCGGGTTACCGCCCCGCTGGCGGCGGTGCTGTGCCTTGCGGCCGCGTTCTGCGTTCTGCGCGCCAGAACACTCCGGCAGTTGGCGCTTGTGTCCTGCATGTTCCTCTCCCTGCCCGCGTTTCTCGCCTGGGGGACCTACCGCGCGCTGTACTGGCTGCCTTTGGTGCCGTTGTTCCTCGCCGTGTTCCTGTCCCTGGCCTTCTCCGTCATGCTGGCCTACGCCACGGAAGGGCGGCAGCGGCGCTTTTTGAAAAACGCCTTCAGCCAGTATCTGAGCCCGGAAGTCATCAGCCAGATCATCAAGGAACCCGGCCGCCTGAAGCTGGGCGGTGAACGGCGCGTCATTTCCATCTACTTTTCAGACCTGGCCGGGTTCAGCGGCATATCGGAAGCCCTTTCCCCGGAAGCGCTGACGCAGCTTTTGAACGAATACCTTTCCGCCATGACGGACATCATCCTGGAAGAAGGCGGCACCATTGACAAGTACGAAGGGGACGCCATTATCGCCTTCTGGAACGCGCCGCTTCCGCAGGAGGACCACGCGGCGCGGGCCTTGCGCGCCTCCGTCCGCTGCCAGGAAAGGTTGGCGCAACTGCGGCCGCATTTTCTGGACCTGGCCGGGCGGGAACTTATTATGCGCATAGGGCTGAACACCGGCGCCGCCGTGGTGGGCAACATGGGCTCACGCTCGCGCTTTGATTACACCATGCTCGGCGACGCGGTGAACCTGGCTGCCCGCCTGGAAGGGGCCAACAAGGCGTTCGGCACCCATACCATGGTTTCCTGGGCGACGTTCGCGGACACGGGCAACTCGTTTTTTGGCCGGGAGCTGGGGCTGTTGCGGGTTGTCGGCCGCAAAGAAGCCACCCGCGTGCTGGAACCCCTGCGGCATGAAGAAGCGGCGGCAAAAGCCGATCTGCTGCGCCATTTCGCTTCGGGACTCGGCGCGTTCCAGGCCGGGCGCATGGACGAGGCGGCGGATTTTTTCAACCGCACGGCTGCCGTGGACCCTCCGTCAGCCGCGTATCTGCGGCGCTGCGCCGCGCTGCCCAACCCTCTCCCACGGGACTGGGACGGGGTTTGGGAGCTTTCCGGCAAATAACGGACGTTCCCGGAACAACGCGACATCTCACGCAAATAAGGAGAAAACCCCATGTCCACCATGATGCAAGGTCTGAACCGCAAAACCCCGCCGCGCGCCGGACGGGGAAAAGCCCTGGCCGGCCTGCTCCTGCTCTGCTCCGTTTCCTTGCTGACCTCCTGCGTCTCCAGCCTGCAAGGTACGGGCGTGCCCGCGGCGTCCCTGCCCAAGGTGGAAATCACCCCGCCCGCCAAGTTCACCAAGGGGGCTCCGGCCTACAGCATGCACTTCCACACCATGGCGTCCGGCTCGCCTTCCTCTGCCTATTCCGTGCCCACCAGCGTAAGCGGCCTGATAGGCGGCGCCGTGAGCAGCGCCGTCACCAGCGACAACTCCCGGCTGGTGACCCTGCGCATGGTCTCGCACCCCGGTCCTTCCGGCGGGGCTTTGCCCAAGGCCTACCATATGGTTCCGCCCGGCATGAACATGGGCGATTATCTGCCCCTGCTGCCCCCGGTGAAAGAACCGCCCCGCCCCAGTGAAAGCCAGCCTGGGAAAACGTCCGAGCCGGAACGCTTTGTGATCAAAATTTACTGGGGCTGCGGCGAAAGCGTGCGCAAGGGCCAGCCCAGAGTCTTTGATACCTCCAAAATGAAAGGCCGCTCCATGCCCGCCGTCATGGAGGGCATGGGTTCCGCCGGGGGATACGGCGGCGGACGCTTCGGCGGCGGCGGGAGCCTGAAAGCGGGCTGGGTGGAAGTGCTGTGGCCCAACAAGGAAGACACGCGGCAGGTACCCTCTTCCGCCTCGCTCGTGGGGGGGCATTTCATTCACGGCAACTTCCTGCCCCATATCCGCTTCACCATGGACGCGCGGCACGAAATCATGGAAAAACTCGCCCTCAGCGCGGAACAGAACTCGCTGAAAGAAGCCATTCCCATCACCTGGAAGAAGCTGCCAACAGCCATCGGGTACCACCTTATGGCTTTCGCCTATTTCGAATCCCGCAAGGAAATGGTCATCTGGACCTCCAGCGAGAACCCGGACATCTCCGTCGGGGGCCAATTCCTGGACACCCCGGTGGTCAAAAAACACATCGCGTCCAAGATCATCATGCCCGCGGACCGGGACCGTTGCGTCATACCCAAGGGCATTTTCGACGGGGCGGATATGGTTATGGTCAGCGGGACGGCCTGGGGTGAAGACTACTGGGCCAGCGAACCGCCGCGTCCGGCCAATCCCCCGAAAGGCTGGAAGCCGGACTGGGCGGTCAAGGGCCAGTTTCTGTCCACTGGCGGCCTGATGCTGGGCGCGCCTGGGGGAGGCGGCGGTTCCGGCGCTTCCGGCGCGGGCGGGATGCTGCGGGGGCTGTTCTAAACACGCATTCGTATCGGGCCGCGCCGGCTCCGCCTGACGTACCGGCGTGGCCCGTCAGCACATTTTCACAAAACGATCGCAACCAGAAACAGCAGGCCTGGAGTAAAGAATGGAAGTGGCGCTATGGGGAGTTCGCGGCAGCGTCCCCAACCCGGAACGGACAAAGCAGTTTTACGGCGCGAACACGACCTGTGTGGAGCTTCGGCTGGACGGGGGCGGCTTGCTGATCTTTGACGCGGGCACCGGCATCCGCTCGCTCGGCAAAACCCTGCCGGACGAAGGCGTCTGCCATCTGTTCATCAGCCACGGGCATGCGGACCACACGCAGGGCCTGTGCTTTTTCCAGCCCATTTTCAATCCGGGCTGGACCATCCACCTCTACCTCCCTGAACACCTGAACGGCCTTCTTGAACGCCTGTTCGACGCCAACAGTTTTCCCGTCCTTTTCACGCAACTGCAGTCGAACATCGTGACACACCTTGTCCGGCCCGGCCAATCTTTTCCGCTGGAAGACGGCGGAGTGCCCGCGCGCGTGGACTGCCTGTCCGTCGACCACCCCGGCGGCGGGCTCGCTTACAAAGTCCGCGCGGGGGAAAATGTCTTTTTCTTTTCCGGGGACCATGAAATCCGGCCCGGCAAGGACAACGCCGCCACCCGCGCCATGCTCAGCGGCGCGACCTTCGCGGTTGCGGACGCCTTCTTTTCCAGGTCCGACTACCGGGAAAACTGGGGCCATTCCGCCTGGGAGGACTGGCGGGATCTGGCCGCTGAGCGGGGAGTGCGCACACTTGTGCTTTCGCACCACGCGCCGGACCGCACGGACGCGGAGCTAGACGCCCTGCAAGCCAGGGTGGACCGGGACAGCGCCGTGAACATCATCGTGGCCCGCGAGGGAACGCGGTTCCCGCTGGACGCGGGGGCCAGGCCGGGAGTTCCCAGCACCTGGCTGCAGGCCTTCATAGACTCCTTGTCGCAGTATAAAGAGGAAAGCGTTTTGCTGGACCGCATCCTGCTCAAGGCCAGGGAAATAACCCGCGCCGATGCCGGTACTTTCTATCTGGCCGACGGGAATGGGCTGGTATTTGCCTACGCCCACAACGACACGCTGTTTTCGGAAAGCGACGCGCGCAAGTCCGCCTACGTCAGCATGCGCCTGCCCATTGATACGTCCTCCATTGAGGGCTGCGTGGCGGTGACCGAAAAGCCTCTCAACCTGCCAGACGTATACGCGCTGCCGGATAGTGTCCCTTACCGCTTCAACAGCGATTTTGACGAAAAAACCGGCTACCGCACCCGCTCCATGCTCACCGTGCCCATGCTCAGCCGCAACGGCCAGTTGCTGGGCGTGCTGCAGTTGATCAACAGCATGGGCGAAAACGGGAGCGAACCCCGTCCCTTCTCGCCCGAAATGGAACAGGTCGTACGCGTTCTGGCACGCGAGGCTTCCGTGTTCCTGGAAATCAGCGCGCATATCCGCGACGGCATCCGTCGGCTGCTGCGCATAGCCGTGCTGCACGATCCCACGGAAACCGGTCCGCATGCGGAACGCGTGGGCGCCATTGCCGCGGAGCTTTATCGCCGCTGGGCGGAGAAGCGCGGGGAAAAGCTGGAAACCATCCGCTACATGCAAAGCCAGCTCCGCCTTGCGGCCATGTTGCACGATATCGGCAAGGTGGGCGTCAGCGACCTGGTGCTGAAGAAAAACAGCCAGCTCACGGACGAGGAATACGCCGCCATGAAAGGGCACGCCAGGCTGGGCGCCGAGCTTTTTCCGCCGGAAGGGAACGGCCTGGCCGAGCTTGCCCATGAAATATCCCTGCACCACCACCAGAAATGGAACGGGCGGGGCTACCCCCTTCCGGACAGCGGCGCGCCTCTGGCCGAAGAGGCCATTCCCCTGGCGGCCAGGATCACGGCCATTGCCGACGTGTTCGACGCCCTGGTCTCCCCCCGTTCCTACAAGGCCCCGTGGTCCTTTGAAGAGGCCGCGGAAGTGCTGCACAAGGACGCCGGAACCCATTTTGACCCTGAGCTGGTCGGCCGGTTCTCGGAGATCATGGACACTATCCGGCTGATTTACGAGCGTTTTCCGGATACGCCGCTTCCCCCTCAAGCGAAGCAGGATGAGTGAAAAAACAACAATACCGGAGCGGCTTGTATGAACATACGGGACGATTTGCGCTTCATTTGCGCCACCATTGATTCCAGCCTGCGCTATGCCGAAAGCAAGCACGCCGCCTTTATCGCCTTTAACGGCGTGGCCACTTTCGGCGGCTTCGGCATACTGCGCAACCTCAATCTGGAGCACGGCGAAAAAATTGTGATCTTTATGCTGGGAGTGGGCATATGCCTGCTCATCTGCTCGATTATCGCGGGAATATACTCCTTCGTCCCCATCATCATCCACAAAGCGGAAGCCGACGCCGCATCCGCCAAGGACAACGCCCTGTTCTTCGAACATATCAAGGGCCATTCCATGGAATCATACGAGCGGCTTTTGTGCGAAAAGTACGGGGCCTGCCCGGAAAGCGTCTCCGCCCTGGACCGCTGCATCATCTCGCAGATTATCGTTAACGCGCGCCTGGCCTCGCGCAAGTTCGCCCTGTTCAAGCGCGTGGCCATATTTGACCTGGCCGCCGTTGGGTTCGCCCTGGGCGGGGCTGTACTAGCGGTGCTTTTCCGGTAACGGGGCCAAACATACGCGAAAATATCTTGTTAGGGGGAGAACATGGAAGAAAAATACACCGTCACCACCAGTCAATCCTGGTTTTCACGTCTGGGGGAGGCTTTTAAAGGCATCCTTGTGGGGCTTGTGCTGCTTCTGGGAAGCGCCGGTCTGCTCTGGTGGAATGAGGGCCGGGCCATCACCACGGCCAAGGCGCTTACGGAAGGTTCCAAACTGGTTGTTTCCATACCAGCGGACCGCGTGGACCCGGCCAACGAGGGCAAACTGGTGCACGTATCCGGCCCGGCGCGCGCCGGGGGCACACTGGCTGACCCGGACTTTCCTTTCATGACCGCGAAAGCCCTGGTTCTGCAGCGCACGGCGGAAATGTTCCAATGGCAGGAAGACCAGCAGAGCAAGGAAGTCAAAAAAGTGGGCGGCGGCGTGGAAAAACAGACCACCTACACCTACAAAAAAGTCTGGTCCTCCTCGCTGAAAAATTCCTCGCGCTTCCGCGAAGCTCAAAGCCACACCAATCCTTCCAGCATGCCCTACGCCTCGGCCAGGCAAAAAGCGCCCGACGCCCGGCTGGGGGCTTTCCGGCTGCCTGCAAACCTGCTGGACCTGCCCGCTTCGGAAGCCGTGCGGCCGCCTGAAAACGCGCAACTGAGCGGCAATCGCAGTATTTCCGAGGGACAAATCTATATCGGGAAAAACCCCGGTTCGCCGGAAATAGGCGATATGCGTATCCGCTACACCTCCGCGCCGGAACAGGACGTCAGCGTGGTGGCCAGGCAGACTGGGGACAGTTTTGGGGGTTTTTCGGCCGGCGGCGGCAAACGGAGCATCCAGATGCTGAAGCCCGGCCTGCTGGATGCGGCCGGGATGTTCGGCGCCGCGCAAAGCGAAAATTCCGTGCTGTCCTGGGTGCTGCGCGGCGTTGGAACCCTCTGCATGTGCGCGGGCCTGTTCCTGATACTCAGGCCGCTCAGCGTGGCCGGGGATGTAGTGCCGCTTATCGGCAACATTCTGGGGTTCGGCGCGGGGCTGGTCGCTTTTTGCGTGGGTCTGGCCTGTTCCCTGGCCGTTATCGCCCTGGCCTGGCTCTTTTACCGCCCGCTGCTGAGCGCGCTGCTTCTGGCGGCGGCTGTGGCGGCGCTGGCCGGCATACGCCTGCTTGCCGGACGTTCCGGGAAACAGACCGCGCCCCCACCGGTCCAGCCGTAGAAAGGGTGTACGCTCACAAGAACGTGTATTTCTTTCCGTATGTAACCAGGAATTATTCACTCTTTTACAAAGCAACCAAAGGAGAGGATATGAAACGCTTTATCATTCTGTTGCCGCTGCTTTTTCTCTTTTCCTTCCCGGCTTTGGCGGCTGAAAAGCCTAAAGATTACATCTTTCGCGGCATGCCTGACTATGAGTTAAGAGAACAAACCAGGAATTTTGAGCGGATCAAAATCAAAACGCCAAAACCAGAGAGCAAAAGTTTTACCGAAACAACCTATGAAGGCAACCGCGTCATCTCTCACTACTACTTTAAGGGGGCAGATAAAAACGCCATACCCAGCCAGTTGCAGATACTGCGCAATTATCAGAACGCTGTGAAAAAGCTTAATGGGGAAATTCTCTTCGATGGGGAGCAAGAATTCCACGCTTCTTTCAAGCGTAACGACAAACAGTACTATATGATTGTCAAATGTTATAACTATAATGGAGCACGGTATAGCACAACAATTCTCGAACTTGCCGATCTGCAAATGGATGTGGATATAGTGGATGCGGATACCATCATCCACAAGCTGGAAAAGGAAGGCCACATCGCCCTGTATATCAATTTCGACAGCGGCAAATCCACCATCAAACCGGAATCCAATGAAGTGATCGGCGAAGTGGTGACCGCCCTCAAGAGCAAAGCGGGCATGAAGGTCAAGCTGGAAGGCCACACCGATAACGTGGGCAACGCCGCCGCCAACAAAAAGCTTTCCGATGAGCGGGCCAACGCGGTCATGAACGCCCTGGTCGCCAAGGGCATAGACAAGTCCCGCCTGAGCGCGGAAGGGTTCGGCCTGGAAAAGCCCATTGCCGACAACAGCACTGAAGCCGGCAGGGCCAAGAACCGCCGGGTGGAACTGGTAAAGCTGTAGGCCGCGTATGAACATAATCACCCGCGCGCGTTCCGGCGTCCTGTTCGCGCTTTTTGCCGCATTGCTGCTGTGCGGCTGCGGCAAAAGCGCCTCGCAGGCCACCCTGTTCTACACCACGGATACCCACGGCAGGCTCAACTCCACCGTGGACAGCATCGGCATAGACCGTATCGCCGCCGTCAAAAAGGACACGCCCGATTCAATTCTGGTGGACGCGGGCGATTACCTGCAGGGCAACCCTTCCGTCAACCTGACCCAGGGCAAGGACGCCGTGCGGCTGATGAAAATGGCCGGGTATTACGCGGCGGCCCTGGGTAACCACGAGTTCGACTTCGGCCAGGAAGCGCTGCGGGCCAGAATAGAAGAAGCCGAAGCCAAACCGGACCCGCTGTACATTCTTTCCGCCAATGTCCTGAACGCGGACGGCAGCCCGTTCACCCGCCCTTCCGTGGTAAGGTCGGAGGGCGGGCTGAAAATCGGCTTCTTCGGCCTGACCACCGGCGAAACGGCCGTGCAGACCCACCCGCGCAATATCCAGGGGGTGGTCTTCGCGGACGTTCTGCAAGCCGCCGCGCGCATGGCCGAAACCTTACGCAGCCTAAGCTGTGACGTGGTGGTGGCCCTGGCCCACGTGGGCACGGAGGGCACGGCGAACGTCAAAAGCACGGACATAGCCGCGAAAGTGAGCGGCATTGACGTGGTTATCGACGGCCACTCCCACGTTGTGCTGCAGGAAATCATGCCCAACGGCACGCTGGTGGTCAGCAGCGGCGCGCACGCCAAGGCTCTCGGAAAGCTGGTCCTCACGCGCCAGGGGCCACCCGGCTCCGCGCTGGAAAAATCCAACACCCTGCTGCTCCGGGCAGACTTTGTAAACGTGGAACCCGACCACGCCGTGGCCGAAGCCCTGCTGCTGATCAAAAAAGAGCAGGATGTTCTGCTCGCGCGTGTGGTGGGGACGACCCCCGTGGACCTGGAGGCGGAACGGGTAATTATCCGCACGCGGGAAACCAACTTCGGCAACCTATGCTCGGACGCGCTCCGCCACATGACCGGGGCGGACGTCGCCATCATCAACGGCGGGGGTATCCGGCACTCCATTGCCAAAGGGAACATCAGCAAGGGTGATATCATTGCCGCCATTCCCTTTGCCGATGCCGTGCAGACCAAGGAGGTGAGCGGCGCGCAGCTTCTGGAAATCCTGGAGCACGGTTTTCGCGGCCTGCCCGGAGAGTACGGGGGCTTTCCGCAAATCAGCGGCCTGCGGGTGACGGTGGATACCACGAAACCAGCGGGAAAGCGCATTGTCTCTGCAGCGCTGAGCAACGGCAAACATATTGCTCCGCATCAGAAATACACGTTGGCCGTGTCGGACTTTCTGGCCACCGGCGGCGACGGCTACCCGGTTCTGGACAAGCTGCCTATAGTCCGTCAGTTCCTGTCCCCGGACACCGCCCTGGAGATGTACCTCAAAGACCTGGGGCCCAAAGCCTTTGACAGCATCGGCGCGGGCCGCATAACCATCCGGCGGGGTCAGAAGCTATCCCTGCTCCCCGACCGGCTGCTCATATCGGTGTATCAGTCCGCCCAAGCGGCTTAAGGCCGGTACGGCCACGCGCTTCATTTTTCAGCGCGCGGCCGTATGGCTCGGATTTTATAAGCGGCCGGCCGGGCCGGACGGTCGTTGCCAGCTATCCGGCCAGGCAAAAACATCGAAGAACAAGCTTACATCACCAAGCTTATGCGGTGTAACGGCATGGGACATATGCCGGAATTTCTCGCAAGCATAAGCGGCTTCTGGACAGCTCTCTTGATTTTCTTATTATATAAGAAAAGGTGTCCCAAGTGAGCGCCATGTTCCCGGCACGCGGGCTATCCGGAAAGCCCGGCTTGAAAGGTTCCGGTCTCATCCCTGCCCTCCCGGTGTTTTTCGCGGCCAGGCAACTCCAATGCGCTCCGCCGGTTTAGAGCATTTTCACATTGAAATTGCTCATTAGGATAAAATGCTCTGGCGGTGCGAAGCGAAGCGGAGCACCGCCCGCGAGATTGACGTAGGCGAGCTTTGCTCGCCGTTAAGCGGCAA